>NZ_JAVKGQ010000021.1:0-51171 GCF_031432255.1 Agromyces aerolatus | reverse complement strand
CGGATCGTAGCCATGTCGTTCTGTGAGCCAAGGAGTTGGAATCCTGATTTGTCTTTCTAAGACCGCTTGGCCTCCGACTTGGGGCGGCCTGGTCGTCGCCCTGGTGCTCGCCGGGCTGTACTTCCTCGGCACGCAGCTGGCCGGCGGTGGCGCAGCGGAGACGCCCGTCGCGACGACCCCCGCATCCGCCGAGCCGACTCCCGAGCCGGCCCCCGAGCCGACCGGCCCGCAGCCCGCGGGCGTCCACGCGTGGGACACGCTGTTCGGCGGCGAGTGCCTCGACGGGTTCACCTCCGTGTGGGCCGAGGAGTTCTCGGTCGTCGACTGCGCGGCGCCGCACGCCGCGCAGCTCGTCTACCGCGGCGTGCTCGCCGAGGATGCCGCGGCGCCGTTCCCGGGCGAGGCCGAGATCGGCTCGCGCATGAACCTCCTGTGCACCGCGCCCGGCGTCATCGAGGTCGGCGCGGCCGCGGGCATCGACGACCTGCAGGTGCAGGGGTCCTATCCCGTCACCGAGGAACAGTGGGCCGACGGGGAGCGCACCTACTACTGCTTCGTGAATCGTGCGAGCGGCGAGCCGCTCACCGGGTCGTTGCAGGGTCCCGGGCCGACGGGCTGACGCGGTCTGACGCGGCCTGACGCGGGCTGACGCGGGCTGACGCGGCCTGCGCGCCACGCGCCGGCCTGAGCGGGGGTTCGGCGGTGACGGTGCTCGCCGGTAGCGTCGTGACATGGGTTCGGCCGAGGTGACGCGCGCGGGCGCGGCGAGGGAGCAGCTCGCGGCGGTCGCCCGCGATCCGGGGTTGCTCGCCGACTGGCAGGAGACGGACTGGCCCGACGGGGTCGAGCCGCGGGCCGCGGCCGTGCTCATGCTCTTCGGGGTGCTCGACCGGGTCGAGAGTGCGCGGGACGCGCAGGCGAGCGCGGTCTCGGCCGACCTCGACGTGCTGCTGCTCGCGCGAGCGACCACGCTGCGCGCGCACGCCGGCCAGGTGGCCTTCCCCGGCGGGCGGGTCGACCCCGGGGACCGCGGGCCGGTCGATGCGGCGCTCCGTGAGGCGACCGAGGAGACCGGGCTCGACCCCGAAGGGGTCGAGGTGCTGGGCAGCCTGCGCCAGGTCCCGCTGCCGTTCTCGGGTCACGTCGTGACCCCGGTGCTCGGCTGGTGGGCGGTGCCGTCGCCCGTGCGGGTCGTCGACGTGGCCGAGTCGGCGGGCGTGTTCCGGGCGCCGGTGGCCGACCTCCTCGACCCGGGCAACCGGTACACGTCGGTGATCCGGCGCGATGGGCGCGACTGGCGCGGCCCCGCGTTCCTCGTCGAGGCGGGCGGTGCCCGCCGGCTCGTCTGGGGGTTCACCGGGCTGCTGCTCGACCGGCTCTTCGACCGGCTCGGCTGGAGCGAGCCGTGGGACGCGGGGCAGGAGCTGGAGCTGCCGTCGTCGTGAAGCCGGACGCCCTGCCTACTGACATAGTGATATACTTTCCCGACCGTGTCGAGCGTGAGGGGAAGTCCCGATGTCACTGCGATCCCGCGCTCTCGATTCGGCCCTGTTGGGCGCGCTGGTCAGCGTCGCGATCGTCGCCGGCGGGCTCACGTCGGCCTCGGCCGCCGAAGGGGGCGGCGAGTCGTCCGTGGTCGGCGGGTTCGGCGTCGGCGACGCGAGCGAGGCGCTGATCGACGAGCGCGACGGCTCGGTGCAGCTCTCGGTCCCCGTCGCCGATCTCGGCTTGGCCTGGAGCTCGCGAGCGGTCGCGGGCGGCGACCTGACCGGCTTCGGGCCCGGGTGGGGCGTCGGGCTCACGCGCATCGGCGTGCGCGGCGGGGTCACGGTCGCGATGCCGTCAGGCGGCGTGCACGAGGCCGACGACACCCAGGCCTCAGGGCTCGCCGGGTATGGCGTCGGCGATCTGCGGTTCGACGTCACACCCGGCGGGGTGCTCGAAGCCCGTGCCGACGGGGCGGCCGGCGAGATCGGCTACGCCTACACGCTGGCCGAGCTCGGCGGCATCGTGACCTACTTCGACGCCGACGGGCGCGCCGTCCGCGAGGTCGACGTGGACGGCACCGTCACCGAGACCGAGTACGCGCCAGCGGCGCCTGGCGCGACCCGACCGCCCGTCGGGCTCGCGGTGCGCGAGCGCGTGACCGGGCCCGACGGATCGATCGTCGAGACCAGGCACGCACTCGACGACGCAGGCAGTGCGATCGTCGCGACCGAGACCCTGGCCGGCGACGACCCGGCGGCGCTCGCGGTCACGGCGCGCACGGAGTTCGCCGTCGAGCCCGACGGCTTCGTCTCCGAGCAGCGCGCGTACCCGGCGGGCGACCCGGCGCAGACGCCCGTCGTCACCCGCTGGCAGCGCGAGACCGACCTCGTCGCGGGCATGCGGACGGTCACCGAGACCTCGGCAGCCGGGAGCGGGGTCGAGGCCACGGCATCGACGACCGTCTCCCTCGCGCACGGCGGCGTGGTCGCCGAGGTCGACGCCGCAGGCACCGAGCGCGCGGCCGAGTACGACGCGCTGGGCCGCGTCACGGAACTCACCGACGCCGCCGGCGCGGTGACGACGCGCTACGCGTACGGCGACTACGGGCAGGTCACGGTGCGCGGCATCGCCGAGACCGAAGCCGATCCGCTCCGCCGCAATCCGTTCCAGTACTCGGGCGCGTACACGCATATCGACGGCACGCAGTGGCTGCGGGTCCGCACCTACGACCCCGTCAGCATGCGCTTCACGACCATGGACGAGGAGGATCTGCTGAACGTCTACGCGTACGCCGACCTCAACCCGGTCATGATGGTCGACCCGAGCGGGCGTGCGTCGAAGGCGGACTCCGCCCTCGACATCCTTCTGCTCGCTGCGGCCGCGGGATTCGCCGTCGGCATGGCGGTCGCAGCGGTCTTCACCGGGGGCTGGTCGTTGACCATGCTCGGCATCGCCGGCTGGGTTGCCGACGCGGTGACCATCGGCGCCTCGGTCTACCGCATCGACGCCGCGATGCGCGGCGAGGTGATCGACCCCGAGGTCGACCAGGCGCTGTTCTGGGGCGAGATCGCGTTCGCCGCCGTCGGGGCCATCGCGCTCGTGCACACGGTCAAGACCCTGCCGCGAGCAGTGGAGCTGCAATCAGCCGCGTCGAAACTGCAGTTCGTTCCGCACGAACAGGTCGCTGCTCTTTCCTCGACGAAGAAGGCGACCGACCGGTGGATCTTCGCCAACAACGGGACGGTCGACGGAGGGCTTCGCGGCGCGATCGAGAATCGCTTCAAGTCAGACCGAAGGCTCATTGGCAAAGCCACCCGGCTCCAGGATGCGCGATTGAACGAGACCAAGACACTCATCAGCGACTCTTGGCCCATATCGGAGGCAGCACGCGGCCCCTTGCTCACCAGACCGCTCCTGGCGGCGTCCACTGAGCGACGAGTGATGGATCAGCTGCGCCGTGTCAACCAGAACGTCAAGACGCTCCAGGACTACTCCCGCCGGTGGATGAAGGAGGCGCTCGAAACCGGGGTGGTCAAGCGAGCAGCGAGCACTCCGGAGAGACCAACAGGCGGTCTCGCAAAGCCCGCAGCCGGCGATGGCGAGTACTGGTACCCGCCGTCCGACTCTGCAACCCGTGCTCCGATCAGGTCAACGGACTTCGCGCCGAAGCCCGTGCGCAAGTACAGCTGACGCCAAGCGCCCCCGCTACAGCTCCGTCTCGCGCGGCTCTGCCGCGACCAGCTCGTGCACGCCCTTCAGGATCTCGTCCGGCCGGAACGGGTACTTCTCGAGCTCGCGCTGATCGCTGATGCCCGAGAGCACGAGGATGGTGTGCAGCCCCGCCTCGATGCCCGCCACGATGTCGGTGTCCATGCGGTCGCCGATCATGGCGGTGTTCTCGGAGTGCGCGCCGATGGTGTTGAGCGCCGAGCGGAACATCATGGGGTTCGGCTTGCCGACCACGTACGGCTCACGCCCGGTCGCCTTGGTGATGAGCGCCGCGATCGCGCCCGTCGCGGGCAGCGGGCCTTCGGCGCTCGGCCCGGTCGCGTCGGGGTTCGTGACGATGAAACGCGCACCCTTGCCGATCAGTCGGATCGCCTTCGTGATCGCCTCGAACGAGTAGTTCCGGGTCTCGCCGACGACGACGAAGTCGGGGTCGGTCTCGGTCATCACGAATCCGGCCTCGTGCAGCGCCGTGAGGATGCCGGCCTCGCCGATGACGAATGCGGAGCCGCCCGGCACCTGCTGCTTCAAGAAGTCCGCGGTCGCGAGCGCCGAGGTCCAGATGCGCTCCTCGGGCACGTTCAGGCCCGAGGCGCGCAACCGTGCCGACAGGTCGCGCGCGGTGAAGATCGAGTTGTTCGTCAGCACGAGGTAGGGCGTGCCCGCGTCCTCCCACTGCTGCAGCAGCTCGGCGGCGCCCGGCAGCGCGTGGTTCTCGTGGACGAGCACACCGTCCATGTCGGTCAGCCACGCCTCGACCTCGTCACGTCCTCGCAAGCGCTCCATGCGTTCCAGCGTAGAGGGATCGGGAGACCGCCGGGTTCAGTGCAGCAGGCTCCGCCAGTCCTCAGGCACATTGCCGGTCGGCCCGGGGCACTCCTGGTCGTCGGGGCGCCAGCGCGGCGGCGTCAGCGGCACCGGCCGGGCCGCCGAACCCGTCGCGTAGTTCCAGAACCACCCCTCGCCCGGTTCGAACGACGCCGCGATCGGGTGCCCGGTGTCACGCGCGTGCGCGCTCGCGTGCTGCGCGGGGGAGGAGTCGCAACAGCCGACGTGCCCGCACTCGACGCACCGCCGCAGATGGAACCACCACCCGCCGGCCTCGATACAGCTCGCGCAGCCCACGCCCGATGGCGCCGGCGCGAGCCCCGTCACGCGAACACCTCGGCCGCAGCCAGCGCCCGGTGCACCGACGCGACGGCGCTCGAGCCCTCGCCGACCGCCGCCGCGACGCGTTTCATCGAGCCCCGCCGCACATCGCCCGCGGCGAACACGCGCGGCAGACTCGTCTCGAACGGCAACGGCATGCGCCCGAGACTCCGCCACGGATCGCCGAGCGAGATGACGTCGGCGCCCGTGTGCACGAAGCCGTGCTCGTCGCGCTCGACCGCGCCCAGCCAGTCGGTCGCGGGCTCGGCGCCGATGAAGCAGAACAGCGCCGCGCACTCGACGGCGCCGTCGACGGCGCCCGCGAGCGTCACGCGGTCGAGCCGCTCCCCGCCGTGCAACTCCACGACCTGGGTGCCGGTGTGCACGTCGATGCGGGCGTCCTCGACGATCCGGTCCGTGAGATAGCTCGACATCTGCGCGCCGAGGTCGCCGGAGCGCGCGACGAGGCGCACGTGGCATCCGTTCGCGGCCAGCGCGAGCGCCGCCTGCCCGGCGGAGTTCGCGCCCCCGACGACCACGACCTCGGACCCGGCGGCCTGCCGCAGCTCGAGCGTCGACGCCGCATAGTGGATGCCGGCCCCCTCGAAGTCCTTCCAGCGATCGAGGTCGAGCGAGCGGTAGGCGACGCCGGTCGTCACGACGACCGCTCGCGCGTGCACGGTCGAGCCGTCGGCGAGGGCGATCTCGAGCGCGCCGCCGTCGCCCGGCTCGAGCCGCACCGCCTCACACGGCGCGATCACGCGCACGCCGAACTTGAACGCCTGCAGCGAGGCCTGCGATGTGAGCTGGTCGCCGCTCACGCCGAACGGGAAACCCAGGTAGTTCTCGATGCGACTCGTCGCGGCCGACTGGCCGCCGGGCGCCACCGAGTCGAGCAGCACCGTGCGCAACCCCTCCGAGGCGCCGTAGATCGCCGCGGCGAGCCCCGCGGGACCGGCCCCGACGACCGCGAGGTCGACGGACTGGTCGTCTTCGGCCGTGTACGCGAGCCCCAGCACCTCGGCGAGCCGCCCGGGCGTGGCACGCAGGATCGGCTCGCCCTGCACGAGCGCGACCGGCAGGTCGTCGGGGGAGAACCCGTGCGAGGCCATCGACTCGGCGCCGCCCGGCTGGTCGATGTCGAACCACGTGTGCACGAGCTCGAGGCGTTCCGCGTACCGGCGCAGCGCGACCGCGTCGCGGTCGCGCTCGGAGCCGACGATCTTCAACGTCCAGGCCGCCGGCCCCCGGCGCAGCTCTTCGCGGCGAGCCCAGAGCGTGCGCAGCATGAGATCGCACAGCTCGTCGTCCTCCGCCATCATGCGCTGCAGCGACTCGTGGTCGACGCGGCGCACCCGTCCGGGCTCAGCCACGCGTGCGGTGAGGAACGCGCGCTGCCCGTTCAGCAGCCCGAGCTCGCCCACGAACGTGCGCGGGCCGAGCGTCGCGATGTGCGTCTCGTCGATCCAGGCGAGCGCATCGCGCACGACGTCGACCGCGCCGGTCTCGACCAGGATCAGGTCGATCCATCGCTCGCCCGAACGGAACAGCACGTCGCCGGCGCGGGTGTCGACCGCCGTGCCGTACTGCCGCAGGCGGTCCCACTGTGCGTCGGTCAGGGTGGGGACGATGTCGGGGTGCTCGGCTCCCATGGGGCCCATCCTGCCCCAGCCCGACCCGTTGGTCGAGTAGTGAGCGCCAGCGAGCGTATCGAGACCCTGGTGGGCCGCTCTCGAGGCCGGGGCACCGGGTCTCGATACGCTTCGCTACTCGACCAGCGGGTCGGCGCTCACCCAGATCGCCTCGGCTGCGGCGCGCGGCAGCGCGACGGATGTCTCGGCGCCGGCGATGCGCAGACGAACCGCCTCGGGCGAGGCATCCGTCACCTCGATGGCCGCGCCGGGGCCGAGCCCCGCGTCGTCCAGGTCGCGCAGGATCGCCGGGTCGCGGTCGCTGATGCGGATCACGCGGCTCGCATGACCCACGGCCGCCTCGTCGAGCCGCGTGTACGGCTCGCTCACGAGCGTGCCGTCGGCGGCCGGGATGGCATCGCCGTGCGGATCGCGCGCGGGGCGTCCGAGCCGGGCGTCGACGGCCTCGAGCAACCGGTCGGAGACCGCGTGCTCGAGCACCTCGGCCTCGTCGTGCACCTCGTCCCACGCGTACCCCATCTCGCGGACGAGCCAGGTCTCGATGAGCCGGTGCCGCCGCACGACCGCGAGCGCGCGCGCCCGGCCCGCCTCGGTGAGCCGCAGCGGCCCGTACGGCACGTGCTGCACGAGCCCCTGCGCAGCCATCTTCTTCACCATCTCGGTCACCGACGACGGGGCGACACCGAGCTGGGCCGCGAGCACCGACGGCGTGATGGGGTCGGGCTGCCACTCGGTGTGGGCGTACACCGTCTTGAGGTAGTCCTCGATGGCTGGGCTGGCGGTCGCGGGCATCGGACTCAGGATACCGGCGGGTGCGAGCGCGCGGATGTCTCGGCACGGCGAAGACCGCCCCGGTCACCTCATGCGTCGGTGACCGGGGCGGCCGGTTCAGCGGGACGATCCTCGTCAGTCGGCCCGCCGCTCAGCGGCGGGTCAGTTGCCCAGCCCGCCGAGGTCGATGGCGCCGGTGACGTCGTCGACGATGCCGCCGATGTCGACGCTGCCGGTCACGTCTTCGACGATGCCGTCGACGCTTCCGGTCACATCGCCGACGACGTCGTCCACGTCGGCTTCGATGCCGCCGAGGTCCACGTTCGTCTCATTGCCCGAGCCGATGGGGGCCTGCACGTCGTTGCCCGAGCCCACCTCGTTGCCCGAGCCCACGTCGTTGCCCGAGCCGACCTCGTTGCCGGAGCCCACGTCGCCGACCTCGTTGCCGGAGCCGATATCACCGGGCGCGACCACCACGGGGCTCGAGTTCGAGACGTCGCCGTTCGCGATCCCGCCATCCGCGACGTCGCCGAGCACGTCGCCGAGCACGTCGCCCACGCCGAGCCCGGTCGAGACGCTGCCGATCAGGTCATTGGCGATGTCGGTCCAGTTCGACGTCTCGGTCGTCGACGAGTCGCCGTGCTCGGCCGACCAGTCGGCGGCTGCGGCGGGCATCGCGAGGCCCGCGGTGAGCAGGCCTCCGGCGGCGAGGGCCGAGATGCCGATGGCGGTGGCGCGGGTCTTGCGGGTGCCGGTGAACGCGTTCATGTGAACTCTTCCTTCCGTCGTGGATCCGGGCCGGCTGCCGTGTGGCGGCCGTGCTGCCCGGGACGTGAAGGGATCCGGCGCGGGGTCGCGATCGGATTGGCCATCGGGGCGGACCCGCCCGGGATCGGGCTCGTTCCGCACGGGTTCCTGAGAGACCCTGGGAGCGCGCTCGCGCACGAGGCCGGGCGGCGTGCCGCCGAGGCATCCGGATCCTGAGCGTTGGCTCAGAGCGCGGCCTGCCCGACGCTGCTATCGGGCAACCGGTCCCGGGCCCGGTCCCGGCCCCCGCGGCCGCGGGCATAGGGTGGCTGGAGCATGTCCGAGAACGACTCCCGCTCCCGTATCCGCTGGCCCGCCGCGGCCGCACTCGACGTCGCCCTGGTGCTCGTGTTCGCGACCATCGGCCGCGCGAGTCACGAGCGCGGGCTGAGCCCGCTCGGCATCCTCGAGACCGCGTGGCCGTTCCTCGCCGCGCTCGCCGTCGGGTGGCTGGTGCTGGCCGCGTGGCGTGCACCCGCGGCGCCGCTGCGCACCGGTCTGCCGCTCGCGGCGATCACGGTGGCCGGCGGGATGGTGCTGCGGCTCGTGAGCGGCGCGGGCGCCGCGATCCCGTTCATCATCGTCGCGTCGATCACCGTGGTGGTGCTCCTGGTGGGCTGGCGGGCGATCGCCCGGCTGGTCGCGCCGTCGCGGTCGCGGTCGCGGTCGGCGGGGCGGCCGGTCACGCCCCGGTGAACACGAGCCAGAGCAGCAGGCCGTTCAGCGTGATCAGGAAGATCGACGCCGCGACGCCCGCGGCCGTGGTCGCCCAGTGGTTGCGCCAGCGGCCGAGGAGCCCACGCTTCGCGGTGAGCGCGACGAGCGGCACGAGCGCGAACGGGATGCCGAACGACAGCACGACCTGACTCAGCACCAACGAGAGGGTCGGGTCGAACCCGAGCGCGAGGATCGCGAGCGCCGGGACCAGCGTCACGAGTCGCCGGAAGATGAGCGGGATGCGCACGCGCAGCAGCCCGTGCATGATCTCGGCGCCCGCGTAGGCGCCGACCGAGGTCGAGGCGAGGCCAGAGGCGAGCAGCCCGATCGCGAACAGCGTCGCGATCACCGGGCCGAGCGACAGCTCGAGCGCGGCGTAGGCGCCCTCGAGACTGTCGGTGCCGGCGACGCCCGCGAGGTTCACGGCGGCCAGCAGCAGGATGCACAGGTTCACGGTTCCCGCGATCGCCATGGCGACCGTCACGTCGATGCGGGTCGCGCGGAGCAGCGTGTCGGTCGGCAGGTGCGTCGCGCTGCCGGGCAGCAGCTCGGCACGGTCGGTCCCTCGGGTCACGCGGAACCACGAACGGATGCCGCGCGCCGAGGTCGCGGCCTGCGGGCCGTCGGCGGCGCCGCCCGCCCTGGCCTCGGCGGCACCGCCCGCCTGGAGTCCCGGGGTCGCGAACCGGTCGCGGCTCAGCGCTGAGTGCGCGTAGATCGCGTGCGGCATGATCGTCGCGCCGAGGATCGAGGCGGCGAGCAGCACCGAGTTCGTGTCCTCGAAGCGCGGCACGAGCCCCGCGAACAGGCCGCCGGGATCGGGCGGGGCGATGAACACGCCGACCGTGAATCCGATCGCGATGATCGCGAGCAGGCCCATGATGACGAACTCGAACGTGCGCGGTCCGCGCCGCGACTGCAGCACGAGCAGCCCGATCGACACGGTCCCGGTGATGACGCCGCCCCAGATCAGCGGGATGCCGAACAGCAGGTTCAGGGCGACCGCGCCGCCGATGACCTCGGCGAGGTCGGTGGCCATCGCGACGAGCTCGGCCTGCAGCCAGTACGCGCGGCGGCCCCAGGCGTTGCGGAGGCGCCCCCCGAGCACCTCTGGCAGGCTGCGGCCGGTGACGATGCCGAGCTTCGCCGAGAGGTACTGGATGAGCCACGCCATCACATTGCCGAGCACGACGACCCAGACCAGCAGGTAGCCGTACTGGGCGCCCGCCGTCATGTTGCTCGCGACATTGCCCGGGTCGAGGTAGGCGACCCCGGCGACCAGCGCCGGCCCGATCAACCAGGCGACGCGCGGAATCCCATTTCGGGCGGCTCGCGGAGCGGGCGCGGCATCGTCACGTTCGACGGACTCGTCTTCGAGAGTTTTCGGCACGCCTAAATCGTACACATATTCGGCACACCGAAACCCGGCGGTCCGCTCCCCGATGTCGGGTCACCAGGTCTCGATACGCGTGCTCGTTCCTCGCGCGCTACTCGACCAACGGGGGCGCGATAGCGTGGCCGGGTGGACGACGAGCGCGAGACGGATGCCCCGGGCGCGCCCATGCACGGCGTCGGGCCCTGGCCGGGCGGGCGAGAGACGTGGCCCGACGACCCGCGCTACGACCCCGAGCTGCTCGAGGCGGGCGACACGCGCAATGTCGTCGACCAGTACCGGTACTGGCGCATGGACGCGATCGTCGCGGATCTCGATGCGAAGCGACACCCGTTCCACGTCGCGATCGAGAACTGGCAGCACGACATGAACATCGGCTCGATCGTGCGCAGCGCGAACGCGTTCGCGGCCGACACCGTGCACATCATCGGCCGTCGCCGCTGGAACAAGCGCGGGGCGATGGTCACCGACCGCTACCAGCATCTCGCGTACCACGAGGACGTCGCGGCGTTCGCGGCCTGGGCACAGGGTGCCGGGCTCCCGGTCATCGCGGTCGACAACATCGACGGCGCCGTGCCGATCGAGGTGTTCGCCTGGCCCGCGCGCTGCGTGCTGCTCTTCGGCCAGGAGGGCCCGGGCCTGTCAGCCGAGGCGCAGGCCGCGGCCGACGCGGTCGTTGAGATCACCCAGTTCGGCTCGACCCGCTCGCTGAACGCGAGCGCCGCGGCCGCGATCGCCATGCACTCCTGGGTGCTGAGCCACGCCGCCCTCCCCCCGCGCTCCTCGCTGATCGAGTAGCGAGCGAGGAACGAGCACGCGTATCGAGATCCGGTGCGGTGGTCTCGATACGCTTCGCTCCTCGACCGGCGGGCTCGCGTCAGGCCGGGGTCTGCTGGTGCGCGGCGACGTGCCAGGCGCCGTCGTCGTAGAGGTACGTGGTCGACATGCGCAGGTTGGCGACGTCGTCGCCGCGCCGCGCGACGGCCCGGTAGACCAGCACTCCTGCGTGCTCGCCGAGCCGGATCACCGCGGGCTCGTGCAGCTCGTACTCGTCCCACGGGGGAGCGCTGCGGAACGCCGCGATCATCTCGTCGCGCCCGAGCACCGCGCCCTCGATCACCATGAGTGCGTCGCGGGTCATCGCCCGGGCGTAGTGCTCTCCGCCGCGGCCGGCGAGGATCGCGCGCCAGCCGGTGTGCTCTTCGTGCAGGAGTCGCGCGGGCAGATCGTCGGTGATCTCGGTCATGGTTCCACGCTATCCGCGCACGCGGCGCACTGTCACGGGTTGACGGATGTCCCGTGCCCGGCGCCGGCCCCGAGGCATCCGCGCTGCCCGCCCCGCGATCTTGCGCGTCGACGAGCGCGATGCCTCGCCCGCGCCCCGTGTGACCGTCTGCGCCGCGTACGACCGTCGTACGTGGCGCAGACGGTCACCGATGGCGCGATACCGCGGGGCTCAGTCGGTGCCGAGGTCGAACGCGGCGGCCTCGTTCGCGGCATCCGTCGCGGCCTCGAGGTCGCTCTCGGTCGCACCCGCGGCGATCTCGGCCGCCTCGCCCGGGGCGAGGTCCCCGACCAGTGCCGCGGTCGCGCCGCCCACGATGCCGAGCTGCGCGTACTGCTCGAGACGCGCGCGCGAGTCCGCGATGTCGAGGTTGCGCATGGTCAGCTGGCCGATCCGGTCCTCGGGGCCGAACGCCTGGTCGCCCACGCGCTCCATGGACAGCTTGTCGGGGTGGTAGCTGAGCGCGGGGCCCGTCGTGTTCAGGATCGTGTAGTCGTCGCCGCGGCGGAGGCGCAGCGTGACCTCGCCGGTCACGGCCGAGCCCACCCAGCGCTGGATCGACTCGCGCAGCATGAGCGACTGCGGGTCGAGCCAGCGGCCCTCGTACATGAGCCGGCCGAGGCGGCGGCCCTCCTGGTGGTAGTTCGCGACCGTGTCTTCATTGTGGATCGCGTTCAGCAGCCGCTCGTACGTGATGTGCAGCAGCGCCATGCCCGGCGCCTCGTAGATGCCGCGCGACTTCGCCTCGATGATGCGGTTCTCGATCTGGTCGCTCATGCCGAGCCCGTGCCGGCCGCCGATGCGGTTGGCCTCGAGCACGAGCTCGACCGCGTCGGCGTACTCGACGCCGTTGAGCGCGACCGGGCGGCCCTGCTCGAATCGCACCGTGACGTCTTCGGCCGCGATCGCGACCGACTCGTCCCAGAAGCGCACGCCCATGATCGGCTCGACGATCGTGACGCCCGCGTCGAGGTCTTCGAGCTTCTTGGCCTCGTGCGTGGCGCCCCAGATGTTCGCGTCGGTCGAGTACGCCTTCTCGACGCTCGACCGGTACGGCAGGTCGCGCGCCTGCAGCCACTCGCTCATCTCGGTACGTCCGCCGAGCTCGGTCACGAAGTCGGCGTCGAGCCACGGCTTGTAGATGCGCAGCCGCGGGTTGGCCATGAGGCCGTAGCGGTAGAACCGCTCGATGTCGTTGCCCTTGTAGGTCGAGCCGTCGCCCCAGATGTCGACGCCGTCCTCCATCATGGCGCGCACGAGCAGCGTGCCCGTGACCGCGCGGCCGAGCGGCGTCGTGTTGAAGTAGGTCTTGCCGCCCGAGCGGATGTGGAACGCGCCGCACTGCATCGCGACGAGGCCCTCCTCGACGAGCGACGACCGGCAGTCGACGAGCCGCGAGAGCTCGGCACCGTACTGCAGGGCGCGCCCGGGCACCGCCTCGACGTCGGGCTCGTCGGGCTGCCCGAGGTCGGCCGTGTACGTGCAGGGCACGGCGCCCTTCTCGCGCATCCATGCGACCGCCACGGAGGTGTCGAGACCACCGGAGAACGCGATGCCGACACGCTCGCCGACGGGGAGGGAGGAGAGGACCTTGGACATGAGCACCAGCCTACTTGCGCGCGCGGGCGCGAGATGACGCGACGGCGGATGCCTCGTGCGGGCCGCTGCGCGAGGCATCCGCCCGCCCGCCTCCCGGGCCGTCGGGAGGCCCCGCGATACAGTGAGGTGTGACTGCAGACCAGACACCTCCGGCGCGCGTGCCCACGCTCGCCGACGAACCCGAAGTCCGTGCGGCGCTCGCCGAACGCGAGCGCGGTGCCGTGGACGAGGTCGTGGCGGAGCATCCGTCGTCGCCCCTCGCGTGGGCCGAGCTCGCCGATGTCGCCGACTCGCAGGGCCGGCCTGTGGACGCGTTCGCCTACGCGGTCGTCGCGGTCGACCTCGCGTGCGAGCAGCTCAGGGCGGCCGGCTGGGAGCCGGGCGCAGCCGTCTCGTGGTCGGACGAGCCCAACCGCGCCTACCTGCGCGCGCTCGACGCCCAGCGTCGCGCGGCCCGCGCGCTGGGGCTCGACGCGCGAGCCGAGCGGCTCGCGGGCGAGCTCGCCGCCGCCGACGCCGAGGCGCCCGCTCGCATCGCGAGCGAGTTCACGCCAACGCAGATCCTGTCGCTCGCCGACGTCGAGGCGGCGGTCCGGCGCGAGACCGCGACTGAGGCCGCGACCGCCACCGGCGCCGTCGCCGGTGACCCGATCACCACCCCCGGCTCGTTCGAAGCCGTTGGCGCCGCTGGCGCCGGAGAGGACTGATATGCCCGCGGTCGTACTCGTCGGAGCACAGTGGGGCGATGAGGGCAAGGGCAAGGCGACCGACCTGCTCGGCTCGCGCCTCGACTACGTCGTGAAGTTCAACGGCGGCAACAACGCCGGCCACACGGTCGTCGTCGGCGACGAGAAGTACGCGTTGCACCTGCTGCCGTCGGGCATCCTGACGCCGGGCGTCACGCCCGTGATCTCGAACGGCGTGGTCGTCGACATCGAGGTGCTGTTCGAGGAGCTCGAGGGGCTCGAGAGCCGCGGGGTCGATGTCTCGAAGCTGCGCATCTCGGCGAACGCGCATGTCATCACGCAGTACCACCGCACGCTCGACAAGGTCACCGAGCGGTTCCTCGGCAAGCGTCAGATCGGCACGACCGGGCGCGGCATCGGACCGACCTATGCCGACAAGATCAACCGCGTGGGCATCCGCATGCAGGACCTGTTCGACGAGAACATCCTGCGGCAGAAGGTCGAGGGCGCCCTCGACCAGAAGAACCACCTGCTGGTCAAGGTGTACAACCGGCGCGCGATCGGCGTCGACGAGATCGTCGACGAGCTGCTGACGTACGTCGACCGGCTGCGCCCCATGGTGACCGACACGGCACTCCTGCTGCACCAGGCGATCGATCGCGGCGAGACCGTGCTGTTCGAGGGCGGCCAGGCCACGATGCTCGACGTCGACCACGGCACCTACCCCTTCGTGACGTCGTCGAACGCCACGTCGGGCGGAGCCGTGACGGGCTCGGGCATCGCGCCGAACGCGATCGACCGGGTCATCGCGGTGGTCAAGGCGTACACGACGCGGGTCGGTGCCGGCCCGTTCCCGACCGAGCTGTTCGACCAGTGGGGCGACTTCCTGAGCGAGCAGGGCCATGAGTTCGGCACGACGACGGGCCGCCGTCGCCGCACGGGCTGGTACGACGCGCCCATCGCGCGCTACGCGAGCCGCATCAACGGCGTGACGGACTTCGTGCTCACGAAGCTCGACGTGCTGACCGGCATCGAGCGCATTCCGGTGTGCGTCGCCTACGACGTCGACGGCGTGATCATGGAGGAGGTCCCGGTCTCGCAGTCGGACTTCCACCACGCGAAGCCCGTCTATGAGGAGTTCCCCGGCTGGACCGAGGACCTCTCGGGTGCGCGCGAGTTCGACGACCTGCCCGCGAACGCGCAGAGCTACGTGCGCGAGCTCGAGGCCATGTCGGGCTCTCGCATCTCGGCGATCGGCGTCGGCCCCGAGCGCGACGAGATCGTCCAGGTGCACGACCTGCTCGACTGAGCGGCGCCGCACGCCAGTGTGGCCGGTGCACGCGAATGTGGCCGCCCGAGCGGTCTGTCTCGGGTGCAGTGGTCACACTCACGGCTGCCGGCGCTGTATTTGGAGCCACCAGTCCGTTTCTTGCTATGGTCTGGAGTGTGCCCCTCGGGAGGGGCGCGGCGCCGGCGAGGCCCTCACCTCGTCCGACGCCACTCTCTGGGCGCCCGAAAGGCCCCCACCATGGCTCGCTTGGTTCCGAACGCCTTTGCCCCTGCCGCCGCACGGCGCAGCCGACGACGCTCGAACGCGCCGCTCGTCCGCCGCCTCGGCGCGGTGCTCGCGGCGCTGACGCTCGCCGTCACGTCGGCGGTCATGCTCCCGGCCGCCGCGACTGCGGCGCCGAACCCGGCCATCGTGGTGGGCGACGTCACGGTCACGAGCTCCGACGGCGAGCAGGCCACGGTCGGCGACACCCTCACCGTCTCCGGCAGCTGGGATGCGACGACCGCAGACCCCCACGTGGGCGACACGTTCACGGTCGGCCTGCCGATCGAGCTCGCGTTCGACCAGGCCGTGCCGTTCACGCTCGACGGCCCGGACCCTGGCGGCCAGATCCAGACCTGGGCGAACTGCCTCACCGACCCTGCGACCGGAATCGCGACGTGCACGCTCACGCCCGAGGTCGAGCTCTACCCCGAGCTCGTGCACGGCACGTTCGAGTTCGACGTCGAGCCGTGCAGGCGACCACCGCGGAGGAGTTGGTCTTCGACCTGAACGGCACCGCCACGCCCGTGGAGCTGCCGGGCGGCGGGGGCATCGACGACGGCATCGTCGTGCCCGACGACTGGACGAAGTCCGGCTCGCTGAACGACGACAAGTGGTCGATGTCGTGGACGATCGAGCTCCCGGGTGCCCGGCTCGCCGGGCAGGATGTGGTCAACATCTTCGAAGATCTGAGCGACAACCACGTGCTGTGCGACCCGTCGAACCTCCGTGTGGAGACCGTGCGCGGCACGACCGTCGTCGACGTCACGTCGATCGCCTCGACCTCGACCGACGTCGCCGAGCCCTACGAGTTCGCGATCGTGCTGAACGCGCCCGAGGGTGGCTTCGACCCGTCGGTCACCTACCGCATCACGTACGACACGTGCACGCCCGACGGTCAGATCGACCCGCAGGGCACCGAGTACCTCAACGAGGCCACGGTGGACATCTGGGGCGAGACCTCGGGCGTCATCGGCGTCGAGCAGGACTGGGCGTTCTCGGGCGAGCTGAACAAGCAGGGCACGGTCCTCGGCGGCGCGAACCGCAACGGTGTCATCCGCTGGACCGTGACGGTCGCGGGCGACCATCTGGCCGGCAAGGACGGGTTCACGTTCAGCGACACGCTGTCTGGTGCGCACGAGCTGTGCACCGACGCCGACGGCGACTACGTCGTGCAGGGGCTCGGCGTCCAGGAGCGCTACGGACCCAGCCAGGCGATCACGAGGTCGATCGGCACCGACCTGCTCTCCGTCGCGGTCTCTGACGCGACGGCAACCGGGTTCACGCTCGACTTCGGCGTCGTTCCGGGCTCGGGCTTCGAGTTCCTGCCGTCCGACTACCTCTACGTCATCACCTACCAGACCTGTGCGAACACCGACGGGCTCCCCGAGGCCGGCACGGCTTTCGGCAACGAGGCGAACGTCGACGGCGCGATCGACGGCAGCGAGGCGACCGTGCCCGGCCGGTCCGAGGGCAAGGGCGGACGCATCAATACGACCCCCGTCGAGCTCGACGGCGTCACGTACCTGCCGCAGACGACACTCGGCTGGACCATCACGGTGCCGGGCCAGGAGGTCGCCGCGGTCGGCGGTCCGCTGACCATCACCGACACGCTCACCGGCGCGCACGAGGTGTGCACGGGCAGCGGCGGCGATCTCGTGGACCGGCTCGGCCTCCGGGTCGAGGCGCGCGATCAGATCTCGGGCGGCGGTCTCACGACGGTCGACCTGACCGAGGGAACCACCGCGGAGATCGTGGACGGCTCGATCGTCATCACGATCGCGCAGCCCACGCTCGCGCTGCCTGACGGCAGCTCCGCGACCGGCTTCAGCCGCGAGTACCAGTACGTGGTCGCCTACTCGACGTGCACGACGAGCGGGGGCATGGATGCTCCGGGCACCACGTACGGCAACAACGCCGAGGTCGCGGGCACCACGTACACGCAGTCTGTGACGCAGAACAACCGCGGCAGCGGCACCGGCACGGGCGTGACGCGCGGCTCCATCGCCATCGTGAAGTCGCTCGCGGACACCCCGGGTGCGGCGTTCGTACCCGAGGACACCACGTTCTCCGTGCACGTGAAGGAGATCGACCCGACCGGGGTCACCCAGATCGAGTACGACCTCGAGCTCCCGCTCGACGGTTCGCCCGTGAGCGGTCCGAACTCGCGCGGCACGGGCTGGACCGTGGAGCTCTCCGAGGTCGAGTTCCCGACGGTGCCCGGCGTCGTGTTCGGTGCTCCCGTCTTCGCCGAGTCCGAAGGGGTCACGCTGAGCGCCGACGGCACGGTCGCGACCGCCGCGCTCGTGCCCGCCTCGAACATCGCGGTCTCGCTCACGAACACCGCTCAGACGGGCGCACTCGAGGTGCTGAAGGCGATCGAGGGCCCGGCCGCCGATCTGGTCGAGGCGGACCGCGAGTTCGCCCTGACCGCGGCGATCGACGTCACGGCGCTCAGGCCCGACTTCCCGGCCCAGGCGGACCGTTCGTTCTCGATCACGGCGGGTGAGCCGCACGTGCTCGACGGCCTGCCGATCGGCGCGACGGTGACCTTCACGGAAACCCAGCCGGCCGATGACGACCGGCTGACCTGGTCGGAGCCGGTCATCGAGCCGGGCAGCATCGAGGTGCTCGCCGAGCACGCGGCGGAGCCCGCGGTGATCTCGGTCACGAACACGGTCGAGCGCACGGTCGGCACCTTCGCGGTGACGAAGACCGTGACGGGCGACGAGGCCGAGAACCCCGCGGTTCCGGCCCAGGTGACCGTCACGGCGACCTGGGATGAAGAGGGCGTGCCGGGCTCGAAGACCCTGACGCTGCCGACGGACGGCACGTCCGTGCCGTTCGGCGAGGACCTGTTGATCGGCACCGAGGTGACGCTCACCGAGACGCCGCTCGAGAACGGGTCGGGCATCGCCTGGGGTGCGCCGGTCTGGTCGGGCACGGGCGTCGAGCTCGCGGGCGAGTCCGCGATCGTGACGGTCGGCCGGGATGCCTCGGCGGCGGTCGCGCTCGAGAACCACGCCGCGACGTCGACGGCCGGGATCAGCCTGCTCAAGGGCATCGGCGGCGAGGCGGCCGGCGAGGTCGACCCCGACGCGCAGTTCCCGGTCACCGCGGCCTGGATCGATGCCGAGGGCGTCGAACAGACGCGGGATCTGCTGATCGGCGCGCTCGAGCCGACGCCGCTCGGCGAGGAGCTCCCGGCCGGCACGGTCGTGACGATCACCGAGGGCGAGCGTCCCGCCATCGACACCGTCGTGTGGGGGTCGATCGTCATCAGCGGCACGGGCGTCGAGGACGCCGGTGACGGGAGCGCCACGGTGGTCGTGTCCGACCTGCAGGACGACGTGACGCTCGTCACCGTCGTCAACGAGGCGACGTGGGCGCCGGGCACGTTCTCGCTCGCGAAGGACGTGACGGGCATCGCGCTCGATCACCCGGGCGTGCCCGAGTCGGTCGTGGTCGTTGCGACCTGGCTGGACGAGGAGATGGTCGAGCAGGTCCGCGAGCTCGTTGTGCCGACCGACGGCTCGGCGGTGGGCCTCGGCGAGGATCTCCCGCACCTGACCGAGGTGACACTGACCGAGGTCGACCTGCCGGAGGCGGCGAGCTTCACGTGGGCCGTGCCCGAATGGGCCGGGCCGGGTGTCGTCGCTGGCGAAGACGGCAGTGCGGTCCTGACGATCGGCGCGGCCACCGAGGCCGAGGTGTCGCTCACGAACGAGGCGGTCGCCTCGACCGGTTCGCTCGTGCTCACCAAGGCGCTCGCGGGTGCCGGCGCGGGCAAGGTCCCGGCCGACCGCGTCTTCCCGGTGACGGCGACCTGGACCGACCTGCTCGGTGAGGAGCACGAGCGCCGCATCGAGCTGAAGGCAGGCGCGACGACGACGCTCGAGGAGCTTCCGCTCGGCGTCGAGGTCCGCCTCGTCGAGGGTGAGACGGCTGTGCCGGACGACGTGCGCTGGACGAGCGTGACCTGGGCCTCCGACGACGAGCGCGTGCACGCGGTCGCCGAGTCCGGCACCCGGGCCGTCGTCGTCACGGTGTCGGCCGACCCGGGCGCATCGGTCGCGCTCACCGCGACGAACGCGTACGAGCTCGTCCCGGGCCTCGCGTCGACCGGCCTCGACCTGGGTGCCTGGCACCTCGCAGCGCTCACCGGCGGCCTCCTCGTGCTCGCCGCGGGAGCCTGGCTGCTCGTGCGCCGCCGCAGCACCGCGAGCTGACCGGGCCGTTGGTCGAGTAGCGCAGCGTATCGAGACCTCGTGAGCGAGTCCGAGGAGTGGCTCACCGGGTCTCGATACGCTCGCCGGCGCTCGCTACTCGACCAGCGTGCTCGGCCTACTGGTTGCCGATCTTCTTGTCGAGGTTCTCGCGCACGCCGTCGATCTTCGCGTCGTGCTCGTCGGGCGTGATCTTCTTCACGCCCTCGGCGAGCCCGCCCAGGATCTTGTCGCTGATGTCTTCGGCCTGCTCGCTCTTCAGCGCCTCGTCGATCTTGTCCTTGTTGTCGGCGATGAAGTCCTGTGCCTTCTTGCCGAGGTCGTCCAGTGCACCCATCGAAGCATCCCTCCTCGCTTCCATCGACGACGGACCCGCCGTCGCGCTCATGCTAGGGCGACGCGTGCACGGCCGGAAGGGGTTGCCGTCCGCCTTCGCCGCCCGCGCTGGTCTGGACCGGGGGAGCAGACACGCGTAGCGTGGAGCGACCGAAGGGGAGCGATGGTGACGTGGATCGTCGACCCGGAGTCCCAAGTCGAACTCTGGGTTCCTGAGTATGCAACACCGGAGAGCGTCATCGTCCGCGAGTCGATGCGACGCGACGGCACGCTCACCGTGGTGCGAGTATTCCCCGAGTGGGGCACGGAGTCACCCCTCTGGGTGAGCGGGCCGGACGATGGCGTGATCCGCGCTGAGCCCGCGCTGAGCGAAGCGCTTCGTGTGGCCCTGCAGAGCTGGGTCGAGCGATGGCGGACCGACTTCGATGTCTTTTCGGGCTGGTCCTCCGCCGAACGCCGCGAGAGCTGGTTTCGTGAAGGAGACCTGCTCGCATCCCGCCTTCAGCAGGAGCTCTGGGACTTCGCCGAGATCGTTCCCGAGTTTCGCCTCGCCGCATACTGAGCCCGGTGGTCAGCGCTCGGGGACGTGCAGGCGCGCGAGGAAGGCGTCGACGCCCCGCGGGACGCGCGCGCGGTCGAGGCGCGAGACGAGCACCGTGACGGCGATCGCGAGGGGCACGGTCCAGGCGGCCGGCTGCTCGACGAGCGGCGAGAGCCACGGCGCGCCGACCGCCACGGCGGGCACCGCGAGGATCGCCGTTCCCGAGAGCAGCGCGCCGCTCAGCATGCCGGCGATCGCGCCGCGCGCGGTGAGCCCGCGCCACCAGATGCCGAGCAGCAGCACGGGGCACAGCGTCGACGCGGTGAACGCGAACACGAGGCCCACGCTCCCGGCGAGCCCGGCGGGTTCGGTGAGCAGCGCGACGCCGAGCGGCACGAGCGACGAGATCATCGCGGCGACCCGGAAACCGCGGACGCTGCCGCCCATCAGGTCCTGGCTGATCACGCCCGCGAGCGAGACGACGAGCCCCGACGACGTCGACAGGAACGCCGCGAACGCCCCGGCGATCACGAGTGCGGTGAGCAGCTGACCGACGGGGCCCGGAACGAGCCGGTCGGGCAGCACGAGGATGAGGGCGTCGGCCTCGCCCGGCACCGCGAGGTCGGGCGCGAACGCCCGGCCGAGCAGGCCGAACGCGGTCGGGAACAGGTAGAACGCCGACAGCAGGCCGAGCACGATGAGCGTCGTGCGCCGCGCCGCGGTTCCGTCGGGGTTCGTGTAGAACCGCACGAGCACGTGCGGCAGCCCGAGCGTGCCGAGCAGGAGCGCCACCATGAGCGACACGGTGCGGTAGACGTCGAGTGAGCCCGGCCCCGCGGTCGCGGGGAACGCCGCCTCCTGCGCGAGCTCCGGGCGGGGCTCACCGCCCCCGAGGATGAGCAGCAGCACGACGACCGGCACCGCGAGCGCGGTGAGCTTCAGCCAGAACTGGAACGCCTGCACGAACGTGATCGAGCGCATGCCGCCCATGATGACGACCGCCGCGACGATGACCGCGACGGCGAGCGAGCCGACCCACGAGGGCAGTCCGGTCGTGATCCGCACCGTGAGCGCCGCGCCCTGCAGCTGCGGCACGATGTAGAACCAGCCGATCACGATGACGAGCAGGCTCGTGACCCGGCGCACCGCGACCGAGTCGAGGCGGGCCTCGGTGAAGTCGGGGACGGTGTACGCCCCCGACCGGCGCAGCGGTGCCGCGACGAACAGCAGCAGCATGAGGTATCCGGCCGTGTACCCGATCGGGAACCACAGCCCGCCCGCGCCCGTCAGCAGCACCAGCCCGGCGACGCCGAGGAACGAGGCCGCCGAGAGGTACTCGCCGCCGATGGCTGACGCGTTCCACCACGGGCGCACGGTCCGGCTCGCGACGTAGAAGTCGCCGGTCGTGCGCGAGACGCGCAGGCCGTAGAACCCGATGAGCGCCGAGCTCACGGCGACCAGGGCGATCGCGGTGTACCCGATGGCGGGGTTCACGCGTCCTCCGCGAGCGAGCGGTACCGGGCCTCGTTCCGGGTCGCGGCGCGCACGTACAGCGCGGCGACGGTGATCGCGAGCGGGTAGACGCCCGCGGCGAGCAGGAGCCACGACACGGGCACGCCGGCGACGAAGGTCTCATCGAGCGCCGGCGCCCACACGATCGCGAACACGAACAGCGCGGTCGCGATGACGAAGCCGCCGGCGCACACGAGCGCGAGTCGCAGCTGCGACCGGATCAGCGAGCGGACGTACACGGCGGGGACGTCGGTCGACTCCGGCGCGCCGGTCGCGCCGGTCGCTGCAGACGGATGCCTCGGGGCATCCGGTCGTGGCGCGGTGACCCGCACCCGGGCGGGCGGTGCGCCACCCGCGGCGCGGCCGCCCGCGGCGCGGTCACCCGCGGCGCGGTCGCTCGCGGCACCGTCGTCACGTGCCGGGGTGTCCGTCATGACCGCATCCGGAGCGTCGTCGACTCCAGGCGCTCCCGCAGCGCGGGCAGGAGCCGCCGGCTCACGGGCAGCTCGGCACCGCCCACGGTGACGCTCGCCTGGTCGCCGCCGAGCCGGACGCGCGTGACGTGGGGGAGCGCGACGAGGTACGAGCGGTGCACGCGCACGAAGCCCGCGTCGGCCCACTGCCGCTCGAGGTCCGCCATGGGCACGCGCACGAGGTAGCTCGCCTCCTCGGTGTGCAGGCGGGCGTAGTCGCCCTGCGCCTGCACGTAGCGGACGTCGTCGCGACGGATCATGCGCGTCGTGCCGCCCAGGGTGACCGCGATCGTCTCGGGCTGGCTGGGCGGTGCGGGTGCGGTGCCCGCGCGCAGCGTCTCGACGATGCGCGAGACCGACCGCTCGAGACGCTCGGTGCGCACGGGTTTCAGCAGGTAGTCCACCGCGGCGAGGTCGAACGCCTCGAGCGCGCCCTCCTCGTCGGCCGTCACGAACACGAACGCGGGCGGATGCTCGAAGCGCTGAAGCGCGCGGGCCAGGTCGAAGCCCGTGAGACCCGGCATATGCAGGTCGAGGAATGCGGCGTCGACCCGCTCGCGCGTGAGCAGCCGGATCGCCTCGGCGCCGGACGACGCGACATGGATCATGCCGATGCGGGGATCCTGCCGCAGCAGGAACGCCAGCTCGTCGATGGCGGGCTGCTCATCGTCGGCGATGAGGACGGAGATCACCGTTCGATCCTTCCATCTGGGTCGTGCCGCGGTTGCGACTTCGGCACGCGGAGGCGTACGAGCGTACCGGCACCGACGTTGGTCTCGATCACGAGGCCGTGTTCGTCGCCGTAGACCTGTCTGAGCCGGGCGTCGACGTTCCGCAGGCCCACGTGGTCACCGACCGGGCCGCCGGCCAGGGCGCGCTCCAGCGCTGCGGGGTCGATGCCGACGCCGTCGTCCTCGACGGTGAGCTCGGCGTACGCGCCCGAGTCGACGGCGGTGATCGTGATGCGCCCGCCGCCCTCCTTCGACTCGAGCCCGTGCCGGACGGCGTTCTCGACGAGCGGCTGGATGGACAGGAAGGGCACGACCGTCGACAGCACCTCGGGCGCGATCTGCAGGGTCACGGCGATCCGGTCGCCGAACCTGGCGCGCTCGAGCCGCAGATAGCTGTCGATCGAGCGGAGCTCCTCGGCCACGGTCGTGAAGTCGCCGTGCCGCCGGAAGGAGTAGCGCGTGAAGTCGGCGAACTCGAGCACGAGCTCACGGGCGGTCGCCGGGTCGGTGTTGATGAACGACGCGATCGCGTTCAGGGAGTTGTAGATGAAATGCGGGCTGATCTGCGCGCGGAGCGCCCGCACCTCGGCCTCCGCGAGGGCCGCGCGCGACGCGTCGAGCTCGCCGAGCTCGACCTGCGCGGCGACCCAGTCCGCGACCTCGCCGGTCGCGCGGACGAGTCCGGCGCGCACGGTCGGCTCGAACGCGACGACGGCTCCCACGGTGCGGCCGCCGACGAGCACGGGTGCCGCCGCGGCATCCGTCTCGTGACGACCCGAGCGGATGCCTCGCCGGATCTGCTGACGCCCGCTCGCCGCGACCTCGGCCGCGAGCTCCGCCGCGGCCGGGCGGAGCGCGTCGTCGCCGTCGAGCGCGACCCCGCCGGCCGCGTCGACGAGCGCGAAGCTCCGGCAGTCGAGCAGCGCGCGGAGATGGCGCACGGCGCGCGCCGCGTCGGGCTCGCCGAGCCCGTCCCGCAGGTGCGTGGCCGCACGCGAGGCGAGGTGCAGGGTCTGATACGTGGCCCGCTCCTCGTCGGTGCCGAGGTCGCGCGCGGCGAGCACGACGCGCCGCAACAGCACGACGAGCCCGACCGCGAGTGCACCCGCCACGACGCCGGCTGCGGCGGCCAGCAGCGTCGACTCGGGCATGCGTCAACGGTAGCCGTCGTTCGTCGGGGCTCGGGCACCGTTCGTCGCACGAAGCCCGCCGTTCGCCGACGACGAGCGGTCTGCGCGCACGGGTGGGCCCCGTGTCTCGGCACGATGGTGCGAACTGCCGGCACGCGTGACGTGCACGAACAGCGACCATCGAAGGAGATGCCATGGGCAACGACGCCCTGAGCGTGGGACGTGCCGATCTCGAGCACGTCGACTACCGCGCCGTGCAAGAGTCCCCAGAGTTCCAGCGACTGCGGAGCCGGCACCGGCGCTTCGTGTTCCCGGTGCTGGGCGCGTGCCTCGTCTGGTACCTCGCGTACGTGCTGCTCGCGGTGTACGCGCACGACTTCATGTCGACGCCCGTGTGGGGGAGCGTGAACATCGCCATGGTGCTCGGGCTCGCGCAGGTGGTGACGACGTTCGCCGTCACGACCTGGTACGTGAGCTTCGCGAACCGGCGGCTCGACCCGCTCGCGGGGCAGATCCGTGAGGAGATCCTCGCGGACGACTTCGACGCCCGCGCCATCGATCCGGAGGGGACGCGCTGATGCTGCGCTTCGAACAGGCCGCGGCGACCGCGCCCGGCGAGCCCTGGCTCAACATCGCGATCTTCGGCGCGTTCGTCGCGATCACGATGGTCATCGTGTTCCGCGCGAGCCGGAACAACAAGACCGCGGCCGACTACTACGCCGCCGGCCGGTCGTTCACGGGCGGCCAGAACGGGTCGGCGATCGCGGGAGACTACCTGTCGGCCGCGTCGTTCCTCGGCATCGTCGGCGCGATCGCGCTCACCGGGTACGACGGGTTCCTGTACTCGATCGGCTTCCTCGTCGCGTGGCTCGTCGCCCTGCTGCTCGTCGCCGAGCTGCTGCGCAACACGGGCAAGTTCACCATGGCCGACGTGCTGAGCTTCCGGCTCAAGCAGAAGCCCGTGCGCATCGCGGCCGCCACGACGACCCTCGTCGTCTGCTTCTTCTACCTGCTCGCGCAGATGGCGGGCGCGGGCGGGCTCGTGTCGTTGCTGCTCGGCATCGGCGACCAGCTCGGCCAGGCGCTCGTGATCACGGTCGTCGGCGCGCTCATGATCCTCTACGTGCTCGTCGGCGGCATGAAGGGCACGACCTGGGTGCAGATCATCAAGGCCGTGCTGCTCATCGCGGGCGCCGGCGCCATGACGATCTGGGTGCTCGCGGTGAACGGGTTCGACTTCTCGGCGCTGCTCGACAAGGCCGTCGCGGTCGCCGACAACCCGGCGATCCTCGACCCGGGTCTGAAGTACGGCGTGTCCGAGATCGCGAAGGTCGACTTCGTGTCGCTCGGCCTCGCGCTCGTGCTCGGCACCGCGGCGCTGCCGCACGTGCTCATGCGGTTCTACACCGTGCCCACGGCGAAAGAGGCCCGCAAGTCCGTCGTGTGGGCGATCTGGCTGATCGGCATCTTCTACGTGTTCACGCTCGTGCTCGGCTACGGTGCCGCGGCGCTCGTTGGGCCGGCGGTGATCGCGGCCGCGCCCGGCGGGCCGAACTCGGCGGCGCCGTTGCTCGCGTTCGAGCTCGGCGGCCCGCTGCTGCTCGGGCTCATCTCGGCGATCGCGTTCGCGACGATCCTCGCCGTGGTCGCCGGTCTCACGATCACCGCGGCCGCGAGCTTCGCGCACGACATCTACGCGTCGGTCGTGAAGAAGGGCAAGCCCGAGCCGGGTGCCGAGGTGAAGGTCGCGCGGCGCACGGTCGTGATCATCGGGGTCGTCGCGATCATCGGCGGCATCGGGGCGAACGGGCAGAACGTCGCGTTCCTCGTGGCCCTCGCGTTCGCGGTCACGGCGTCAGCGAACCTGCCGACGATCGTGTACTCGCTGTTCTGGAAGCGGTTCACGACGCGCGGTGCGCTCTGGAGCATGTACGGCGGGCTGGCGTCGGCCATCGTGCTCATCGTGTTCTCGCCCGTCGTGTCGGGGTCGGAGGCGTCGATGCTGAAGACCGCAGACATCGACTTCGCGTGGTTCCCGCTCTCGAACCCCGGCATCGTGTCGATCCCGCTCGCGTTCTTCCTCGGCTGGCTCGGCACCGTGCTCTCGAAGGAGAAGGAGGACCCCGCGAAGCAGTCCGAGATGGAGGTGCGCTCGCTCACGGGCGTCGGCGCCGAGGGCGCCACCCAGCACTGACCCGTCGTTCGACGAGGAGAGCTTCCGGCGGCGGGCGGTCCCACCCGCCGCCGGAGACGAACTTCGGCCCGGCCCCCGCATCGCCTGCCCGGGGCCGGGCCGAAACGCGCCTTGACGGGAAAGAGGGCGCCGCGCGATGTACTCGAAGCGGGATATTAATGTTGTAGCAGGCGGAGATGTACGGCACTCTTTGAGAGGCATGTCGCCACGGGGTGTCATGCGGATCGGGGGAATGATGAAGACACGTATCAGATCGACACTGGTCATCGCCTCGGCGCTGGCCTTCATTGGCGCGGCCATCGCGCCCACGCAAGCCATGGCCGCGGACGTGGCTTCCGCGTCGGGTGGCGCCTCAGGCGTCGCGGACGAGCTGCCGCCGGAACTCCTGCAACGGGCGTACAGCGATTTGGTCGCTTCCGCCGTGCCGCGCACGCGTTCACACGCCGATGTGGCCGGAATCATCTTGACGACGTTCACGCTTCCGACGGGGTCCGAGCTCACGTTCACGATGCCGGAGGTGACGGCTGAGCTCGGGGGCGGCTGGGATGAGCGATATGGGCTGTATGTGGAGTTCAATCGAACAGATCAGGGCGTCCTTCTGGCCGGCGGCGGTGGAGCGCTCGCGGTCGCCATGTGCGCGATCCCTGGTGTCGGGATCCCGCTGTGCATCGTGGCAGGTGGCGTCGTCGCCGCGGCCACCACGGCGCTGGCTGCACATGGACTCTGTCGAAACATCATGCGGGTATATGCGCAGATGCTCGGGTACCCCGAATGTCGATGAGTGAAAAGGGTGGAGCCCACATGAAGCGCCCCCTGCACCTACTGCGAGCGATGATCGCCGGGGTCACCGTTGCGACGATCACGATCGTGGCCTGTTCTCTGGCATTGGGTTACTCCGTCGCCGAGGTCCTGGTCGTGAGTCTGGGTGCCGCAGCAGTCCTGTCCGTCGTTTTCGTGATCCTCTGGTTCATCAATCGCCGACGAATGGCGCATGATCCGAAGAGGTCGGGTTGACCGGCTATTGAGACGAACTTCAGCCCGGCCCCCGCATCGCCTGCCCGGGGCCGGGCCGAAACACGTCTGCACGTGTCAGTCCGAAGATTCCTCTCGGGTTATGCCAGGATCTGCGCGGAGACTCTCTCGCACCACGCTGATGAAATCGATCACGGCCATCACGACGAAGGCCAGTGCGGTCGCCGACATCACTCCGAGGACTACCCAAGTCTGGGCCTCAGTCATCTCGATCCCTTTTCCAGCGTCAGTTGCGGTCGAGCCCGAACGTGCGCTTCACGAGCACCTGCACATCCCGATCGATAGCGTCCACCCGTGAGCCGAGGGCATCGATGCGCGTGTTGACGGTTTCGAACTTGGCGTTCATCTCACCTCGGAGCCCGCCGATCTCGGCCCGGAGGACGCGGGTGAACAGCACGGCGAAAATCGTGAGGGTGCCGAAGAAGAGCGTGGTGAACACGCCCAAAACGGTCCAAATCTGAGGTTCATTCAGTTCGATCACCTTCCCATTCTTGTATATCGGGAAGGACTATGCCAGCCGCTCGCTGAACTCGTGGAGATAACGGCCGAACCGTGGAGAACGCGAGAGGCGGCCGCGCTGCGGAGGAGCGGTCGGCGCGGGGCTACATGTTGATCATGTGCCCCGTGAGGCCGTGGAACGCCTCCTGCAGCGCCTCCGACAGGGTCGGGTGGGTGTGCACGTTTCGGGCGAGCTCGAGGGCACCCAGGTCCCACTTCTGCGCGAGCGTGAGTTCGGGCAGCAGCTCGGAGGCATCCGGCCCGATGAGGTGACCGCCCAGGAGCTCGAGGTGCTTGGCGTCGGCGACCAGCTTGACGAAGCCGACCGGGTCGCCGAGGCCGTTCGCCTTGCCGTTCGCGGTGAACGGGAACTTCGCGACGACGACGTCGTAGCCCTCGTCGCGGGCCTGCTGCTCGGTGAGGCCGAAGCTCGCGATCTGCGGTGAGCAGAACGTCGCGCGCGGCATCATGCGGTAGTCGCCGAGTTCCATGGTCTCGGCGTCGCCGATGGTCTCGGCTGCGACGACGCCCTGCGCCTCGGCGACGTGCGCGAGCATGAGTTTCGCGGTGACGTCGCCGATGGCGTAGATGTGCGGCACGTTGGTTCGCATGCGCTCGTCGATCCCGATCGCGCCCCGTTCGGTGAGTTGCACGCCGGTCTGCTCGAGTCCGAAGTCCTCGACGTTCGGGGCGAAACCCACGGCCATGAGCACGCGGTCGGCCTCGAGCGAGCCCGGCTCGCCGTTGGCACCGGTGTACGTCACGGTCACCGACGAGCCGTGGTCGGTGACGGTCTCGACCTTGGTCGACGCCAGGATCGGGATGCCGAGGTTGCGGTACTGCCGCGTGACCTCCTTCGACACCTCGACGTCTTCGTTCGGCAGTGCCCGGTCCAGGAACTCGATGACGGTGACCTCGACGCCGTAGTTGCGCAGCACGTAGGCGAACTCCATGCCGATGGCGCCCGCGCCGACGATCGCGATCGAGCGCGGCAGGTCGCGGGTGAGGATCTGCGACTCGTAGGTGACGACGTTGTCCGACAGCTGCACGCCCGGCAGCAGGCGCACCCGCGAGCCCGTCGCGATGATCGCGTGGTCGAACGTGACGGTCGAGGTCTCGCCGTCGGCCTTCGCGACGTCGATGGTGTTCGCGTCGCGGAACGTGCCGCGCCCATCGAGCTCGGTGATGCCGTTCTTCTTCATCAGGAAGTGCACGCCCTTGACGTGCTTCTCGGAGACCTGCCGGCTGCGGTCGAACGCCGCGCCGAAGTCGAAGTGCACGTCGCCGGAGATGCCGAACGTCGCGGCCTGGTCGTGGAAGATGTGCGCGAGCTCGGCATTGCGCAGCAGCGCCTTCGACGGAATGCAGCCCACGTTGAGACAGACCCCGCCCCAGTACCTCTCCTCGATGACCGCGACCTTCTGGCCGAGCTGCGCCGCGCGGATGGCGGCGACGTAGCCGCCGGGGCCCGCGCCGAGAACGATGACGTCGAAGTGGCTCATGCGGGCCAGCCTAGGCGCGTCGGTCGCTGCGCGGCAGGGGCGAGCGGATGCCTCGGGCCGGCCGTGCCGGCTCACCCCGCCGTCGGCTCGCAGTTCGCGAGTTCGGTCTCGGCGAGCGGCTTGCCCTCTTCCGTGACATACGTCACGAGCAGGACGAGGTCTTCGTCGCCCTCGTTCACGCCCTCGTGCACGTAGCTCGCGCCCTCGATGACCGAGTCGCCGGCCTCATAGACGTGGACGCCGTCGGGGTAGATGGGCGCCCGATGCGTGAACTCGCCCGACTCGACGACCGCGATGAGCTGACCGTAGTGGCAGTGCAGACCGGTGCCGGCGCCCGGTGCGATCGTGATGCGCCGATAGGTCACCGCGACCGGCCCGGCCACGTCGACCTCGACCGTGGCCTCGGTCTCGCCGGCGCCGAGCTCCTCGACGGTCACCGGCGACGCCGTGGTCGGGGCCGGGCTGGTCGTCGGGCTCGCGGTGTCGGCGGCGGGGGCGAGGGGCGTCGCGGCGCAGGCGCTGAGCGCCACGGCCGCGGTGAGTCCGGCGAGTCCGGTGAGTGCCAGGGTTCCGGCGGTGCCGAGGCGACGTCGTCTCGATGCGTTGGGGAGGGGCATGGCGCGAACCTAGCGGAGAACGGTGTTCGCCGTCCGATTCGGCGCGCACCGTGCGTTGGGCTGCCGACGGCCGGCGGATTCCGGACAACGTGCTCGGCGGGGGTCATTGGGTGTCGGTGGGCGGTCCTATGCTCGGTCCGTGAGTGAACCGCGCACCGTGCAGCAGGCCCCTGTCGTGGCATCCGTCGCCAAGCCCGGCGCGGTCTCGGCGTGGGTGCAGTTCCTGGCCATGGGCCTCGTGTGGGGAGCGAGCTTCCTGTTCATGAAGGTGGCGCTCGACGGGGTGTCGTTCGGCCAGATCGCGTGGTCACGCACGGTGCTCGGCGCGCTCGCGCTCGGGCTCATCGTGCTCGTGACCCGGCCGCACGTGACGTCGCCCGACGGGCGGCGCGGCCCGGTGCTGCCGCGCGAGCCGATCGTGTGGGTGCACTTCCTGGTGGTCTCGCTCACGACGTGCGTGATCCCCTACCTGTGCTTCGCGTGGGCCGAACAGTACGTCTCGTCGAGTCTCGCGTCGATCTACAACGCGACGACGCCGATCATGACGGCCATCATGGCGACGCTCGTGTTCCGCGTCGAGAAGCTCGGTGCGAGCCGGTGGTTCGGGGTCGGCCTCGGCATCCTCGGCGTGCTCGTGGTGATCGGCCCGTGGCAGCTCGCGGGTCTCACCGGCAGCCTCGCCGGGCAGATCGCGTGCCTCGTCGCGACGCTCTGCTACGGCATCACGTTCGGCTACCAGCGCCGGTTCCTCAGTCATCGGCCGATCGCGCCGGCGACGTTCGCGTTCCTCTCGATCGGCACCGCCGCGGTCGTCATGCTCCTGCTCACGCCCGTGCTCGCACTCGAGCCGGTCACGCTCACCTGGCCGATCATGCTCTCGCTGCTCGCCCTCGGCGTGCTCGGCACCGGCGTCGCCTACATCTGGAACATCAACGTGCTGCGCGCGTGGGGCCCGACCGGCATCTCGACGGTCACCTACGTCACACCCGTGGTGGGCGTCGCCCTCGGCATGGCCGTGCTCGGCGAACGCCTGAGCTGGCACGAGCCCGTCGGCGCGCTCGTCGTCTTCCTCGGCATCCTCTTCGCGCAGGGCCGCCTGCGGTTCGGGCGTCGCCGCGAGCCCGCCTCCGCGTAACAGGTTCCAGCACACCGTGCTGCTCGCCGAGCGCGCGTAAGCGCCGGGCCTCGCGCGCTCCGCGCCTGACCCGAGCTCACTCACCGCGCCTCCGCACTTCCGCGCCTCCGCACTTCCGCGCCTCCGCACTTCCGCACTTCCTTGCTCAGGAACACGGCGCTTCAGCGCGGCGTGTCGGCAGCGCCGGCACGGCGTGCCGCGCCGATCTTCCTGAGCAAGGAGATCCGTCGACGGAGTCAACGCGGCACTTGACAGCGACCGCCTTCAGCTGGTTGGTTAGTTACACAAGTAATGAACCAACCAGGTTGGACCCGGACGAGTGAAGGCGGCATGGACGAATCACGACCGATCTTCATCCAGATCGCGGAGCAGATCGAGAACGACATCATCGACGGGAGCATGCCCGAGGGCAGCCAGATCCCGTCGACGAACGAGTTCGCGGCGTTCCTCCGCGTGAATCCGGCGACCGCGCTGAAAGGGGTGAACCGCCTTGTCGACGACGGCATCGTGGAGAAGCGACGGGGGATCGGCATGTTCGTGACCGTCGGGGCCAGGGACCGGCTCGTCGAACGGCGGCGTGCCGAGTTCAGTGCCCAGTACATCCGACCGCTCATCATCGAGGCCGAGAAGCTCGGCATCGACATCGACCAGCTCGCGGGCCTGCTCCGCGCCGAAAGGATCGAATCATGACCGCCACCGTCGTCCGCGTGGAGGGGCTGACGAAGCGCTACGGCTCCTTCACCGCCCTCGACCGCGTCGGCTTCAGCCTCGAGGAGAACCGCATCTACGGCCTGCTCGGCCGGAACGGCGCGGGCAAGACCACGATCATGCAGCTGCTGACCGGTCAGCTCTTCCCCGACGGCGGCACGCTCGACGTCTTCGGCCGCACGCCGGCCGAGCACGCCGACGTCCTGCGCCGGGTGTGCTTCATCGCCGAGTCGCAGCGCTACCCCGAGGACTTCACCGTCGCGCACGTGCTCAAGTCCGCGCCGTGGTTCTTCGAGAACTGGGACCAGGAGTTCGCCGAGCGGCTCATCGCCGACTTCCGGCTGCCCGTGAAGCGCCGCATCAAGAAGCTCTCCCGCGGGCAGCTGAGCGCCGTCGGCGTGATCGTCGGCCTCGCAAGCCGCGCGCCGCTGACGTTCTTCGACGAGCCGTACCTCGGCCTCGACGCGGTGGCCCGGCACATCTTCTACGACCGGCTGCTCGAGGACTACGCCGAGCACCCGCGCACGGTCGTGCTCTCGACCCACCTGATCGACGAGGTCGCGAACCTCCTCGAGCACGTGATCCTCATCGACCAGGGCCGGATCCTGCTCGACCGCGACGCCGAAGAGGTGCGTGGCTCGGCCACGACGGTCGCCGGCCCGAAGGCGGCGGTCGAGCAGTTCGTCGCGGACCGCCCGGTCATCGGGCGAGAGGGCCTCGGCGGGCTCGCCTCGGTCACGATCGACGGCCGGCTCGATCAGTCGTCGCGTATCCAGGCGGCCGAGCTCGGTCTCGAGCTCGCGCCGGTCTCGCTCCAGCAGCTCATCGTCCATCTCACCGGCACCGACCTCGCCGGTTCGTCAGATCAGGAGGCCGCAGCATGACCGCCGTCGCCACCACTGCGTCCGTCGCCACGTCGACGTCGCGCATCCGACCCAACGAGCTCTGGCGGATCATCCGGCTGCACGCCGTGAACCCGTCGGTGTTCTTCGGGATCCCGTGGATCATCCTCGGTGCCGCGTGGGCGGTGACCATGGTGATCGCGCTCATCATCAGTGGTGCCGCCGGGCCCGAGGGTACCGCCGACATGACCGAGGGCTTCCGCTACAGCTGGGCCGTGCTCTCGCCGCAGTGGTACCTCATCGTCGTCGGCGTGCAGGCCGTCGCGTACACGTTCTCGTTCGCGCTCGGCTTCGGCGCGACCCGCCGGGACTTCTGGCTCGGCACCGCGCTCATGTTCTTGTTCGTCTCGTTCGAGATGGCGATCGCGATCGCGACGCTCGTGCAGATCGAGCTCGCGACCGACGGCTGGGGCATCGGCGCGGCCATGTTCAGCTCGCTCTGGTACGGGCAGGAGGGCTGGCTGGTCGACTTCTACACGACGTTCGCGCTGCAGCTGCTCGTGCTCTTCATCGGCGCGAGCGCGACCACGGTCTACATGCGCTGGCGCACGCGCGGCATGCTGATCGTCGCCCTCGGCGCGGTCGTCCTCGTGCTCGGCCTCATCGCGATCGCGACGTTCACCGACGCGTGGATCGACGTGTTCACGTGGTTCGGCAGCATCGGCATCGTCGGGGTGTTCACGATCGTGCTCGGTCTCGCGGCGTTCTTCGCGGCCGCCGGCTTCCTCGTCATCCGGCGCGCGACCCCGCGCTGACCCCGGCCTGATCCGGGCGCCCGCAGACCGCGGCGCGGCATCCGTCCCCCAAGGCGGATGCCGCGCCGCTTCAGCCGAACGCGATGGAAGTCGAATAGTGGGTTGGAGGTCGGGTAGGGCCGACTTCCAACCCACTATTCGACTTCCAACACACCAACGGCGGCATCGGGTGCGGCATCGGGTGCGGGTGCGGGTGCGGGTGCGGGTGCGGGTGCGATCAGGCGCGTTCGAGCACGGTCGCCTCGGTGCCCCAGCCGAGCGGGATGACGCGGGCCGGCCGCCAGCCGGCGGCGCCGGCGAGTGCGGCGATGGCGGATGCCTCGCGCAGCGGGCTGCCCGTCGCCGCGAACGCGAGCAGTGACGCCTCGGCGGTGTGCGCGCCGAGCCCGTCCGGACGCGAGGCCTCGATCACGATCGCGGTCTCGGACCATCGGGCGAGATCCGAGAGCAGTTCGACGCATTCGCCGTCGGTGCGGTGCGCGAGCGCCCTGGCGGCGATGGCGAGGTCGGCCGGCCCGGCGGTCCATTCGAGTCGCTCGGGGTGCTCGACGGCGTCGCGCAGCGCGGCCGCGGGGCCGTCGTCCTCGGCCACGCGGAGGAACGGGCGGACCGCGCTCTGCTCGAGCGCCGCGACGACCGAGGCCGCCCCGGGTCCGGTGAGCAGGCAGGTCTCGGCGCGCTGTACGAGCGGGTCCGCGACGAGCCCGTCGAGGATGAAGGCGAGCTGCTCGGACTCCTCGACGAGGTGCGCGAAGCGCTCGCGCTCGGCGCGCGCGGACTCGGCGAGCGTCGTGCCGGTCGCGGTTCGCCACGGCGACTCGCCCGCGCGGATCGACGACGCGAGGCCGCCGAGCGCGAGCAGCAGATCGGCCTCGGGGCCGTCGAGCTCCTCGCGTTCGTGCTCGTCGAGCAGCTCCTCGCCGGCCGGCCCGAGCGTCAGCTCGCCGTCGGCGGCCTCGGCGAGCACGCCGTGCGCGGTGAGCACGGGCAGCAGCATCGCCAGTGTGCCGCTCGCGACCCCGACGCGTTCGGCGAGGCGCTCGACGGGCATTCCGGGTGCGTCGGCGACCGCGTCGATCACGCCGAGCTGCAGCGCGGCGCGCGTGACGAGCCAGGGCAGCGGCGAGGGGATCTCGCCGGCCTCGGCCGGCGTCTTGTCGGAGCCGGGTGCCGCCGAGGCATCCGCCACCGACTCGCGATGCCAGTACCCGGTGATGTTGACGCGGTCCTTCGCGAGCCCGCGCTCGCGCTGCAGGTAGCGGCGCACGGGCAGCAGCGCGCGGCTCTCCGCGGCGGCCCACGCGTAGCCGTCGCCGTCGGGCAGCTCGACGGCGCGCACCGCTGCGTCGAGCGCCTCCGCGTCGCCGGGCTCGGCGACCACCCAGGCGATCGTGTCGCCGTCGCGTAGCGCGAGCTCCTGCCTGGCCTCGTCGTGCGAGACGGTGACGAGCACGTGCGCGGGCGCATCGTGCGGGCGCTCGTCGAGGTAGCGGCCGATCGCGGGCAGCGCGGTCTCATCGCCGATGAGCACGATCCAGTCGAGCTCGTCGGGCAGCTTCAGCGAAGACTTGGGGCCGACGAACCACAGCTCGTCGCCGACGCCCGCCCTGCTCGCCCACTCGGCAGCCGGCCCGTCGCCGTGCAGCACGAAGTCGAGGTCGAGCTCGCCCGCGACGGGGTCGAACCGGCGCGGCGTGTAGTCGCGCGCCTGCCGATGCTCGGACGGTCCCCACTCGATGCCGTGCGGCAGCTGCGCCGGCAGCGCCGCGTGCACGTCGCCGTCGGCGGCGAAGATGAGCTTGAGATGGTCGTCGAAGCCCGGCGCCGCGAACGGCGGGTGCGTGACGCCGTCGCGGGTGATCGACCCGAGTCCGTCACCGCCGACGACGATGCGCCGCATCCGAGGGGTCACCTCGTGGATGCGGCGCACGGTCACGCGGCGGACGACGAGCGGATGTGTCGTGTACGCGCGCTGGGCGGCCATCAGCCGAACTGCTCCTCGATGATGTCGAGCAGGGCCATGGCCTCGTCGTAGTCGCCGCGGAGCACCCAGTACGGCAGGTCGTACGCGTTGCCCGAGGTGAACGCGGGCAGCGCCGCGTAGACCGGGTTCTGCTGCAGGGTCGCGACGTCGGTCGTGTCGCCGTTGAAGCCCATGACGAAGACCGTGGGCTGCGTGATCGTCTGCCCGACCTGCTCGGTCGACAGCTCGAACATATCGCCGCCGCCGCCGTAGACCTCGAAGTCGCCCTCGGCGAAAATCGGCGCGGGCTCGATGCCGACGGCCGCGAACTCGGTCGGCAGGCCGAGGCTCTCGACCAGCGCGTAGGCCGTGCCGTCGCCCGTGATGGTGAGGAACGACGCGGGCGCGGGCGGCGGGGTGATCGCGGCGCGCACCTCGTCGACGCGCGCGTCGTACGCGGCCACGAGCTCCTCGTACCTGGCGCCGTCGTCGAACACGTCCTCGGCGAGGAACGAGAACTGGCCGCGCCAGTCGCCGAGGTCGCCTGACACGAGCACGGTCGGCGCGATCGCGGTGAGGTCGTCGTAGACCTGCTCGGCCTGGAAGAGCGGGAAGCCGATGCCGCCGCCGATGATCAGGTCGGGGTCGAGGTCGAGGATCGCCTCGAGGTCGAATCCGTCGACGCTCCAGGGCAGGAACTCGGTGCCGTCCTGCTCGGCCTCCTCGGCCCAGAACTCGGAGAACTCGCCGGTGCCGTCCGCGGACTCGGGGATGGTCGCGAGCACGGGCACGTCGAGGTCGTAGAGGTACCCCGCGAGCGCGTAGTTCAGCACGACGATGCGTTCGGCGTCGACGGGGACCTGCACGTCGCCGTAGTCGGTGGCGACCGTGCGGGTCGCGTCGGCTGAGCCGGCGGGCTCGGCGGCATCGGACGAGCCTGAGGCGGTGCAGCCGGTCAGGGCGAGCGCGGCGACGAGTGCGACGGCGGCGAGCGGGCGGGCGGACGCGGCGCGGGACGAGCCTTGCCGGGCTGGGATGGGCATGGTGACCTCACATGACGAGACAGGGGGCCTGCGGCTGGCGGCGCACGACGGATCGCGGCGGCACGCAGTAAGGTAAGCCTAAGCTCATGGCTCGGCGCGCGCGTTCCGAACGCGACACCGTCGGCGCCGGACACGACATCACCATCAGCATCCGATCGAACGCACGGGGAGGCAGTGTGCCGGTCACCTCGCTCGGTGCGGTCGTCGCCGACCACGCCATCCGATTCCTGGGTCACGACACCCACGAGCACGACTCGCCGCACCTCGTCTACGTCGTGAGCGGGTCGGCCAGGCTCAGCGCCGACGGCGACGAGCTCACGCTCAGACGCCACGAGGCCGCGTGGCTCGCGGCGGGCGTGCCGCACGCCGTGCACGTCGAGGAGGGCGGCATGGTGCTCGGGCCCATGCTCGACGCCGAGCGATCGCCGCGCGGCCGGGTGCAGCTGCTCGGTGTGGTGCCTGCCCTCGTCGACGTGATGACCACGGTGCTCGGCGCGGCCCCCGCGACCGACGCCGAGATCGAACCGTTCCGGCGCGCGATCGGCCGGGTGCTGGGTGCGACCTCGAGCCCGTACTTCGCGGTGACCCTGCCCACGCATCCCGCGGTGCGCGCGCTCGCGCGCGAGGCCGCGCGCTCGACGGCCACGCTCGAGCGGCTCGCCGAACGGTGGCGCATGAGTGCGCGGCAGGTGCAGCGGGTGTTCCACGACGAGACGGGGTTCACGTTCACGCGGTGGCGCACGCGGGTCCGGCTGAACGTGGCGGTCGCGCAGCTGCTCGGCGGAGCCGAGCTCATGGCCGCATCGCGTGCGGCGGGCTTCGCGACCCGCACGGGGTTGCTGCGGGCGCTGAGCCGGGAGAGCGGCATCGCGTTGGCGGCGCTCTCCGACGACGCCGCGGCGGTGCTCGCGGCGCACCGCGCGAGCGATCCCGCGGAGCCCCGCACGGCCCTGATCGGCGCCTGAGACCCTCCGTCGACCTGTTAGCGTGACGGCGGCTCGGAGGGAGGACACATGGCCGCGACGGTGATCGCCGCGCCCGAACGACCGTCCACCCTCCGCGCGCGGCGCACCGCGCGGCGGCTGCTCGGCCTCGGCGCGTCCGTCGTGGTGCTCGGCATCGCGATCGGGCTCAGTGTCGCGGTGGGCTCGGCGCTGCTGCCGATCGACGTGGTGTGGGCGGCACTGACCGCGCCCGACGGCTCGGCGGCGCACGCGACCGTGAGCGCCGCGCGCGTCGAGCGCACGATCCTCGGCGTGCTCGTGGGCGCGGGCCTCGCGGTCGCGGGCGCGCTCATGCAGGCGCTCACGCGCAACCCGCTCGCCGACCCCGGGGTGCTGGGCGTGAACGCGGGTGCCGGCTTCGCGGTGACGCTCGGGGTGGCGGTGCTCGGCGTCACGCGCATCGAGCAGTACCTGCCGTTCGCGTTCGCGGGCGCGATCGCGGCCTCAGCGGTCGTCTACGTGGTCGCCGGTGGCGGCCGGGGCGCGCCCTCGCCCGTGCGGCTCACGCTCGTGGGCGTCGCGCTCGCCGCCGTGCTCACGGGCATCTCGCAGACCCTCGCGCTCATCGATCGTGAGACGTTCGACCGGATGCGGTTCTGGGACGCCGGGTCGATCACGGATCGCCCGGACGGCACCATCGCCGCGATCCTGCCGTTCATCGTGGTGGGGCTCGTGCTCGCGGCGCTGTGCGCGCGGCCGCTCAATGCGATGGCGCTCGGCGAGGAGGCCGCGCGGAGCGTGGGCCTCCGGGTCGGCATGACGCGGTTCGGCGTCGCGCTCGCGATCGCGCTGCTGTGCGGCGCCGCGACCGCCGCGGCCGGACCGCTCATGTTCGTGGGGCTCATGGTCCCGCACGCCGTGCGCTGGCTGACCGGGCCCGACTGGCGGTGGATCGTCGCGTTCTCGGCGGTGCTGGGGCCGGTCATCGTGCTGCTCGCCGACGTGCTCGGCCGGGTCGTCGTGATCCCGGCCGAGCTGCAGGTCGGCGTGGTGCTGCCGCTCATCGGCGCCCCGGTGCTGATCGCGCTGGTCCGCGGACGACGGGCGAGGGCGCTGTGAGCGCGTCGATCGTGCTGCGGGCCGGGCCCGTGAGCCTGCGGACGACCCGGCGGGCCGTGCTCGTGAACGCGGCCCTGCTGATCGCGGTCGTCGTGGCCGTCGCGGTCGCGTTCACGCTCGGGAGCTACCCGATCACGCTCGGCGACCTCTTGGCGGTGGTCACGGGCACGGCCGACGACCGCATCCGCACGGTCGTGACCGAGTGGCGTGCGCCGCGCATCGTCGCGGCCGTGCTGTTCGGCGGTGCGCTCGCGATCGGCGGCGCGATCTTCCAGTCGCTCACGCGCAACCCGCTCGGCAGTCCCGACGTGATCGGCTTCACGGCGGGCTCGTACACGGGTGTCGTGATCACGCTGCTGCTGGGTGCGACGGGATACGTCGCGCTCGCGGCGGGTGCCCTCGTGGGCGGGCTGCTCACCGCGTTCGCGGTGTACCTGTTCGCGTTCCGCCGCGGCGTGCAGGGGTTCCGGCTGATCATCGTGGGCATCGCGGTCGCCGCGCTGCTCGGCTCGGTGAACACCTGGTTCTCGGTGAAGGTCGACGTCGACGTCGCGCTGCGCGCTGCGGTGTGGGGTGCGGGCTCGCTCGCCGTGGTCGACTGGCCGGCGCTCGGCGCGGCGGCCGTGGTGCTGGCCGTCGTCGCGCTCGCCGCGCCGGTCGCCCAGCGACGTATGCGCCGGCTCGAGCTCGGCGACGACGCGGCCGCGATGCGCGGTGTCCCGGTGGAGCGCACGAAGGTGTTCCTGATCGTGCTCGGCGTCGCGGCGACGGCCGCGGTCACGGCTGCGGCCGGGCCGATCGTGTTCGTGGCGCTCGCGGCCCCGCAGATCGCGCGCCGGCTGACCGGTCACGGTGCGTCGGTCGACCTTGTGGGTTCGGCGCTCGTCGGGGCGATCCTGCTGCTCGGCGCGGATATCGTCGCACAGCATGCCATCCCCGGGGTGCTGCTGCCGACCGGTGCGGTCACGGTGTGCGTGGGCGGGCTGTATCTGCTCGTGCTGCTGGTTCGGGAGAGCCGGCGGGGCGTCGATGGGAGGCGTGGATGACCAGACTCGAGGCGCGCAGTCTCGCGGCGGGATACGGCGGCAGGGGGGTGCTCGACGGGCTCGACCTGGCGGTGCCCGACGGCGGGCTGACGGTGATCGTCGGCCCGAACGCGTGCGGCAAGTCGACGCTGCTCCGCGCGCTCGGCCGGCTGCTCGCGCCGACGCGCGGGGCGGTGCTGCTCGACGGCGGCGACATCCGCCGGCTGCCGACGAAGGAGGTCGCGCGCCGCGTCGGCCTGCTGCCGCAGAGCCCGGTCGCGCCCGAGGGCATCACGGTGGCCGATCTCGTCGGGCGGGGGCGGTACCCGCACCAGTCGATCCTCTCGGCGTGGTCGATCGAGGACGAGCTGGCGGTCACGGCCGCGATGGCCGCGACCGGCGTCGAGGACCTCGCGGACCGTCACGTCGACGAGCTCTCCGGCGGTCAGCGGCAGCGTGCCTGGATCGCGATGGCGCTCGCGCAGGAGACCCCGGTGCTGCTGCTCGACGAGCCGACCACGTTCCTCGACATCGGGCACCAGTTCGAGGTGCTCGAGCTCGTCTCGCGGCTGCGCGCCGAGGGTCGCACGGTCGTCGCGGTGCTGCACGACATCAATCAGGCGGCGCGCTACGCGACGCACCTCGTGGCCATGAAGGACGGCCGCATCGTCGCCGAGGGCGATCCGCGCGACGTCGTCGACGCCCGGCTCATCGACGAGCTCTTCGCGTTGGAGGCGCGGGTCATCCCCGACCCCGACACGGGTGCGCCGCTCGTGCTGCCCGGCCGCGTGTAGCGGCAGCGCGAACGCGTTGGAAGTCGGAAAGTGGGTTGGAGCTCGGGTAGGGCCGGCTTCCCACCCACTTTCCGACTTCCAACACGCGAATGCGGGTCATCCCAGGGGATGACGGATGGTGCGGGCGGATCATGCTCGGGCCCGACGCGCGGCACGCGGCGGCCGGGCGAGGCTGGCGAGCATGAGTTCTTTCGTGCTCGAGGCGGCCGGCCTCGTGAAGTCCTTCGGTTCCACGCGCGCGCTCGACGGCGTCGACCTCGCGGTGCGCCCAGGCGAGTCGGTCGCGATCATGGGCGCGTCGGGTTCGGGCAAGACGACGCTGCTGCACTGCCTCGCCGGGGTGGTCGCGCCGGACTCCGGATCGGTCGCGTACCGGTACGGTACGGCGCGCACCGAGGTCACCGCGCTGTCCGAGCGAGAGCGTTCGCGGCTTCGGCGTGAGGCATTCGGGTTCGTGTTCCAGCAGGGGCTGCTCATCCCCGAGCTCACGGCGGTCGAGAACGTCGCACTCGCGCTCATGCTGAACGGCATTCCCCGGGCCAAGGCCGAGGAGCACGCGCGCGGCTGGCTCGCCGCGCTCGGCCTCGCGGGTCTCGAGGATCGCCGCATCGGCCAGCTCTCGGGCGGGCAGGCGCAGCGCGTCGCGATCGCCCGTGCGCAGGTGACGGGCGCGCCCGTGGTGTTCGCCGATGAGCCGACGGGTGCGCTCGACTCGGCGACCTCGGCCGAGGTCATGCGCGCGCTGCTCGACTCGACGGTCGGCCAGGGCCGCACGCTCGTGCTCGTGACGCACGATGCGGGCGTCGCCGCGCGCTGCGCGCGCATCGTCGAGGTCCGCGACGGCCGCATCGTCGCCGAGCGCGCCGGGCATCCCGCAGCGGGTCGCGCGGGCGACGCGACGGGTGTGGCGGATGCCTCGGGCGGGCCGGATGCCTCGACGGTGACGGATGCCTCGGGCGGGGCGGGTGCCTCGGGTGGGGTGGGTGCCGCGGGCGCGGGGCCGGCCGTGGGGTCGAGCGGGTCGGCGGTGCGCGCGTGATCGCGCGCGTGGCGTGGCTGCTTGCGCGGCCGGGGCGCCAGGGTGTCGCGACGATGGCCCTGCCCATGACGGCGTTCGCGATCGTGACCGCGCTGCTGCTCACGGTGCTCGGTGGCGCGCAGACGTTCTGGACCTGGACCGACGACCTCGGCGTCACCTACCAGGCCCTCGCGGTCGTCGCGCTCGTGCTGCTCGTGGTGCCGCTCGCCTCGCTCGGCGGCGCGGCCGCCCGGCTCTCGGCGCGTCGCCGCGACGACCGGCTCGCGACCCTGCGCCTGCTCGGCGCGACGCCCGCGACGGTCTCGGCGCTGGCCGTGATCGAGGCCGCCGTGCTCGCGTTCGCCGGCGCGGTCCTCGGCGTCGCCGTGTACGCCGCGCTGCTGCCCGCGCTCGCACTCATCCCGTTCCGCGGGCAGGCGCTCGGCATCGACGGCGTGTGGCTCGGAGCATCCGCCGCGCTCGTGCCGCTCGGCGTGACCGCGCTCGCCGTGGTGAGCGCCGTCGTGAGCCTCCGCCGCGTGGTGATCTCGCCGCTCGGCGTGCGTACGAAGCAGGAGGCGCCGCGCCTGCACTGGGCGCGCCTCGCGATCGGCGTCGCGGTCGTCGTGCTCGCGTTCGGGGCCATGGCCGTGCTGCAGGTCGCGCCATCGGTGCTCGTGATCCTCGGGATGCTCGCCGCCGCCTTCGGCGGCACGATCGCCGTGCTGAACCTCATGGGTCCGTGGATCCTGCGGCTCGTGACATCCGCCCAGGTCAGGCGCGCGAAGACGCCCGCGCGCCTGATCGCCGCACGCACCGTGCTCGAGTCGCCGAAGGCGGCGTGGCGGCAGGTCTCTGGCGTCGCGATGACGAGCTTCATGGCGGTGTTCGCCGGGTCGGGCGTCGCCGTGCTCGACGCCATGGGCGCGGGCGCAGGCAGCGGCGATCCGGAGTCGACGATGCTCATCGAAGACATCCGCACGGGCATCCTCATCACCGTGGCCGGCTCGTTCCTCATGGTGGCCTGCTCGGTCGGTGTGAACCAGGCGGCCGGTGTGCTCGACCGGCGCGACCTGTACCGGTCGCTCGACCTGCTCGGCATGCCGCTCGAGGTCATGGACGCCGCACGCCGCCGCGCCGTCATGTCACCGCTGCGGATCACCGCGCTCGGCTCGGCGGTCACCGCGGCGATCGTGATGCTGCCGCTCACGGGGATCACGCTGATCGTCGCCCCGCTGTCGCTCGTGGTCATCGCGGGCGTGCTCGCCGCGGGCATCGGCGTCGTCTGGCTCGGGTTGCGCGCGACGCGACCCGTGCTCGAGCGGGCGGCCGTCGGCGCGTCGGAGGCCGTCGTCGCCTAGGGTTGAAGGCATGCGCCTAGGGTCGAAGACATGAGTGCCATCGACGACCGCGACGCCGCGATGTCGGAGCTGCTCGGCATCCGCTCGAGCATCGACAACATCGACGCCGCCCTCATCCATCTGCTCGCCGAACGCTTCAAGTTCACGCAGCAGGTCGGGCGGCTGAAGGCCACGCACGGGCTGCCGCCGAGCGACCCCGACCGGGAGAAGCGGCAGATCGCCCGCTTGCGCGGGCTCGCCGAAGACGCCCACCTCGACCCGGCGTTCGCCGAGAAGTGGTTCAACTTCGTCGTCGCCGAGGTGATCCAGCACCACGAGCAGCTCGCGGGCAACGGCCGCGGCGCGGAGCACGCCGAGGGCCTGTGAACTGGTACCCGGCGCCGCTGCCCGACCAGACCGGCCGCCGGTTCCTCGTGACCGGCGCGAACGCCGGGCTGGGGTTCTTCACGAGCGCACGGCTCGTCGGTGCGGGCGCGCAGGTCGTCATGACGGGGCGGAGCCCTGAGCGACTGCAGGCCGCCGCCGACGTGATCAACGCGCGGGTCGCGCAGGGGGTCAGCGCGGGCGAGACCGGGGGAGCGGCGAGCACGCTCGTCATCGACCAGTCCTCGCTCGCGTCGGTCGCCGAGGGCGCGGCCGCAGCGGCCACGCTCGCCGGGGGCGCGCCGTTCGACGGGCTCGTGCTGAACGCCGGCATGGTGCACACGCCCGCGCGCCGGGAGCTGAGTGTCGACGGCAACGAGCTCGTGCTCGCGACGAACGTGCTCGGACACTTCGCGCTGCTCGCGCGACTGCTCGGGCACGTCGCGCCCGTCGGCCGTGTGGTCTCGCTCGGGTCGCTGTCGACCCAGCTCTCGACGTTCCGCGTCGACGACCTGCAGCTCGAGCGCGGCTACGACCTGTGGCGTGCGTACGCGCAATCGAAGATCGCCGCGCAGTCGCTCGCGTTCGAGCTCGACCGGCGGCTCAGAGCCGCGGGGTCGGGCGTGCTGAGTGTGGTCGCGCACCCGGGCTACTCCATCTCGGGCCGGACTCCGCTCGTGCCCGGCGTCAACGAGCCGTCCCGCGGCAGCCGGTTCGCCGACCAGCTGCAGGGGCTCTGGGCGCAGGGCAAGCACCGCGGCGCCGAGCCCGTGCTGCACGCGCTGACCGCGCCCGGCGTCGAGGGCGGGCAGTTCTGGGGTCCACGGTTCCGGACGAAGGGCGAGCCCGTGCTCGCGAACGCGACGCGCGTGTCGCGCGACGCGGGCATCGGTGCGCGCGTGTGGGCGTTCGCGGAGCAGGCGACGGGCGTCCCGTTCGACGTCGCCGCGGTCGCGCCCCGGTGAGCTCGCTGGGGCCGCGGTTCCGCCTCGCCCTGGCTCGGGGGCTCGTGATCGCGGGCGTCGTGGCCGGTGTGATCGCCGTGGTCGCGGGGCGGTGGGGGCTGCTGGTGGTGGCGGTGCTGCTCGTCGTGCTCGGGGCGGCGGCGGCGTGGCGGGGGCGTGCAGGTACGCGATCGCGCTGAACCGCCGACCGTGCTGAGTTGCCGACCGCGCTGAGTTGCCGACCGTGCTGAGTTGCCGACCGCGCTGAGCGCTTCGGTCGACGAGAGCTTCGTATGCCCCAGGCCTTCTCGACGCATGCTAGAATACTGGAATTGCATCCTGGCGGCGAATGGGGTATTCGGTGAAGACGATGGCCGGCGCGAAGCGCCTCAGTGCGGTGGTCGCGGCGGTCGCGCTGCTGGTGAGCGGCGGTGCGATCGCCATGACTGCCGACGAGGCATCCGCAACGCAGAGCCCTTCGCCGGTTGAGTCGGTGCCGGTTGAGTCGGTGCCGGCCGAGTCGGTGCCGGGCGAGTCGGTGCCGGGCGAGTCGGTCGTGGCGTCGAGTGCGATGTTCGGCGCATCGAGCCTGCCGGCCGACGCCGGCATCACCGTTCCGGGCTTGAAGAACGAGGTTCCCGCCGACGTGCTCGGGCTGGGGTACGAGCAGGTCGTGCGCCTGAACGAGTCCAAGGTCGAGGTGCTCGATCCGGTGAGCCGGGGCTCGAAAGTCCTGCGGTCGTTCGAGGCCGGGGCGAAGTCGGCATGGCCGACGTACGGCTTCGGCCTCCCCCTGTTCTACGGCGGAACCAACATGACGACGAAAGTGGCGCATCATCAGGCGAGCCGGGTGGCGGTCGCCGGGCGGCACATCTACGTGAGCAACCTGCTGACCAAGACGACGGTCGACCCGTGGGGAAAGACGATCGTCACGGAGAACGGCTCGGTGCTCAAGCGGTACACCGCCGACGGTCACTTCGTCGACGAACGGTATGAGGCGGACCCCGGTTTCGCGATCACCGCGCTGGACGGCTTCGTCTGGAACGACGAGGAGTACCTCGCGATCGGGTACAACAAGCTCGGGGTCCGCATCGTGAAGCCCGCCGTCGACGGCATGCCGAACGACCAGCAGCTGCTCACGCACTGGTCGGGGCCGGAGCGGGGGCTGGCCGAGCGTGACCAGGTCATCGAGGTCAAGTTCGGCACCGATGTCGACGGGCGTCTACTTCTGGCGGTCGGGGCCGTGACCCAGGAGCTGCCCGCGCTCGCGATGCTCGATGTGGGGGCGGGCGAAGAGGAAGAGATCGGCAGGGAGATCTGGACCAAGAACTTCCGGCCGCACACGGCGGGGTGGGAGTGGCCCGAGGTCATCGCGTTCGGCAAGCTCGGGGACGAGGGGCGGCCGCATGTCGCCGTAGGCTGGCCCACGCTCGGCACCGTGAGCTTCATGGATGCGACGACCGGCCAGGAGAAGGGTTCGCTCGGTGGCGGGGTCGTCAGCGTCATCCGCTTCTTCACGGATGCGACGGGCGAGCACCGGGTCGGCATCCGCCGCGGCATCGGGCAGGACTTCACCTCGCATGTCGCCCGGCTCGACGCCGGCGGGTCGCCCGCCTTCGTCGAGAACGGCGGTGCGGGCGAGCTGGAATGGATGGTGCCCGGCTACCGGGCGGTCTCGATGCACGTCGAGAACCGTTCGCGAGCCGAGATCAGCTTCAAGAACTATTCGGGAGCGGTACGCACGCGCGGGTGCTGGTACAGCGCCGAGCTGAAGGGGGCGTCCCCCACCCTGCCGAAGCAGGCCGTCCGGGTCGCGCCGGGGGCGAAGGCCGGGCCCTACGCCTCAGCGTGGCGCACGGTGGGCGAGCAGTGCTACTCCGCTGACATCGGGGTCTTCTACCTGCAGGTCGACGTGCCGGGCGAGCCTGGGCAGCGTCGTATCGTGCAGTTGCAGGGCGACCGAACCGGCATCCGCATCAAGGAGCAGGTCGGGAGCGACCGGGTCTCGGTGCAGGTCGAGCCGCGCGATGCGCGGGTCGACGGGCCGTTCGGTGTGCGGCTCATCGTGACCGACACGCACGAGGCTCCTTCAATCGTGGGGGCCCCGACACTCGAGGGCGCCAGGCTCACGCCGGCCCCGGCCGAAGGCCGTGCCCCGACCGACAAGGTTGACGACCCGTCGCGGCCCGTGCACCGGTTCACGGTCTCGGACGTCAGCTGGCAGGTGCCCGGTGCCGGTTCTGGCCTCACCGAGGCCCAGCTGCCACTGCCCGTCGCCGAGGGCTCGGTCGACGGCCAGACCTGGGTTCGCCTGGGCACGGTCGCGTCGCCCGTCGCGCCGACCCGCGAGGGGGACCGGGTCACGATGGGGAGGGCCGTGTTCGACTGGCAGACCCCGCCACGCACCTCGAGCGACTACCGGTACATCCGGGTGAGCGCCGGAGCCGCCGTCTCCAATGTCATCGATCGTAGGGCGCTCCCGGTGCCGCCGGAGGCCCCCGTGGTGGGCGGTGTCTCGATCACGGCCGAGGGCGGGGCCCGCGCGAACGGGCTGGATCAGGCGCCGATGCGGGTGAGCCTCGTCGGCACGGACCTCCGGAATCTGGATGCGACCACGCACGCCGCGCTCTATCAGCGGATCTACTACCGCGACGGCCTGACGAAGGCCCTGATCACGGGGCTCGGCGACCCCGACGACCCGAGCCAGCTCGTCATGTTCTCGACCACCCCCGGGCAGTACTCCAACGAGGGCGCGACCGCCTCGGCGGCCACCTCGATCGGCGCCTACTTCTCGACCCGATCGACCCAGCCCGGCCGACAGGTACGCGCCATGTTCAAGCACACCGCGACCGGACCCGACGCGCTCGAGGGCAGCGCCCCGCTCACCCCGATCACGAATCCGCTCGTGCCCGCCCAAGACAGCGCGGGAGCGCGCGGCATCAGCATCGACACCTGCGCCGAGGGAGCGTGCACGCTCGCCGATCCGTCGGCGGCGCCTGCGCTGCACAGCCTGACCTCGACGAGCGTGAGCGTCCAGCTCGCGTCCGTGGCTGTCCACGGCGCCGCCTCGCTGCCGCTCAGCGCGCCGAACATGCCGGGTGAGCTGCTCACCGTGGCCGAGGACGGCTTCGAGATCTGGGGGAGCCGAGCGGTGCTCCGGAACCCGAGCGTATTCGGGTACAACGCGACGATCTCGGGGCAGGTGATCACGCATGGCGAACGCGTCGTCCTCGAGAACCTCTATGTCTGAGTCAGGAGAGCCGCACGTGACGCATTCGCACGGAACCGGACGTGCCGGTTGGAGCTCACGCGGCCTGCGCTGGGCGATGGTGCTCGTGAGCGCGACCGCGCTCGTGGCGGGGGTCGGGGTCCCCGTCGCGTCGGCGGTGCCCGTGGGGCAGGTTTCGGCCGGTGACGGGGTCGTGGAACCTGCGGCGCGGGCGTCGGACGCCGTGACCGCTGTGCCGGCGGCCCTCGGGGTCACCGCTCCTTCCCGGAAGAACGAGGTCGCGGCTGACGTGCTGGGTCTCGGATACGAGCAGGTCGTGCGGTTGAACGGCTCGAAGGTCGAGATCGCGGAGCCGGTGACGCGGGGCTCGAAGGTGCTGCGGTCGTTCGAGGCCGGAGCGTCGAAGGAATGGCCGGTCCGCGGGTCGGGGTCGACGTACCCGCTGTACTACGGGGGCACGGCCATGACCCTCCGCGTGGCCGACCATGTGGCGAGCCGGCTCGCGGTCGCCGGCGATCACATCTATGTCAGCAACCTGCGCACGCGCGAACTGCCGAGCGGCGTCCGGGTCGAAGACGGTTCGGTGGTGACGAAGTACTCGGTCGACGGTGAGGCGATGAACTCCCGGGTCGAGGGCACGGATTTCGCGATCACGGCGCTGGACGGGTTCGAGTGGAAGGGCCGCGAGTATCTCGCGATCGGCCTCAATCAGCTCGGCGTCCGGATCGTCGACACCACCGTGAACGGCATGCCTGACCGGCACACGTTGATGTGGCACTATTCGGGTTCGCTCCGGTCGGACTCGCGCAATGGCGATCAGATCACCGATCTGCGGTTCGGCGTCGAAGGTGATCGAGTGCTGCTGGTGGTCGGCGCCATGACGAAGAGCCGGCCGGCGCTGCTCGCCTTCGACGCCGCGTCGGGCGACGAGATCTGGGCCAAGAACTTCCGCCGAGACGAGTGGGACTGGGAGTGGCCGGAGGCGCTGGCCATCGGGCCGTTCGGCCCAGGTGGGCAGGTCCAGGTGGCCGCGGGCTGGCCGACCCTCGGCCAGCTCGAGGTCATGGATGCGGTCAGCGGCGTTGAACGGGGAAGGATCGGCGGGGGCGTGGTGAGCGTTGCCCGGTTCTTCTCGGACGCACTGAGCGGCGAGCCGAGACTCGCGTTCCGACGCGGTATCGGCACGCAATTCGACTCGCACCTCGTCAAACCAGACCCGACCGGTGCGCCCATCGTGATCGCCTCCACGGAGGCGAGTGCGCTCGAGCGCATGGTGCCCGGCGTCAGGGTGAGTTCGGTCAGGATCGAGAACCGTTCGCGTTCGGCGGTCGACGTGCAGGCGTTCACGGGCAGCAGCCGAGCGCAGGGGTGCTGGCTGGGAGCCGGGTTGCACGGTGTGACCAACCCGCTCCCCGCGCAGCCGGTGTCGATCCCCACGGGAGGGCTGGGTGGGCCCTACGTCACGGCGCAGCAACTCTGGGGCGAGGCATGCGGGGAGCATCCGGGCGTGTTCACGCTGCAGGTCGGCCCGCAGGGCGAGGGCGCGCAGCGCCAGCTGCTGCAACTGCATGCCGACGCCCATGGTCTGCGCATCGTGGAGCAGGTCGGCGGCGACCGGCTGGTCGCGAGCGTGGAGTCGGACGGCGGGCTCGGCGTACGACTCGTCATCGACGACCGGCATGAGGCGCCCACGATCATGGGCGCTCCCGTGGTCGAGGTGACCCGGCTGACTCCCGCCGAGGCTCCTGGGCGGACGCCGACCGAGAACGTCAACGATCCCTCGCGTCCGGTGCACCGGTTCACCGTCTCGGGTGTGAGCTGGAACGTGCCCGGTGCGGGAACCGAGCTCAGTGACGTCGCACTGCCGCTGTCGCTCGCGGAGGGCTCGGTCGACGGTGAGCAGTGGGACACGCTGGGCACGATCGCGTCGCCGCTGACACCAACGCGCGACGGTGACCGGATCACGCTGGGTGAGGCGGTCTTCGACTGGCAGACCGCGCCCGGCGCCCAGAAGGACTACCGGTTCATCCGAGTCTCCGCCGGCGGCGCGAGCTCGAACGTGATCGACGTGCAGTCGCCGATTCCCGCGCCCGCGCCGACCGATCTGCTCAAGGGCACCGGCGGGGCCATCGCCATCACCGGCGCGGGCATGCCCCGCGCCAACGGCTTGGACCAGGCGCCCATGCGCGTGACCCTCTACAGCAAGTCCCGGGCGCTGGACGTGGTCCAGCACGCCGAGCTGTACCGCAGGATCTATTTCCGCGATGCGACGAGCAAGGCGCTGATCACCGGGCTCGGTGACCCGGCGGAGCCCACGCAGCTGATCATGTTCTCGCTGCACCCGGGCCAATACGCCAACGACGGCCTGAGCGCGGCCTCGACGACCTCGATCGGCGTCTACTTCTCGGCGCGCTTCCGTCAGCTGGATCGCCAGGTCATGGCCGTGGTCAAGGGCGACGGCGTCGAGGCCGACGGCACGTTCTCGAGCGCACCGCTGCGCCCGACCTCGAACGTGCTCGCCCCGACGCAGACCAGCACCGGCGCAGGCGGCGTGAGCATCGGCTCGTGCGCCGAGGGTGCGTGCCTGATCGCCGATCCGGAGGCCGCGCCGGCGTTGTATGACCTCAAGCCGACGACGTTCAGCGTGCAGTTCCGCGCGGTAGCGGTCCCGGGCACGGCCTCGTTGCCGCTCGTGCTGGCCGATCGAATGCCGGAGGAGCTCGAACTCGCTGAAGACACCTTCGAGGTGCGGGGAAGTCGCGCGACCCTGCGCAATCCGAACGGGTTCTCGGCCTCGCCGACCGTGAGCGGTCACGTGGTCTCGCACGGTGAGCGTGTGGCGCTGGACAACGTGTACGTCACGGCGAGGTGAGATCTCGATCGGGCTCATGTAGAATACCAGTGTACTAGCGTCGAATGAGAGAGCTGATCATGAACGGAACGCGCGCTTGGGTGGCCGTGCTCGCGAGTGCGGCCCTCCTGAGCGGGGTCGGCTTGCCTGCCGCGGCCGATGCCCCCGCGGGCTCCACCTCCGAGGCGCGGGTGCCCGAGATTGCGGTGGAGTCGTCGTCGTTGCCGCCTGGCGTGGGGGTGACGGTGGGTGGGACGAACACGGTGGCTGCTGATGTGCTGGGGCTGGGGTATGAGCAGGTGGTGCGGTTGAACGGGTCTCGGGTGGAGGTGGTGGAGCCGGTGACGCGGGGTTCGGCGGTGTTGCGGTCGTTCGAGGCGGGGGCGTCGCATGCGTGGCCGACGGGCCTGTTCGGCCCGGTGTTCTACGGCGGGATCAATATGGCCAATCGGGTGGGGCAGGGTGCGAGCCGGCTCGCGGTGGCCGGTGAGCACATCTATGTCAGCAATCTGCGGACCCGTCAGGCCGAGGCTGCGCCTCCTGACGTGCGTGTTCCGGATGGGTCGGTGACGACGAAGTACTCGGTCGACGGGGTGGTGTTGAACCAGCGGGTCGAGAAGCCGGACTACGCGGTGACGGCGTTGGCGGGGATCGAGTGGCGGGGCAAGGAGTATCTGGCGATCGGGTTGAACCAGTCCGGGGTGCGGATCGTGGACGACACGGTGCAGGAGATGCCCGATGTGCACGCGCTGATGCTGCACTACTCGGGTCCGCTCCGGTCCGGGTCGGTGCGGAGCATCAACGAGCGGGATCAGATCACGCAGTTGCGGTTCGGGCCGGTCGGAGACAAGTTGATGCTCGCCGTGGGGGTGTTGACGGGGGATATGCCGGCGTTGCTGG
>NZ_JAVKGQ010000020.1:0-52423 GCF_031432255.1 Agromyces aerolatus | reverse complement strand
GTGCGGCGGCGTCGAGGTCACCGCCTCGGCCTGCTCCGCCAAGAACGCAGCGATCCGTGGATCGACCGTTCCGCTCGGCTGTCGGTTCGTCATGTTGGAGACCCTAGCCACCCCTTCGTAGCGATTTCTGCAATTTCAGAAACCTTGTTGCATAGAATTTACAAACACCGAACGCAGTTTCGCCACTTTCAGCGGAAAATTGGTACGCCGGTGAACGCCCGGTACCCACTACCGTTGGAGTACTTCGATGGAGGAGAGCTGTGCCGACACTTGACGACGTGGACCGCCGCATCATCACCGGACTGCAGTTCGAGGGCCGGCGCTCCTTCACCGCACTCGCCCAGGACCTCGGCATCAGCGTGAGCGCCGTGCGCTACCGGGTGCAGAAGCTCGAGCAGTCGGGCGTGCTGCAGGTCGTCGGCATCGCCGATCCGCTCAAGATCGGGTTCGACGTCATGGCGCTCATCGGCGCACGCATCCACGCTGGCCGAAGCGACGAGGTCGTGGAGGTGTTCACGAGCCTCCCCGAGACGAGCTACGTCGCCGAGACCGCCGGATCGTTCGACGCGTTCATCGAGGTCGTCTGCCGCGACACGGCCCACTTCCGCGACCTGCTCAAGCGCGTCAACCGCATCGACGGCGTCGCCTCGACCGACACGTTCTTCATCACCGAGATCCACAAGATGGCCTACGGCTGGGGCGTCGGCAACCGCGCCGACTTCCAGGCCGCTCCGTTGGCCGAAGAGGCCTAGCCGCGCCGACGAGGCCTATCGGCCCCGACGGCCCTCTCAGCGAGCCCGGTTCGGCTCCGACGCGGCCGATGCGGCTGGGCGCGGCTTGCGGTAGCCGAGCACGAGGGCGGATGCTCCGCCGAGGGCGAGCAGTGCGGCCCAGACGACGCCGGTCGGGTCCCACCCCGTCGACGGCAGGCGGCCCGAGCCGCCTCCCGCGGCCGGGGCCGGCGTGGTGAAGGTGGGCACGGCCGTGGTCGGCACGGGGGCGGTGGTCGTGGGCGGCGCGGTGGTCGGCTCGCTCGTCGTGGTCGTCGGCGGTGCCGAGGTGGTCGGCGGGGTCGTCGTCGGCTCCACGGTCGTGGTGGTCGGCCCGGGGCCGGGGCGTTCGATGCACGACAGCTCCGCGGCGAACGGGAATCCGTGCACCTCGCGGCGCTCCCACGGGGCCGGAAGCCGGCATGCCGTGGATGAACTCCGCGGCGATCACGTTGCCTTCGATGTTCTGCGTGATCTGCCAGTTCAGCAGTGCGTTCGGTGCGTACAGGGTGCCCTCGATCGAGTCGCCCCCCGTGACGGTCACCGTCGTCGCCTCCGGGAAGTTCCAGAGGACGTACGGCGCGTTCGCGCTCGAGAGGCCGGCGAGGTTCGGCGTCGTGCCGACGAACGTCTCACCCGTCACGTTGACCAGCAGGGGCGTGTCGGGTGAAGGCCCGCCCTCCGGGAACGAGATCTCGCCGAGTCGCGCGAGATCGTCGGCCGCGATCTCGAAGACGTTCGTCTGCCCGGGCACGAGCCGCAACGCACCCGAGCTCCCCTCGGGATAGGGCGGCGCGATGGGCTCGGCGGCCTGATCCGTGAGGTCGATCGTGGGCGTGCAGAGGGCCAGCTGCGCCGTCGTGTCGCGGTAGAGCCCGAACGCCCCGGAGATGTCGAGCAGCTCGGTGGGCACCGGCGTGGCGATCGACTCGGGGGTCTGCGGGATCGTGCCCTCGATGCGGGGCTGGCTCTCGTACGAGGCATCCGGCTCGAACACATGCCACGCGCCGGTCGCGCCGTTCTGGTCGACGGTCGCGGCGCCGTACGTGGTCGTGTCCGCGATCTTCGCGAAGCCGTTGTTCAGCACCCGCAGGATGAGCCCGTCGTCGTCGGGCCAGGTCACCCCTCCGCCGACGTACAGGTACACGGGCGACGTGTCGGGCGCCACCGTGATCGTCGCGGGCGGCACGGCGCCGGCCGCGATGTTGTAGGCGCTGTTGAAGGCGAGATCGCCGCCCAGCGCGATCGTGCCCTCGGCCTCGTCGGCGTTCAGCTGCACGTCGCCCTCGACGAACACCAGGAATCCGCTGTTCGCCGGATGCCCGTTCAGGTCCTGCGCGACCGGGTTGATCGGCCCGATCGGATCGCCGGGCGCCGCCAGCGCCTGGACCGACAGCAGCGCGCCCGCTCCCGTGAAGGCGAGCATGGCGACGCCCGTCGCCGTCCCCTTCCGGATGATGTCCCCCCGATTAGCCCCCATGCGGGCAAGCCTTACAGAACACGTCCGGCTTGCCAAGGGTTGCGGGTTGCGACGAGGCCGGCCGCGACGAGGCGCCGGCCGCGCGGGCCGGCGCCTCGCCGAGGCATCCGCTCAGCTCATTCCGCGCGGGGCGGAGTGATCCTGATCTGCGCCGTGGTGTTGTGCTTGCCCGCCTTCTTGACCTCGACCACGGTGCCGTAGCCCACGCCCGCATCGGCCGGGTTGCCAGTGCCGAGCGTCGTGAAGCCGAGGTCCGTCCCGTACAGGTCGGTCGCCGGCGTGCCGTCGGCGTTCACGATGCGCGTCGAATACGGCGCATTGCCGAGCGACGGGACCACGACCGAGCCGTCGACGTACCGGTAGAACAGGTCGCTGCCCGTCGCCTCGAGCAGGTCGGGGCGGTACTCGAAGCCCGGCACCCAGCCCTGATCGTCGGTGAACGTGCGCACCGGCTTCTGCGACTTCACCTTCGTGCAGAACTCGGTGTACGCGTCGTCGACGTAGCACTCGCGGAAGTCGTACGACTTCTGCAGACCGAAGGCCGCGTCCGACGACTGCGCCCGCGACGGCAGGTTCTTCAGCGCCGACGGATCGTTCGCCGCCGCGTCGCCCGTGCGGCGCAGCGGGTCGAAGTGGCTGTCGACGATGAGCAGGCCCCCCTTGGCGCCCGCGCTCGGCAGCGCGGTCAGGTTGTTGCGGACCATGTTCGCGTCGCCGTACGTCGTGTCCCGGTACCAGACGAGCGCGCCGGGCGCGTTATAGGCGATCTTGTCGACCTTCCACGCCGTGTCGCTGTACACCGTGTCGTAGGCGTACTTCAGGCCCTCGTCGAAGCCGTCGAAGTTGCGCCACTCGACCAGGTAGTACTGCGCCTTCGTCGACGTGCCGGTGTCGATGCGCCAGCCCGGGCCGGTCGTGTTCGCCCACGACGCGACCTCGTTGACCCAGCCGTTGTCGCCGCTCTCGACATCGTCGCTCCACGCCACGGTGCCGTCGCCGCCGATGAGCTCAAAGTCGTCCGCGAACCATCCGCGCTCCTGGAACGCCGCGTCGGTCGCGAGCCGCAGGCGAACGCCCACCGACTGCCCGGCGTACGCGGAAAGGTCGACGTACTGGTGCGCCCAGCCCTCGGTCGACCCGGTCAAGCCGTGCGTGCGCTGGAACCAGCCGCGCAGGTTGCCGTTCGGGTCGGGATAGTCCTCAGGTGTCGTCGCGGTCGAGCCGTCCTCGTTGAAGACCGGCACATCGGTCCAGGTCGTGCCGCCGTCGGTCGTGACCTCGACGAAGCCGAAGTCCCAGTCCTGCTCGATGACGTAGTCGTTCCACATCCAGAACTTGGCCCCCACTGGCACGGACTCGAGCGTGCGGCTCAGCCGGATGTCGCCGTAGTCCTGATCGGAGCCGGTGTACCACATGTTCTCGCCGCTGTGCGGCTCGGCGAGCGTGATCACCTTGTCGGGCAGATTGACGATGACGCCGTCCTCGGTGTCCTTCAGTGGCCGCGAGTTCTGGCTCACGGTCACGTCGAGCGGGGCGTCGCCGGGATTCACCTCGAGCGGATCGGCCCAGCCCAGCACCCACTTGTCCCAGAGGCCCATATGGGTCGGCATCGACTGGAAGATCGGCCCCGCGTGCGAGCCCGAGCTCATGAGATCCCAGAAGTCGATGTCGGAGTTCCCGGCCCCCGAGGTGTCGTACAGGTCGGGCAGGCCGAGGTCATGACCGTACTCGTGCGCGAACACGCCGACGCCCGAGTCCTCGGGCTGCACGATGTAGTTCGACAGCTTGAGGTCGGTGCCGGGGATGTCCGCACCGCCGGGGACGGCCGACGAGTGCGCCCAGATCGCGTACGTGCCCTGCGCGCCGCCGTTGCCGGACTTGTCCTCGCCCGCGTGCACGAGCACGACGTGATCGATCACGCCGTCGGGCTCGAAGAAGTCCCCGTCGCCGTCACGGTCGCCCTGGTCCTCGATGTCGTAGTCGGCCCAGGGGAAGTCGGGCTGCGCGGCCGCGAGCGCGGCCACCGCGTCGATCGGCAGCTGGCCGGGCCCGAGCGGGTTGTCGGGGTGGCCCTGCATGTCCTGCATGGGGCCCGCCTCGTAGACGCCCTCGTCGTTCAGGTGGCAGGTCGTGGCGCCGTAGTACGCCTCGGAGTGCGGCACCGTGATCCACGGCGTCGCCTCGCCGGTCACCGTGTAGGCGCCCTGCGACATCTCCTCGTACATGTTCTTCATGGTGTAGCCCGAGATGTCGATGCCCCGTCGGCCGTCGGGGCCGCGCAGGTCGGGCCGCACGCGCTCGGTGATGCCCTCCTCGGTGAAGAGCATCGTGTTGAAGTGCTCGGACGAGAAGTCCTCGACCCACATCGTGTTGTTGTCGGGACGCTCGGCCTCGGCGGGGTTCGGGATCTGATTGTGCAGCGGGCCGTTCTGCACATCGCCCGGCTTGCACTCGGTCGCGCCGAACTCGGTCGGCACGTACTCGCCCGTGAAGTCGTCGTTCGCCTCGGGGTTGAACTCGACGAGGATCGTGAGGAGCTTGGCCTCCTGGGTCTCGTCGGCCTGCTTGTATTCGGGCTTCTTCGGGCCCTTTCCGTGCCCGTGGCCGTGGCCGTGGCCGTGCCCGCGACCGCGTTCGCGCTTGAGCTCCTTCGGGCTCTTCCCGGTCTCGATCGACTGCGACTCGAGCTCGGCGAGGCCCTTCGCGGCGAGCGGATTTCCCTCGGCGTACTTCTGGTTGACCGCTTCAGCGGTCTCGAGTGCCGTCGCCTGGCGTGCGCTGCGCTGCGCATCCTCGGTGCCGACCGCGACATCGTCGACGAAGGCCTCTTGGGCCCGCGGCTCGACGTAGTTGATGTAGTACTCGTCGTCCGAGATCACTGGCGGCTGCGCCGGTGCAGCCGCCGCCGCGGTCACGCTGAAGGTCGTCAGACCTGCGGCCGCGAGTGCGATGATCGGGATCGACGCCAGCACGCGCCTGCCGGCGCGAGTGGGGTGTCCTGACATGGTTCTCCCTCCGAATCCGCCGGGTGGGCGGACATAGAGGGCATCCTGCTCCCTACCCCCCGTTCGGGGGAATACCCTTCTGGGGATTTCCTCGTCGAAACGGTGGATATGTGCGACGCTCGCAACGATCGTGCGTCTTCTGGTGGGGCGAACGGATGTCTCGGGCGTGCGCCCCGATACGCTGACCCCGACCCCGACCGTTCGAAAGGAATCCTCGATGCCGAGAACACTGCGCGCCGGAGCATCCGTCGCCGTCCTGATCGCCGCGGGCGCGCTCGCGCTCGCCGGATGCACGAGCTCGTCGGGCAGCCATGAGACCCACCCGGCCACCGCGAGCGCGGAGGTCGTCGCGCCGGTGATCGCGGATCTGAACGACATCGACGGAACGACCGTCGAGGTTGAGGTCGGCAACGTCATCGACCTCACGGGCGACGACGAGACCTACGCCGACTGGGGCGCGGAGATCGAGGACGAGAGCATCGTGTCGTTCACGCCCGGCCGCGACGACGGCAGCGCGCAGTTCAACCCGGGCCTCACCGCGCTCGCGGTGGGCGAGACCCAGGTCGCGCTCGACAACACGTCGACCGACCAGACCGTGACGTTCACGGTCAAGGTCGTCGACAACGGCTGATCCGACGCGGCGCGAGCGGGCCGGTCGAGCCCGCTCGCGCCGGCCCGTTCAGGGCCGGGTGAGCGCGTCACTGATGCGCGATCACACGCCTCGCGTGCGCCTCAGGGTCGAGGTAGCCGGCCCCGACCTGCACGTCCACCTTGCGGATGCCGCAACGTTCGAGCTCGCCCCACGGCGTCGCGTAGTCCTCCACGACGGGCGTGCCGAGGTCGATCCCGACGTCCATGGTCTCGTGACTTGAGAACAGGAAGGGCGTCGTGCGTTCGAGGGCCAGCTCGGCGACCTCGTCGCCGTCGACGAACATTCGCACGTGCGCGGCGCCTCCGAGCTCGGGACCGAGATACCTGGACTCGAACGACACGACGTGCGCGCCCGGGCGGAGTCGATCGGGGCCCATCGCGCGGCTCCGCTCGAGGTCGAATCGGTTGTAGCTGTACGCCGGACGCCCGTCGATCAGGTGGAACACCCAGCCACCGAAGCGCCCGCCCTGCGCGAGGAGCACGCCGTCCGGCCCATCCTCGAACACCTCGAGGTCGGCCCGCACCACGTGGTCGCGGTTCTTCACGTTCGGCGCGATCTCCTCGCCGAGTCGGCGGGTCGACGCGTGGAACGTGAACGCACTGCGGCCGCCGAGCAACTCCCGCCGCCCCGCGAGGTCGGGACTGTAGCGCTCGGTCGCTCGGTCGTCCATCGGGAACACCTTGTTGCGCACGGCCTCGGCGAAGAAGAGCTTCGTCAGGTACGCGACCTTCTCCGGATGCTCCGCGGCGATGTTCCTCGATTGGGTCCAGTCGTTCCGCAGGTCGTAGAGCTCCCACTCCTCCTCGTCGAACGGCACGAGTGTGGTGCCGACCTGCTCCCATGGCGTGCGGTGCTTGATCGACGCGATCCAGCCGTCGTCGTAGATGGCGCGGTTGCCGAGTGCCTCGAAGTACTGGGTCGTACGCCGCGACGGGGCATCCTGCGCACCGAAGGCGTATGCCATGCTGACGCCGTCCATCGCCTCCTGCTGGACGCCGTTCACCGACCTCGGCGCCGGCAGGCCGGCGAGCTCGAGGATCGTCGGAGCGATGTCGATGACGTGGTGCCACTGATCCCGAACCTCGCCTCGAGCCGCGATGCCCTTGGGCCAGTGGGCGATGAGCCCGTCGCGAGTGCCGCCGAAATGCGAGGCGATCTGCTTCGTCCACTGGTACGGCGTGCTCATCGCGACGGCCCAGCCACTCGGGTGCAGCGGGTAGGACAGCGGCCCGCCGAGCTCGTCGAGGTGCTCGGCGAGGAAGGACGGCGAGTCCTCGATGCCGCTGTAGGAGCGCTCGACGTTGAGGGTGCCGTGAAGGCCGCCCTCCGCGGACGCCCCGTTGTCACCGAGGAGGTAGAGCACGAGCGTGTCGTCCAGCCGCCCGAGCGCCTCGAGCGCATCGACGACCCGGCCGATCTGGGCGTCGACGTGCGCAGCGACGGCCGCGTACGTCTCCATGAACGCCGTGCTCGCGCGCTGCTCCTCCTCGGAGAGGGACTCCCACTCGACGATCCCCGGCGGCTTGGGTGCGAGCTCGGCGTCGTCCGGGATGACGCCGATGGCCTTCTGCCGTTCGAGCGTGATCTCGCGCTGGCGATCCCACCCGTGGTCGAACCGGCCGCGCTGCGCCTCCTGCCACTCGCGCCCGACGTGGAGCGGTCCGTGGCACGCCGCCATCGGGAGATACATGAAGAAGGGCTTCTCGGGCGTGAGCACGCTCAGATCGGTGAGCCAGTCGATCGCGCGATCGGCGAGGTCCTCGCTGAGGTGATACTCGCCCTCGGCGTGCCTCGCAGGTTCGACGGGGGTCGTCCCGTCGAAGAGGAGAGGATCCCAGTGGTTCATCTCGGGTCCGATGAAGCCGTAGAACCGCTCGAATCCTTCGCCGGTCGGCCAGCGGTCGAACGGCCCGGCGGTGCTGACCTCCCACTGGGGCGTCTGATGCATCTTGCCGAACGCGCCAGTGCTGTAGCCGTTCTCGACCAGGATCTGTGCGATCGTCGCGGCCGTCGTCGGGCGGATCGAGGTGTACCCCGGGGCCGAGGTGCCGAGCTCGGTCGTCGCGCCCATGCCGACGGCGTGGCTGTTCCTCCCGGTCAGCAACGACTGTCGTGTCGGCGAACAGATGGCGTTCACGTGGAAGCGAGAGAATCGCAGGCCGCCGTTCGCGAGCCGCTCGGCCGTCGGCATCTCGCACGGCCCACCGAACGCGCTCGAGCTGCCGAAGCCCATGTCGTCGAGAACCACGAGCACGATGTTGGGTGCTCCCTCGGGTGGTTCGACTGCGAGGGGGGTGGTGAACGGCCACTCGCCTTCGTTCGCGTCGAACAGGTGCCGCGGGTTGGCATCCACGCGATGGATCGGCAGGGCGTCCCGGTTCGGACCGGTCATCACTCGCACGCGCCTTCGTCGACCGCGATCGCGAAGCTCGGGTCGAAGAGGTTCTCCACGTCCTCGACGGTGGGCGCGTACGGGATGCGGTCCTGGCTGGCGAGCCAGTCGCCGATCGCGGCGATGTCGGCGGCGTACTTCGAGGGCGAAGTGCCGTCGCCGAGGTCGTCGGCGTTCGCCTGGCTCGGCTCGAGCACGCTCGCGGAGGGCATCGCCGCGGCGATGCCCTCTGCGGGCTGCCCGAGCTGCTCGCCGATGGCCTCGTACGCCGCGTCGGGGTCCTCGAGGAACCGCTCGGCGCTCGCGGCGACGCTGCACACGACGGCCTGCACGTTCTCGGGATACTGCTCGACGTAGTCTGCGCCGAACACCACGAGCCCGCGGTCGCTGTCCTCGGCGATCGACGTGCCGCCGCTCTCGACCATCTGCGAGCTGAACGGCTCCCACACGAAGGCACCGTCGATCTGGCCGGTCGACAGCGCCGCCGGCATCGAGGGCGGCGGGAGATCGACCTTCTTGACCGTCGCCGGGTCGACGCCGTGCTCTTCGAGGTACTTGTCGAGCACGTACTCGAGGATCGAGCCGGGCACGATGGCGATGTTCTTGCCGACGAGATCCTCGGCCGAGGTGATGTCGGGGGACACGACGAGGTCGTAGGTCGCGCCGCTCGTCATCCACACGATCTTGAGCGGGATCTCGCTCGTCTCGCCGACCATGAGCGGCGTCGCGCTGAGGTCGACGATGCCCGCCATATCGCCGCGCTTCACGAGCGGGAGGGCCGCGGGCCCCGAGTCGATGACGGTCATCTCCATCGGCAGGTCGTCGAAGAGTCCCCACGCGAGGCCGGCCTGCAAGACGGTCGGCGCCGTGAAGATCCCGAGGGTGGCGGTGCTCGGCTCGGGCTCCGCCGAGGAGCCGCCCTCCGCGGCTCCCGAGGCGCACGCGGTGAGCATGACCGCGCTCGCGAGACCGAGCGCGGCAAGAGGTGTGGCCTTTCGCATGGGTATTCCTTTCAGCTGGCGTTGATGATCGGAACTGCTGGGCGGCCGTGCGGCCGGTGCGCGGGAGGTGCTCAGTGGGCGTGGAAGAGCTCGCGCACGCGCTTGCGGAGCTCGACGAACTGTTCGCTCATGACGACGTCGTACGACCGCGGACGCGGTGCGTCGACCCCGACGACCTCGACGACCGAGGAGGGCGACCCGCCGAGCACGACGACGCGGTCGGCGAGGAGCAACCCCTCCTCGATGTCGTGCGTCACGAACATCACGGACGAGCGATGCAGCTCGCGGATGTTGAGCACGAGCTCCTGCATCTCGGCGCGGGTTTGCGCGTCGAGCGCCGCGAACGGCTCGTCCATGAGGAGCAGCCGTGGCTCGTTCACGAGCGTCCGTGCGAGGGCGACGCGGCTCTGCATGCCACCCGAGAGCTCGTACGGCTTGTGCTTCTCGTAGCCTTCGAGCCCGACCTCGGCGATCATCGCCCGGGCGCGCGACGCGAGGTCGCCGCGCACGTGCCGTGCCCGCAGCCCGAACGTCACGTTGTCGAGCACGTCGAGCCACGGATAGAGGGCGGGCCGCTGGAAGACGACGCCGCGGTCGGCGCCCGGCCGGGTCACGGGCCGGCCCATGCAATGCATGCTGCCCGAGCTCGGCGACGCGAACCCCGCCACGAGGTTCAGCAGCGTCGACTTGCCGCACCCCGATGGCCCCATGACCGCGACGAACTCGCCGTCAGCGATCTGCAGGTTGATGTCGCTCAAGATGTCGGGCGTGCCTTCGCGCTGCGTGTCGTAGCGGTAGTGCAGGTGCTCGACGTCGAGCGCGAGCGCCTGCGCTGCCGGGTCGGCGGGCGGCATCGCGGCAGCTCCGGTCGCGGTCGTCTCCACTACGCCTTCCCCTTCCACGGCACGAGCCGTCGTTGCAGCACCTGCAGGATCGCGTCGGTCGCGCTCGCGAGCACGCCGATGAGGAGGATCCCCACGAAGATCGTGCTCGTGTCGAGGTAGCGGCCGGCCTGCATGATCCGGTAGCCGATGCCCTCGGTCGACGCAATCAGCTCGGCAGCGACCAGGCAGCTCCAGGAGAGCCCCTGCGAGATGCGCATCGCGGTCAGCAGCTCAGGCAGGCTGCCCGGCAGGATGACTCGCCGCAAGAGGTACGCGGGGCTCGCGCCGAGCGTGAGCGCCGCCCGGCGTAGCGAGAGGTCGACGCCGCTGATGCCCGCCGCCGTGCCGATCGCGATGATGGGGAGGGTCGCGACGAAGATGAGGAACACCTTCGAGAGCTCGCCGATGCCGAGCCACACGATGAGGAGCGGGGTCCACGCGAGCGGCGGGATGGATCGCGCGCCCTGCATGATCGGGTCGATGGCGGAGTAGAGCGTCTTGCTCGAAGCCAGGGCGACGCCGAGCACCACGCCCGCGACGATGCCGAGAGACCAGCCGATCAGCACGCGTGCGAGGGACGCACCGATGTCGGGCCACATGTTGCCGCTGCCGGTTCCGAGCAGCTCGACCGCCCTCATCGCGACCTCTGGCGGTGAGGGCAGGACCACCGGGTCGTCGATGGCGACCGCGGCCAGCCACCACAGGCCGATCAGGATCGCGATCGCCACGAGGCTGATGCCGGCTCTCGGCATCCGTCGCGCTGGTGACGCCGCGCGCGTGCTCGGGGACTGCGTGCGTACGGGTGTGGTCGTGGTCATCGCATTCCTCGGCATGCTCAGGCGCCGGTGAGCGCGCGGGCCGGATTCTGGACCGTGATCCGGTCGATGTCGTCGTCGCTCACGCCGTGATCTCGCAGCGCGGGCAGGAAGGTGCTCGTCAGGTATCCGAACCCGCCGCCGCCGTAGACGGAGAGATGGTCGGTGACGCAGACATCGTGGGAGAGGAGCAAACGGTCGACGTGCCCGGCGTCCAGCATCCGGAGCACGTACTCGATGCGCTTGTCGAGCTCGAAGGGCTGACGCATGGCGATGCACAGCGTGTCGAACTGCACGAACGCGCCGCGGCGGGCGAGCTCGAGGTGGTAGTCGCTGCTCGGCACGGTGTCGGCGTGTCCGATGATGACCCTGCCTGGATCGACGCCGAGCGAGTCGAGCAGGTCGAGCTGGGGGAGACCGTTAGGCCACCTGGCTGCATGCGTGGAGATGGTGAGGCCCGTCGCGAGCTGCGCGAGCCCCGCCGCGCGGAACGTCCGCTCCTCCATGGCGGTCATGACCGGCCCGTCCTGTCCCACCTCGCCGATGATGCCGGGCCGGATACCGGTGCCATCCGCACCTTCGCGGATGTCGAGCTCGAGCCACTCCGCGATCGCGGACGCGTCCTTGCGGTTCACGAATCCGGGGTCGAGGTAGGGCTCGCGATAGAACCCGGTGCCCATGACGATATTGAGGCCCGTGCGCCGTGCGATCTCCGCGAGGCCCTGTGGATCCCGGCCGATGCCCATCGACGTGAGCTCGACGACGGTGCGGCCGCCGGCCGCTGCGAACGGTTCGAGCTCGGCGCTCATGAGCTGGATGTCTGCGAGGAGGCCGTTGAGCCGGTTCTCCTTCATCCAGTTCATGAGGAGGTGCTCGTGGGTCAGCGTCATCCCCAGCTCGGTGGCGGGGATGGTGCCCAGGACGGTTACGACCTCGTGGTCGTCGAGGCGTGCGGTGACGTGCTCATCAGGCATACGTGTCTCCCAGCTGCGGTGCCCGGAACGAATTGCGGCAATGGTACAAGACATGTACCTTTCGGGCAATAAATTCTCCGTGGGCTCTCGAACCGCGGAGGCGCCCGGGAACCGAGCACGCAGCAAGAACGGCTCCCGGCGAATCGCCGGGAGCCGTTTCGGAACGTCGATCGCTCAGCCGAGCAGCAGGTTCCGCAGCTGGTCGGCCGAGTGCACGACCGCGAAGGCGTCGCCGGCCTCGGCCGGCGAGCCGTAGCCCCACTCGACCATGATCGTCGGAACGCCGTTCGCGAGCGCACCCAGGGTGTCGTACCCTCGGTCGCCGACCATGACCGCCTCGGTCGTGTCGACGCCCTGCGCGTCGAGCCGGGCGAGCGCCTCGCGGACGACGTCGGCCTTGGTGCTGCGCTCCTCGTCTTCGCTCGCGCCCGCGATGACCGTGAAGTACTTCGCGAGGTCGTTGTGCTCGAGCACGTCGCGCGCCATGGACTCCGGCTTGCTCGTCGCGAGCGCGACCGGGACCCCAGCGGCGTGCAGGCGCTCGAGCACGCCGGCGACGCCCGGGAACACGGGCGAGTTCAGCAGGTGCACGTCGTAGTGGTCGCGATAGACGTTCAGGGCCTCCCACGCGTCGGCGTCGGTGAAGCCCGCGGTCATGCGCAGGCTGTCGAGCAGCGGCGGGCCGACGTAGGACCGCAGCGTCTCTGCGTCTGGCACGGGAACGCCCATCGAGGAGAACGTGTGGGCGAGGGAACGGGTGATCTCCGCCTCGGAGTCGACGATCGTGCCGTCGAGGTCGAACAGCACGGCCGACCAGGTGCGCGGGGGCGCAGCCACGGGGCGGGTGGGGAGGGTCGAGGTCACCCCGACATACTAGGGCGGGCAGATATGAGCTTCCCTCGACCACTCACAGCGAGCGGTCAGAAGAGTCGGGCATGCCCGCTCTCGATGCCCCGCATCGCATCGTAGTCGAGCACCACGCAGCGAATGCCGCGGTCTTCGGCGAGGGTGCGCGCCTGCGGCTTGATCTCCTGCGCCGCGAACACGCCCGAGACCGGCGCGAGCCGCGGGTCGCGGTTCATGAGCTCGAGGTAGCGCGTGAGCTGCTCGACGCCGTCGATGTCGCCGCGTCGCTTGAGCTCGACGGCCACGCTCGCACCCGCGTGATCCGTCGCGAGGATGTCGACCGGGCCGATCGCCGTCATGTACTCGCGGCGCACAAGGCGGTACCCGTCCCCGAGCAGCTCGATCTGCTCGGCGAGCAGCTGCTGCAGATGCGCCTCGACGCCGTCCTTCACGAGACCGGGGTCGACGCCGAGGTCGTGCGCCGAGTCGTGCAGTACCTCGTAGATCGAGACCACGAGCCGGTCGGCGGTCTTCTTGTGCGTCACCGTCCAGATCTCGGAGATGCCGGCCTCGGCCTGCTCGTCGTCGGGCTCGCTCGTCGCGAGCGTGCACGGCGGGCTCATCCAGTTGAGCGGCTTATAGCTGCCGCCGTCGGAGTGCACGAGCAGGCTGCCGTCGCCCTTGACCATGAGCAGGCGGGTCGCGAGCGGCAGATGCGCGGAGAGGCGGCCGGCGTAGTCGACTGAGCAACGGGCGATGACGAGACGCACCCCGAGAGTCTACGTCGCCAGCGTGCGCCGGTATCGCGCCGGTTCCTGCGGAGTGCGCCAGGGCCGACCGTCCTGCCTGGCGCACTCGGTCGCGGGTGGCGCGGATGGGGGTGGCGCGGGTGCGGGTGGCGCGGATGCGGGCGGGCGGGGGGTCACGCGCGGTCGGCCGGCCGCGCCTCGTGGTGCCGAAGGCCGACGGTGCGCTCGCGTTCCTTCATCTCGGCCTCGTAGAGGTGGCGGCGGCCGGCGACGAGCTCGTCGCGCCCGGCGCGGTCGGCATCCTTGAGCGCGGCGTAGTACCCGTCGTCGTACTCCTCGACGATCTGGAACGTCCAGCGGCCCTCGAGCACGTTGCGGCCCAGGATCTCGCGTTCGATGCGGTCGGCGATCTCGTCGTGCCCGGCCTTCCTGAACAGCTCGATCGCCTCGCCGACGGCGAGGTCGGCGGTGCCGGTGAGCCGGTGGAACCGGTAGAGCGATCCGCGCGCGTCCTCGATGACCTCGAGCGCCTCCGAGAGCTTGCCGAGCGCCTCGATGGTCGCGTCGTCGACGCCTTCGGGTCGGGTGTGCTCGGGCAGCGGGCGGTCGGCTTCGGTTGCGCTCATGCCCGCATTCTGGGGCGAAACGGATGCCTCGCGCCAGCCCTTGCCCGCGACCGGTCGTGTCGCGCACGACGAGGCGGGCGCGTCGTGCGAGCGGGTGCGGGATCTCGATACGCGTGCGACTTCGTCGTCCGCTACTCGGTCAACGGGTCAACGGGTACCCGCTATTCGACCGACGAAGATGCGCGCTGGGTCCGCTCACGCGCTGCAGGCGCGAGCAACCCCGCGAGGACGAAGAGGCCCATGAGCACGAGCAGCGCGTTCAGGAGCCCGAAGTGCTCGCCGAGGAATCCGAGCAGCGGCGGGCCCGCGAGGAACGCGCAGTACCCGATGATCGCGACAGCCGAGACGCGCGCGGCCGACTTCGTCGGGTGGTCGGCCGCGGCCGACATGCCGACCGGGAACCCGAGCGAGCAGCCGGCGGCCCAGAGCACGGTGCCGACGACGAGCATCCAGGGCTCGGTGCCGAAGATGAACAGCGCGAGGCCGACGACGCCCGTCGCGGAGAGCACGCGCAGCACGGCGACGCGCCCGAACCGGTCGAGCACGGGCCCGCCGAGCACGCGCGAGACGGTCATCGACACCGTGAACACGCCGAACACGAGGGCGCCGATGGTCGGGTCGAAGCCGTGGCCGTCGACGACCGCGAGCGCGATCCAGTCGTTCGCGCTGCCCTCGGCGAACGACATGCTGAGCATGATCACGCCGATCAAGAGGAGGCCGCCGTCGCGCCAGACGGAGAGGCTCGCGCTGAGCCGCGCGCGCCACGGCGCCCTGGCGGCACCGCGCGAACCCGCCTCGCCCGAGGCATCCGTGCCGCCCGAGGCATCCGTGCCGCCCGAGGCATCCGCCCCATCTGACGCTTCCGCCGAGTCGCGCGGCACGAATCGCACCGCGATGACCACCGCGACCGCGATGAGCACGGCGACTCCGCCGAGATGCCACATCACCGAGAGGTCGATGGCCGACGCGCCGGCCGCGAGCAGCGCGCCCGCGACGGTGCCGAAGCTGAAGAACGCGTGCATGAGCGGCATGAGCGTCTTGCCGATGTGCCGCTCGGCCATGGCTCCGTCGACGTTCATCATGACGTCGACCGCACCGTTGCCGAACCCGAACAGCACGAGCCCCGTGACCACGAGTGGCACCGACGGCACCGCCGAGCCGCCGACGCCCACGGCGATCAGGCCGACCGAGACGGTCACGAGCGACGCGACCTCGCCGCGCCGCGTGCCGAGGCGGGCGAGGATCAGGGGTGCGGCCACGAGGCCCGCGACCGATCCGGCCGAGGCGCCGAGGATGACGAGCCCGACGCCCTGCGTGGTGAGGTCGGTGGCGTCGCGAACCGCGGGGATCCGGGCGACCCAGCTGGCCATGCTGAGCCCGCTGAGGAAGAACACCGCGAAGACCGCGTTGCGCCACGCGCGCAGCCCGTGGGGTGCGATGGCGGTGCGGGCGCGGGTCACGTCGCCAACGCTATCGGCGGAGGTCTCGTGCGCCATGGTGAGGCTCCAGTCGGATGGGCGGGCGGGCCGCGATGCGGTGTAAGGTCGAATCGATTCGAGTCGAATCGATTCGATGCTAGGTTCCATCCGTAATTCCCACAAGTAGGATCAGGGCATGCCCAGTCACCCGACGCTCGCCGACGTGGCCGAGAAGGCCGGTGTGTCCGCGTCGACGGCGTCGATCGCGTTCAGCGGGTCGGGTCCCGTGTCGGATGCCACGAAGGAACGCGTGCTCGCCGCAGCAGCCGCACTCGGCTACGCCGGGCCCGATCCGCGAGCCCGGTCGCTCAGGCGCGGCCGCTCCGGCATCGTCGGCGTGGTGCTCGAGGAGCGCGTGCGCGCGGCCTTCCTCGACCCCGTGAAGATCCGCACGCTCGACGGCATCGCCGAGGGCATCGCGCCGCTCGGCGCTGGGCTGCTGCTGCTCACCGACACCGGCGACGACGCCCAGGTCTCGGTCGAGAGCGCGCCCGTCGATGCGGTCGTGCTCGTCGGCTGCAGCCCACGCCTCGCGGACACGGTCGCGGTGTTCCGCCGGCGCGGCATCCCGGCCGTCGCGATCGAGGGCGCGGCCGACGAGGACATCCTCGAGATCGTGATCGACAACCGCGCCGCGACCCGCCGCGGTGCCGAGTACCTGCAGAAGCTCGGGCACTCGCACGTCGCCGTCGTCACGCTGCCGGTCGACGCCCAGCGGACACGCGGCCCCATCACGCCCGAGCTCGAGGCACGCGCGACCAACTCGACCACTCGCGACCGGCTGCTCGGCGCGCGAGAGGTCTTCCCCGATGCACCGGCCTTCGCGACCGCGGCGAGCTCGGTCGAAGAGGGCCGGATCGCGGCGCTCGCACTGCTCGCCGACCCGGCCGGCACGGGTGGGGCGGATGGTGCCGGCGGGGCGGCGGCGGACGGTACGGATGGTGCGGGCGGTGCGACCGGCGCTGCCGTCGGGGGCGGTAGTGCCGGCGGGGGCGGGACCGCTGATGCCGTCGGCCGCCCGACGGCGATCATCGCGCAGAGCGATCTGCTCGCGGCGGGCGTCATCCGCGCCGCCGAAGAGCTCGGGCTGCGCGTGCCCGAAGACCTCAGCGTGCTCGGATTCGACGGCATCCGGGTCGATGGGCTGCAGCACGACCTGACCACGCTCGACCAGCCCTCGGTCGACAAGGGCCGCGCGGCGGGCGAGGCGATCGTGCGCCTGCTCGCGGGCGATCTGCCCGAGCCGGCCGCGTTCACGTGCACGCTGCACATCGGCGACACCACGGCTCCACCGCGCGGCTGACGCCGCGCCCGGCGCCCTGCCGTGGCGCACTTGGTGCGACGTGGCGCGGGTGGCCGCGGGGGACACGCTCGGGGGACACGCTCGGGGCGAGCGCCGGTGGGCAGTGGGCGGCTGTCTCAGCCCTCTGGGGCCGTTCCACCGCGACCAAGAGCTACCCGCGCCACGTGCGACCGTCTGCGCCACGTGCGACCGGCCTACCGGGCGCAGTGGGCCGCATGCGGCGCGGTCGGCGGAAAGGGGCCCGCCGCTCAGACGGTGCCCGTCACCATCCAGCGGGCGCCGCGGGCGCGGAGCGACAGCGTGACGGCGCGCGCCACGAGATATCCGATCGCGAACGCGGCGGTGACGAGCGCCAGCGCAACGGATGCCGGAAGCGTTCCCGACCACCACACCACGCCGAGCGCGAGTGGCACGTAGGCGGCGAGGTTCACGAGCCCGGTCCACGCGAGATAGCGGGCATCGCCCGCGCCGATCAGCACGCCGTCGAGCACGAACACCAGGCCGGCGAGCGGAGCCGAGATCCCGAGCGCGACGAGCGCGGGCGGCAGCAGCGCCGCGACCTCGGCCGACGACGTGAACACGCCGGGCAGCACCCACGCCGACGCGGCGATCGCGGCTCCGAGGACTGCGCCCGATCCGACGCCCCACAGCACGCACCGCTTCAGCACGGCGCGCACGGTCGCGACATCGCCGGCGCCGAGACTGCGCCCGACGAGCGCCTGCGCGGCGATCGCGAGCGCATCGAGGGCGAAGGCCAGCGTGAAGAACAGCGTGATCGCGACCTGGTAAGCGGCGAGTTCGTCGGGACCGAGGGCGGTGGCCGACCACGTCGCGAGCAGGAGCGCCGCGCGCAGACTGACCGTGCGCAGGAACAGCCAGCCGCCGGAGGCGGCCCCCCTCCGCAGACCGGCTCGATGCGGGCGCGGGTTCGCTCCGACCCGCGCGGCGTGCCGCGCGACGACGATGAGGTACACGAGCACCATCGCCCACTGCGCGATCACGGTGCCTGTGGCCGACCCCGCGAGGCCGAGCCCCACGACATAGATGAAGACGAAGTTGAGCACGATGTTCGCGCCGAACCCGAGCCCCGCGACCCAGAGCGGCGTGCGCGTGTCCTGCAGCCCGCGCAGCAGGCCGGTCGCCGCGAACACGATGAGCATGGCCGGGAGCCCGGCCATCGAGATCGACAGGTAGGCGGATGCCTCGGCGGTGACCTCTTCGGACGCGCCGAAGGCGCCCACGAGCCAGGGCGCCGCCCCCCACCCCGCGAGCGCGAGCACCGCACCGAGCCCGAGAGCGAGCCACAGCCCGTCGATGCCGGCCTCGACCGCGCCGCGCTCGTCGCCCGCGCCGAGCCGTCGCGCGACCGCGGGCGTCGTCGCGTACGCGAGGAACACCATGAGGCCGATGATCGTCTGCAGGATCGCGGAGGCGAGCCCCAGACCGGCGAGCGGCTCGGCCCCGAGATGACCGACCATGGCGGTGTCGGTGAGCAGGAACAACGGCTCGGCGATGAGCGCGCCGAGCGCGGGCACGGCGAGCCGCAGGATGTCGCGGTCGACCGTGCGCCTCGCGGTCGTGGAGGGAGGTGCGGGGGTGTCGATGTCCCGAGCCTACGTGCCTCGCCGGCCCCGCTGTCCCCGCTGGTCGAGTAGCGAAGCGTATCGAGACCCGGCGCCACGGTCTCGATACGCGTGAGGCTCCGATGGGAATTGCTTCGCTACTCGACCTGCGACGAGGTCGGCTTAGGCTTGAGCGCATGACCGACGTCACGCTCTCGTCCGGCATCACCCTCGACGAGCTGGATCCAGGGGTCCGGCCACAAGACGACCTCTTCCAGCACGTCAACGGCCGGTGGATCGATCGCACCGAGATCCCCGCCGACAAGGCCAGGTACGGCTCGTTCATCCTCCTGCACGAGGAGGCCGAGCAGGCGGTCCGCGAGATCATCGAGGAGTCGCAGCTCGCCGAGCCGGGCACCGAAGCACGCAAGGTCGGCGACCTCTACGCGAGCTTCCTCAACGAGGACAAGGCCGACATGCTCGGCACCACCCCGATCGCCGCGCAGCTGCTCGAGGCGTCGCTGATCCGCACGGTCGACGACCTGCTCGCGACCGTCGGACAGTTCGAACGTCAGGGCGTCTCGGGCTTCGTGCAGCTGTTCGTCGACAACGACCCCGGCGACCCCGAGCGGTACCTCGTGTTCGTCGAGCAGGGCGGCATCGGCCTCCCCGACGAGAGCTACTTCCGCGAGGAACGTTTCGCCGGGGTGCGCGACGCGTATCGCGCCCACCTCGAGCGGATGTTCCGGCTCGCCGGGCTGGACGCCGCCGACGAGCGCGCGGCGCGCGTCTACGACCTCGAGACCCGCATCGCGGCCGTGCACTGGTCGAACGTCGACTCACGTGACAGCGAGAAGACCTACAACCTGCGTGCATGGGCCGACGTCGTGGCATCCGCCCCCCTGCAGGTGTGGCGCGACGCGACCGGCGCGCCCGATGCGGCCTTCGACGAGCTCGTCGTGCGCCAGCCGTCGTTCCTCGAAGGGCTCGGCGCGCTGCTCACCGATGAGCGGCTGCCCGCCTGGAAGGACTGGCTCGCCTGGCAGGTCATCCGCTCGAGCGCCGCCTACCTGTCGAGCGAGTTCGTCGAGGCGAACTTCGACTTCTACGGCCGCACGCTGACCGGCACCCCGCAGATGCGCGAACGCTGGAAGCGCGGCGTCTCGCTCGTCGAGGGCGCCATGGGCGAGGCGGTCGGCCGCATCTACGTCGAACGGCACTTCCCGCCGGCCGCGAAGGAGGCGATGGACGACCTCGTCGCGAACCTCGTCGAGGCGTACCGCCGGTCGATCGCCGGGCTCGACTGGATGGGCGAGGAGACGCGCCGGCGTGCGCTCGACAAGCTCGAGAAGTTCACGCCCAAGATCGGATACCCCGTGAAATGGCGCGACTACTCGGCGCTCGAGATCGACGCCGGCGACCTCGTCGGCAACGTGCGCGCGACCGCCGAGTTCGAGTTCAACCGCGAGCTGGGCAAGATCGGCAGACCGATCGACCGCGACGAATGGTTCATGACGCCGCAGACCATCAACGCGTACTACAACCCCGGCTTCAACGAGATTGTGTTCCCCGCGGCCATCCTGCAGTTCCCGTTCTTCGACCCCGAGCGCGACGCCGCCGCGAACTACGGGGCGATCGGCGCCGTCATCGGCCACGAGATCGGGCACGGCTTCGACGACCAGGGCTCGAAGTACGACGGCGACGGCCGGCTCACCGACTGGTGGACCGCCGATGACCGCGCCGCGTTCGAGGATCGCACGAAGGCGCTCATCGCGCAGTACGACGCACTCGTGCCCGCCCAGCTCGCGGGCACCGACGAGGCCGCCGAGCAGCACGTGAACGGCGCACTCACGATCGGCGAGAACATCGGCGACCTCGGGGGGCTCGCGATCGCGTGGAAGGCGTACCTGATCTCGCTCGACGGCGCCGAGCCGCCCGTGCTCGACGGGCTGTCCGGCGCCGAGCGGTTCTTCCTCTCCTGGGCGCAGTCGTGGCAGCTGAAGGCCCGGGACGAGGAGGTCGTGCGGTTGCTCGCGATCGACCCGCACGCGCCGAACGAGTTCCGCTGCAACCAGATCGTTCGGAACATCGACGAGTTCTACGCGGGCTTCGGCGTGACCGCCGACGACGCGCTGTGGCTCGATCCCGGCGACCGGGTCACGATCTGGTAGACATGCCCGATCAGCAGTGCAGTCCAGCCATGAGAGCGCGCCGCGGTCAGCGGTGGGGGAGCGCCGAGTGAGAGAAGAGGAGCTCGCCACCGTGGTGACCCCGTCCCAGGGTTCCGAACGGCGTTCCCGTCACGCCGCGCTGCGGCATGGGCGTCATCTCTCCGAGGGCGCCTACGAGGACTTCAGCCGTGGCTTCAGCGCGCTCGGCGACCTCGCGCTCGCGGGCGTGCAGGTCTCGGCGCGGGCGACCGACCTCGCCACCGGCCGTGTGCTGTTCTCGGTCGATGACCATGTCGTCATGCCGACCGCCTCGATCGGCAAGGTGCTGTTGCTCGTCGAGGTCGCCGCGCGGCTCGACGGCGCGAGCACCGAGGCGCTGACCGTGCTCGACCGGTCGCCACGCGACGCCGTCGGCGACTCGGGCATCTGGCAGCACCTGCAGTCGCCGAGTCTGCCCGTCGCCGACCTCGCGGCGCTCATCGGCGCGTCGAGCGACAACCTCGCCACGAACGTGTTGCTGCGCTACACCGGGCTCGAAGCGGTGCGCGCGCGCACCGAGGCGCTCGGGCTCACCCGAACCGCGCTGCTCGACCTCGTGCGCGACCACCGCGGACCCGACGACGCCCCGCAGCTCTCGATCGGCTCGGCCAAAGAGCTCACGTGGCTGTTCGCGTCGCTCGCGCGCGGCGAGATCGTGAGCCCCGAGGTGTCGCAGCGCGTCGTCGGCTGGCTGTCGCTCAACGCCGACCTGTCGATGGTGGCGTCGGCGTTCGGCCTCGACCCGCTCGCGCACCGCATGCCCGACCACGGCGTGCTGCTCATGAACAAGACCGGCACCGACGGCGGCGTGCGCAGCGAGGCCGGCGTGCTGCGGGGGCCCCGCGCGAGCGTGGCGTACGCGGTGTCGACGTACTTCGCCGACACGCAGCTCTCGAGCCGCCTCGCGGTGCTCGACGGCATGCACCAGGTCGGCCTCGACCTGCTCGAGTACGTGCACTAGCCTCCCCGCCGCCGCCGCACCCGCCGGACCGCGCCCGCCCGAGCCGGCCGTAACTTCAGCGCTTCAGCGCCCAGCGCGACGATTTGCGCCAGACACGACCGTGTTTCCTGGCGCACATCGTCGCGGGTGGCGCCGACGCAGCAGGTGGCGCGGGTTGCACGAGTTGGCGCATTCGACTGGAGCGCCATCTGTGACCGACCGCGCCAAGGCCGACCGTCGTGCCTGGCGCGATTGGTAGGAGGTGGTGCGGGTGGCGTGTGGTGGCGCGGGGGCACGTGGGTGGCGCGGGGGGCATGTGGTGGCGCCGGGGCACGTGGGTGGCGCTGGGACAGGGGATGGCGCGCGGGGCACGGGGTGGCGCGCGGGGCAAGTGGGTGGCGCGGGGGGCACGTGGTGGCGCGCAGGTGGGGGCGCAGATCGTGTCAGGTGAGCGTGCGTGTCCGGGCGAGCAGCTCGAGCGCCTCGAGCACGGCGTCGGCCGTCTCCGGGGCGGCGAGCACCCGGAAGTGGCCGGCGATCGGCACGCGCACGTTCGTCGCGCCCTCGAGTGTGCTGCCGTCGGGCACGTGCGGGTCGTAGGTGCCGAAGATCGAGACGATCCGCGCGTTCACGGACGATGCCTCGCCGAGCATGATGATCGTCGCGTCGGTCGGCAGCAGCGCGCGCACGCTCGGATCGCGGAACAGGCGTGCCCGGCTCGACCCGCCGAACGGCGTGCAGACCGCAACGACGCCGAGCACGCCGAGCGCGTCGGCGTCCTGACGGATGAGCAGATGCTTGCCGATGAGCCCGCCCTTGCTGTGCCCCACGACGACGCGTCCGGCAGCGGGCAGCGGCAGCTTCTCGAGCGCCCGGGCGAGCTTGTCGCTCGTGTCGACGATCGGAGCCCGGTTCACGCCCATGCCGTGCACCGTGCGGACCCGGTACCCGGCGCGGTGCAGTCGCTCGCCGAGGGGGCGGAGGAACGACCAGTGCTCGTAGACGCCGGGCAGCAGCACGACCTCGGGCAGCGCATCGTCGCCGCGAAGCCAGTGCCGCGGCGAGCGACCCGCGCCGAGCACCGCGAGCTGGCGTCGCCCCGCGTACGCATAGTCGCGGGCCCACCACCAGGCCGCCTTCAGGGGCGGCGCGTCGAGTCCTGCGGCGGTGCCCGCGAGCGAGGCGCCGCCCGGAGCATCCGCCTCGTGCTGAGCCGCGTCGAACGGTCGCGGATGGCGGGTGGCGCGCGAGCACACCCGCCATCCGCGACCGTTCGGTGCGTCGGATGGCGTTGCGATAGCGGATGCCTCGGGCACCACGTGACCCACCGGCTCGCCGCGCGCGTGGCGCGCGATGAGATCGGCGACCTGCGCGCCGGCCGTCACCATGGTCTCGTGGCCACGGCCCGGCACCTCGATGAGGCGGCCCGCCGGCAGGAGGCGCGCGATCTCGTTCGCCCAGTCGCGGGGCACGATCGCGTCGTGCTCGGCGCGCACCACGAGGGTGGGTGCCTGCACGCGCGGCAGCGCGAGCTCCATCCGATGGTCGATCATCGGCCGCAGGTTCGCGGCGTACCAGGCGGGCCCGGCCTCGGCGTAGAGCTTCAGCCCGACCGCGAGCACCTTGGGGTTCGTGAGCGAGATGTCCTGCAGGAAGCGCATGGTCTGCTTCGCGACAGTGCGCTCGCGCGGGTTCACGGTCGGGCCGATCAGCACGACCGCGCCGACGAGCTCGGGTCGTTGCCCGGCGGTCTCGGTGACGACCTGCGCCCCCGTCGAGTGCCCGACGAGCACCGCGCGGCTCACCCCCTCGGCCCTGAGCAGCTCGCCGACGAGCGCGCCGGCCTCGCTCATCGACAGCGGCTCGTCGGGCTTCGGCGAATCGCCGAACCCCGGCAGGTCGAGCGCGAGGACCCGCCCGGTCTTCTCGAGTGCCTCGGCGAGCCCGTTCCAGTACTCGTGCGCCATGCCGAGCCCGTGCACGAGCACGTACACGGGCCGGCTCGCGCCGCCCGACTCCGCGATGCGCACGACCCGGTCGCCACTGCGGAACCAACGCGTCAGGGCCATGCCGGGAGTCTAGGGAAGCGCCCGCTCGTCCGCCGCCGCTTGACGGTGCCCGGAGGGAGAGATTCGCCCAGACCGCCTGTGCTGTGGAGAGCAATGGCGAGTCCTCATGATGAGTCCGCCGAATCGGTCGGCGGTGAACGCCGCGACATCGCGACTCGGGTCGACGATCTCGCCCTCACCATCGCCGATCACCTTGCGAATCGGCTCATGGAACGCACCGATGTAGAGGTCGGCGACGGCCGGTTCGCTGGGCGTGGCCAACGCCGCCGAGGGCAGCGCCGCCGCCGCCACGGAGAGCGCCACGGCGCCCGCGATCTGGCTGAGCATCGAATCAGCCTTTCGGGTAGACGATCTCGCCGTTGCGGGTGATCTGGATCACACTCCCCGGCTTGTCCTGATTCCACGTGAAGCCCGTGACGGTGTCGCCGGACGGCGTCGTGGAGACGATCCGGCTGAACAGGCCGGGGAGCGCGGAGAAGGCCGACGTCCCGGTGGGCGTCGTGAGCTTCGTCAGCCGGCCGAATGAGGATTCCAGGGTCGTGGATTGCCCGTCGGGTGCGGTGACGGTGATCACGTCGGGCGAATAGGAGATTTTCGTGATCGCGCCGGCAGGGTCGACGATGCGCTCGAGCCGGCTGCCGTACGGACCCGGCGTGAACTCCCAGTCGGTTCGGTCGCCGGCCGCGTCGATCGACGCGATCACGTCGCCGTTCGGTGCGAAGTGGTCGACCGCGCCGGTGTCCAGGTGGTGGAGGGTGAACACGTACTCCTGAGCGGGGATGTCTCCCCGCGCGGGCAGGGTCCCCCAGTCCTGGGAGAAGTTGAGGTCGTCGCCGGGGTAACCCCTCAGTCCGGACCGCTCGGCTGGGTCGGGTGCATACACACCCATGCCCGGCACGTACACGGAGGTCCCGCCCCGGATGTCCGCGGACGCGGTGCCCCACGTCCCGCCCGGACCGAGGCCGTAGCGGTCCATCTCGTGAATCGCGGTGTCCCAGGTGGCGCCGGCCGCGGACGTCTCGAGCTGGACGACGCCCGTCGCCGGGTTCACGTTCGCGGTGATCCCGTTCCCGGCGTCGACCAGCACGGGCGATGCCGCATGACCGACCTGCCACTCGGCGGCGATCGCCGGGGCTGCCGTTGCCCCGATCAGAGGCGCGAGCGCCCCCGTCGCGAGCGTGCCGGCCAGGGCGATGAGTCCGAGCGATCGAGCGCGGGACGAGTGCTTCAGCATGACACAGACCTTTCGATGGCAACCACACTAATATATCAGCTATTGGTGCTGATCGCCACGGCACACCGGAACGACGGTCTCGGCAGCTCGTGCGCGCAGCGCGGTCAGTCGATGAGACCGGATGCCTCGAGCCGGGCGAGGACCTCGCGGCCCGCCGGCGGGCAGCGGTGGGCGTCGGCGGTGGTCACCCAGTGCAGGGCGCCGACCTCGGCCGAGGCCGCGGGTGAGGCATCCGTCTCGGCCTGGAAGACGGCCATGCGCACGTGGCGACCGTCGGGCTCGCCGTGCGCGAGCGTGCGCACCTCGAAGAGGTGCTCTAGCGCGCCCGGGTCGAGCTGAAGCGCGACCTCCTCGTAGGCCTCGCGGGCCGCCGCCTCGACGGGCGTCTCGCCCGGGTCGATCTTGCCGCCCGGCATGTAGTACACGTCGCGCTCCCGTGCGGTGACCATGAGCACGCGCCGATCGCGCACGAGCGCGATGGCGGCGACGAGCAGGTCGGGCAGCTGAGACATCCGTCTCAGGCTACGCGGTCATCGCGGGCCAGGCGGATGCCTCAGGCGACGCGGATGCCTCACGACGCGATCCAGCTCGCTGAGCGGTCGCAGATGGCGGGTTCTGGTCGCGAACACCCGCCATCTGCGCCCGTTCGATGTCCGTTTCGATGCTCGCGCGAAGTTCGTTCGACGCGCATGCGGCGCCGGGTACGGGAGACTTCGGCGAACGGTCGCAGATGGCGGGTCGTCGGCGCGAACACCCGCCATCCGCGCCCGTTCGGTGCCCGTTCGGTGCTCGTTCGGTGCTCGTTCGGCGTTCGTTCGGCGTTCGGCGCCCGATCGACGACCGCTCGGCGATCGAATCGGGGTCGGCGCGCGTCGGCCGGCGCTACTCGGCGCGCGTGAGCGTGCGGACCAGCGCGACGGCCTCCTTGGGCGAGACCTCCGGCAGGTACGCCTTGCCGACCGCGAGGCCGATCGCGGGGAGCGCGAGCGGGTCGGGGTAGGCCATCGAGATGGTCTCGTACTCGGGGTTGAACTTCGCCTTGAAGCGGAACAGCGACGAGAACCCGTACGCGGGCTCGAGGGTCTGGCCGAGCCAGTCGAGCAGGCGCGTCATCGGGGTCGGCGCGGGCGGCTCCTCGCCCGGTGCGAGCGGCTTGGTCGCGAGCGGTGCGCCCGACAGGCTCAGCACCTCGGCGCCCGTCTCCTTCATGTGCAGCGCGGCCGACGCGATGAGGAACTCCATGATGCCGTTCATCGACCCGTCGGCGCGCCGCATGAAGTCGATGGTCCAGCCGACGACCGCGCCGTCGCGGTAGACCGGCAGCCAGCTCGTCACGGCCTGCAGGCTGCCGTCGGGCGCGACCGCGAGCATGAGCCGCACGTCGTCGTCCTTCAACTCCTCCATGCCGCCGAGCGTGAAGCCCATCTCGGGCAGCTCCTTCTCGGCCACCCACTCCTCGGAGATCGCGCTGATCTCGGCCGACGTCGCGAGCGGCAGCTCGCGCCAGCTCGTCCAGACCGTCGTCATGCCCTCCTTGATGCCGCGGTTCAGCGCCTGGCGCACCTTCTGCCACGGCTTGCCCGTGAGCTCGAGACCGGTCGTGCGCACGATCGTCTCCTCACCCACCGACATGTGCTGCCAGCCGAGCGACTCGAAGATCGGGAGGTACTGCGGGTGCGTGCTGTAGAACACGGGCGTCCAGCCGTTCGCGTCGCAGTGCACGGCGAACTCGCGGATCGTCCGCTCGGCGCGCGCCGGCGCGCAGATCGGGTCGGACATCGTGATCGCGACACCGTTGATCACGCGGTACGCGACGACCGCCTCGCCGTCCTCGCTGAACCACGGCGTGTTCCCGGGCCAGGTCGCCATGAAGCCCAGCGTGCCGCCACCGTGCCGGCGCAGCAGCGTGCGCAGCCGGTCGTCGTCCGCGGCCTGCGCGCGTCGGGCGCGCGTGGTCGACATGAGCATGACCGCGGCGACGATGAACACGGCCCAGAACACCGGGCCCACCCACTGCGCGGCCGCGCTCGTCAGATCGTGACCGGGCAGCACGATCGGATCGACCGCGGCGAGGAAGTGCGGCGGCACGAACCGTTTGAGCGTGTCGACGACAAGATCGGCGGGCGCCGCGGGTGGCCAGTACTCGTCGATCGTCGCGAGCCCGATCACGAAGTACGCGCTCGCGAGCACCACGAACGTGCCGCCCACGATCAGCCAGAACCGGCCGAGCGCGCCGCGCGCCGCGCGCACCCGGAAGTCGCGCCTGGTCAGCACGAGCATCACGACGATCCCGATCGGCAGCAGCGCCGCGGCGAGCACCCAGACGAGCAGCTCGCCGATGTCGAACGCCGACCAGTCGGCCGGGTCGAGGTCGTTGAGCGCGTTCGACACGTCGTACGACGACCGCGCGAACAGCAGGATCGCGGCGTTGACCGCGATCGCGAGCCACCACGCGAACCGGCGACCGCTGCGCAGGCCCCACGCGGCGAGCAGCAGGAGCAGCACGGGCACGAACGACAGCACGAACATGCCGACACCCTGCGAGCTCAGGATCGCGAGCTCGCGCAGGCACTCGTCGCCCGCCGGGTCGGCGCCGCACTGCGCGACGACCGTGTCGTACGACAGCGGGTCGTCGGCGAAGAGGTACGAGCTGAACGCGAACGGTGTGAGGTCGCTGCGGGTCGCGAAGGCGACGATCGGTCCGAAGGCGGTCACCGCGACGACGGATGCCACGAGCGTGCGGGTCTCGCGGTGCGAGCTCCGGCGCAGCCGGAGCGTCGAGGCGTCACGCGCGAGCAGCGCCCCGAGCGGCACCGCCACGAGGATCGCGAAGAGCCGGTACACATTCGACGGGTCGCCGTCGTAGAGCACGAACACGAGCACGAACGCGAAGACCACGACGCGGATCCGGCGGCGCCACAGGGCGCCCATGAACGCGGTCGCGGCGATCAGGGCGCCGGCGACCCCGGTCAGCGGGTCGAGCGTGAGGTCGGCCGAGGTGCCGGTCGCCCACCACTCGCCGAACAGCGAGCCGAACCACTGCAGCGTCGTGCCGAGCAGGATGCCGAGCACGCCCGTGACCGCGAACGCGACGATCGTGCGCCAGGTGCCCATGCGTCGCTCCGCGACGCCGAGGAGCAGCACCGCGGCGAGCACGCCCGCCACCAGCTGGAACGGATCCCACGGGATCACGAGCGCGGTCGCGACGGTCCACCACGCGCCCGCGTCGAAGGTCGTGCGCACCCCGGCGGCCCAGGCGTTCGCCGTGGCATCCGTCGGGGCGCCCGTGATGGTGCCGGTGAGGATCGCGGTCGCGATCAGCGCCGCGCCGAGCACGAGGCTGAACGGGATGCGGCGTGCGAACGCCGCGGCCACCTCACCGCCCGTGCGGAGGCGGCCGGCGGGTTCGGAGTCGGTCACGGTCGTGGTCATGGGGCCGCCAATCCGAGTCGGGGGTACAGGATCCGGAAACCTTCGTCGAGCCCGCCGGAGAGCGCGGCGGCGTCGTGCGCGGCGTCGGGCACCGCGTAGAACGTGGCCTGCATGCCCGCCGCTGCCGCGGCCTCCGCGAGCCGCTCGGTGCCGGGCGCGAACGCGGCGTCGTCGTCGCCGACGGCGAAGATCGCGACACTGTCGGGATACGGGGCCTTCGCGGCCATGATGTTCGCGGGCTTCACGGCGTCGTACGCGGCCTGTATGCCGCCGAACACGTCGCGCAGCGTCTCGGCGTTCCGCTCGGCCCCCGGCCACTCGACTGGCGCGACCGACACGATGTTCCCGAACACCTCGGGGTACTTCGCCCCGAAGTACGCCGCGCACTCGCCGCCGTTGGAGTAGCCGGCGACGATTGTCGACCCCGGAGCATCCTGCACGTGCAGATTCGCGCGCGCCCAGGGCACGACGTCCTGCATGACGTACGTCTCGACATTGCCGCGCGCGGTGTCGAGGCAGAGCGGGTCCTCGCTCGGGTCGCCGAGCTGGTCGACCACGAGCGCGATGGGCGCGAGCCCCGCGTGGTCGGCGGCGAACGCGTCGAGCGTCTGCGCGATGAAGTACGGGTCGGGCTCGCCGGGCTGGCCCATCATCATGATCACGAGGGGGAGCGCGGGCGGGTTCTCGACGAGCGCCGCGGGCGGCAGGTAGATCTGGGCGGGCCGCGCGTCGAACCCGGACGCGGTCGCCGGGATGCCGCCGGGCACGAGGCCCGTCTCGCCCCGGTCGGGCAGGTCGGCGGGCGGCTGCCAGGTCAGGTACAGCGGCTCAGCCGGGTCGGATGCCTCGGGCGGCACCGGGCTCGGCACGGGAGCGGGGCCCGCGGTCTCGATGTCGAGCAGGTCGCCGAGGGTCCGGTCGATGCCGTACGCGGCGTTCACGCCCAGGACGCCCGCGAACGCGAACAGCGGGATGGCGAGGAGCGCGATGAGCTTGCGCCACCAGCGGGATCGCCAGAGGTTCCAGACGGCGAGCAGGATCCCGGCGAAGACCGCCGGCACCCAGAACCACGCGGACTCCGACACCGGGCCGCCGAACGCGTCCAGCATCATGACCGCGACCCAGAGCACGGCGATGCCGAGCAGCGCCCCGACCACGAGCAGCGCGATGACCTGGAAGACCCACGACGCCGTGCGGGAGCGGCCCAGCAGGTAGACGAACGCGGCCGCCGCCAGCACGTACACGGTGATCAGGAACGGGCCCTCGACCACGGTGACGTCGAGCAGCACATTCCACACGGCGCGCCCCAATCCTCAAGGTCCGGCTCCCAGGCCTCGCGTCACAGGCCTCGTCTGGGTCACAGGCTAGCGAGGCGGGCCGGGCGGGCGTCTGCACCGCGCGGGGGCGCCCGTAGGATGGAGGCACCGCACTCACCAGGGCAACGCCCGATCAGCACGACCATTGGAGCCACCGTGGCCGCACCCAGCCGTCTCGATTCTGTCATCACGCTCGCCCAGCACCGGGGCTTCGTCTTCCAAGCGGGTGAGATCTACGGCGGATCCAGGTCGGCATGGGACTACGGCCCCCTCGGCGTCGCGCTGAAGGAGAACATCAAGCGGCAGTGGTGGAAGTCGGTCGTGCAGGGCCGCGACGACGTCGTCGGGCTCGACTCGAGCGTCATCCTGCCGCGGCAGGTGTGGGAGGCATCCGGGCACGTCGAGGTGTTCAGCGACCCGCTCGTCGAGTGCCTGCACTGCCACAAGCGCTACCGGGCCGACCACCTCATCGAGGAGTTCGAGGAGAAGAAGGGCCGCACCCCGAAGGACGGCCTCGCCGAGATCGTGTGCGCCAACTGCGGCACGCGCGGCCAGTGGACCGAGCCGCGCGCGTTCTCGGGCCTGCTCAAGACCTATCTCGGCGTCGTCGACGACGAGTCGGGGCTGCACTACCTGCGCCCCGAGACCGCCCAGGGCATCTTCGTGAACTTCGCCAACGTGCTGCAGACGGCGCGCATGAAGCCGCCGTTCGGCATCGGCCAGATCGGCAAGTCGTTCCGCAACGAGATCACGCCCGGCAACTTCATCTTCCGCACGCGCGAGTTCGAGCAGATGGAGATGGAGTTCTTCGTCGAGCCCGGCACCGACGAGGAATGGCACCAGTACTGGATCGACCAGCGCTGGGACTGGTACATCGACCTCGGCATCGACCCCGAGAACCTGCGGCTCTTCGAGCACCCGAAGGAGAAGCTCAGCCACTACTCCAAGCGCACCGTCGACATCGAGTACAAGTTCGGCTTCGCGGGCGGCGACTGGGGCGAGCTCGAGGGCGTCGCGAACCGCACCGACTTCGACCTGTCGACGCACACGAAGCACTCGGGCAAAGACCTGTCGTACTTCGACCAGTCGAAGAACGAGCGCTGGGTGCCGTACGTCATCGAGCCCGCGGCGGGCCTCACCCGCTCGCTCATGGCGTTCCTCGTCGACGCGTACCACGTCGAGGAGGTGCCGAACGCGAAGGGTGGCACCGACACCCGCACGGTGCTCAAGCTCGATCCGCGCCTCGCGCCGGTCAAGGCCGCCGTGCTGCCGCTCAGCCGCAACGAGAAGCTGTCGCCGCTCGCGCGCGAGCTCGCCGCGAAGCTGCGCAAGAACTGGAACGTCGACTTCGACGACGCCGGCGCGATCGGCCGGCGGTACCGCCGTCAGGACGAGATCGGCACGCCGTACGCGATCACGGTCGACTTCGACTCGCTCGAAGACCAGGCGGTCACGGTGCGCGATCGCGACACCATGCAGCAGGAGCGCATCCCGCTCGCCGAGATCGAGACCTACCTCGCCACGCGTCTGGTCGGTGCCTGATCGGTCGTTCGAATCCTTTACACTACAAAACGGTGGGGGCCGGCTCCGAGTCGGGTGAGTAGTTTCACGGCGCCCCGTGGTGGGAGGGTATGGCGCGCATGAGTCCGGTCCGCGTGGCGATCGTGGAAGATCAGCCGCTGTACCGGCAGATGCTGCAGAACCTCCTGCAGACCGTCCCCGGGTTCGACGTCCGCGGCGCCGCGGGAGGCCTCGCCGAAGCTCGCGAGACGATCGACCCGCAGGGCGTCGACGTCGCGCTCCTCGACCTGCATCTGCCCGACGGCAACGGCCTCGACCTCGGACGTGAGCTGCAGGCTGCGAACCCCGCGCTCGGGGTGCTGCTGCTGTCCTCCGACGACCACATGCATGTGCTGCTCGACCTGCCGGAGGCGCAGCAGCAGCGGTGGAGCTACCTGTCGAAGACGTCGTCGCTGTCCGCGCAGGCGCTCGTCGCGGGCGTCCGCTCGACCGCGCAGGGCCGCGCGGTCCTCGATCGCGCGCTCGTCGAGCGGCGGAACGCCCGCAAGAACGGCCGGCTCGAGGTCCTGAGCTCGCGCCAGCTGCAGATCCTCGGGCTCCTCGCGGAGGGCCTCACCAATGCGGCCATCGCGCAGCGGCTCGAGCTCGCGCACCGCTCGGTCGAGAACCACGTCAACGCGGTGTACGCCGCCCTCGGACTGGCGGGCAGCAGCGACCACAACCCGAGGGTGCGTGCGGTGCGCCTGTTCCTCGCGGAATCACGGTGAGGCCGGCCGTGCACGACGAGCCAGACGGGGTCATCGCCGCCGACCGCGCCGCCGATGCACGGACCATGCTGATCACGGTCACGCTGGCGGGGGGCGTGCTCGCGATCGCCACGAGCGTGCAGGCCGTGCTCGTGCTGGGTGCGCACTCGACCGCGTACCGCGGCATGGACCCGTCGCCGATCGGCGACCTCGCCATCCGGATCGGGATCAACCTGGTCACCGTCCTCACGGCCGTGTTCCTGGCATCGCGGCTGCGCATCCAGGAGCGTCGTCCGATCGCGTGGGCGTGGCAGGTGGCGTTGGCGGCCGCGATCGCCGCGGTGCTGCGCTGCGTGCTGCAGCTGGCCACCGGCGTCTACCCGGTGCAGGATGCCTCCGCCTACCTCTCCGACGCGGCGGTCGCGTTCGTGATGATCTCCGCGGTCTACGCCGTGGCGCTCGCCGTCACCGAAGCGCTCTCGAACGCCCGGCTCGCCGAGCGCCGGCGGCTCATGCACGCCGCGCAGGCGAGCGACGCGCTGGCCTCACTCCAGCAGGAGGAGCTCCGGGTGCGCCGCTCGATCGCCGAGCAGCTGCACGGCACGCTGCAGAACCGGTTCGTGCTGCTCGCGGCCGAGCTCGCCGACGTCTCGCGCGGCGTCGACGCCTCGTCGCGCGAACGGATTCACGCGGTTCGCGGCGAGCTGGACGAGCTCCGGGAACGCGAGCTCCGGGCGCTCAGCTCCTCGTTGTACCCCGAACAGCTCGACCGCGGGCTGGTGCCCGCACTGCGCGCGCTCATGGCGCGGGTCCCCGCGTCGATCGGCGTGGACGTCGATTTCGCCGATCACGTCGACGCGCTCGAGGACGCCGACGAGTCCCTCGACGTCGGCCGCCGTCTGGCCCTCGTCCGGGTCGCCGAGGAGGGGCTGTCGAACGCCCTGCGGCACGGCAACGCGACGAGCGTCGGCCTGACCCTCGCACTCGAGGGCGAGCGGCTCACCCTCACCTTCGCCGACGACGGCGACGGGGTGCCACCCGCCCCGGGCCTGAGCGGCCTCGCGCGCCTGCGCGACCGGCTCGCGGGGTTCGGCGGCACGCTCGATCTCACCCCGTCGTCCGACGGCGGCGCGGTGCTGCGGGCCACGTTGCCCGTGGGCTGACGCCGGTTCGCCATCCCGGCCCACGGAGGTGCGGCCGCGGGCTGCGGCCGCGGGCTCACGCCATGCGGCTCGCGATCACCGCGAGCTGGAGACCGACGAACGCGTCAGGATCGCCGAGCGAGACGCCGAGCAGCTTCTCGATGCGAGCCAGACGGTCGTACAGCGACGGGCGTTCGATGTGCAGGGCACGTGCGGTCTCCGCCTTGCTGCCCCCGCTCTTGCAGAACGCGACGAGCGTCGGCAGGAGCTTCGACGGCCGGTGTGCGTCGTGCTCGACGATCGGCGCGAGTCGCGCGGTCACGAACTCCTGCACCTCTGCCCGTTCGCGCAGCGACCACACGAGCCGTTCGAGGTCGGGCACGGTGGTGTCGTAGGCGGCGTCGAGCGGCCGCAGCATGGCGTACGGCGTCGCCGCGGCCACCTCGCGGAGGCCGTTCGCGAGCGTTCGCCAGGTGCGCGCCCGCGGACCGCTGATGACATTGACGCTCGCGGCCCTCGAGCGTGCCGCGCTCGTCGCGACGGCACGACGGAGCCCCTCGACGGCGGATTCGTGATGCGCGGGCTCGTCGACGCCGAGGACGCCGTACGAGATCCCCGTCCGGAGCGTGGCGAAGATCGCGGCGCCGGCACGGTGCACGGCCGCGTCGACCGAGCGCACGAGCTCCTGCCAGTCGGTGGGTTCCAGGACGGGCGCGTCGGCGAGCTCGACCTGCGCGAGCGCGACCGGGATGAAATGCCGGGCGTCGAAGCCGACCTTCGCGGCGTGCAGTGCGGCGGTCGCCGAAGGGGCGCGTTCGTCGAGCAACTCGAGCAGGAACCCGTGCGGCTCGCGCCGGACCTTGCCCTCGCTGAATCGACCGCTCGTCAGCGTGAGGGCGATCGCCCGCGCCGCTTCCTTCGCCGCCAGCCGGTCATGGTCGCCGATCCTCGACAGCAGCGGCAGCACGTGCACGTGCCACCCCGAGTTCCCCTTTCCGGGCAGGGGTTCTCGGATCCAGCGCGTGGCATCCATCGACCGCTCGGCGAGCACGAGCTCGTTCTCGGAGACCCCGCGGGCCGCGGCCGCGACGAGCGCGCCCGCATGGTCGCGCAGGATCGCGGGATTGCCGGTCTGGTCGGAGAGGACGTCCACGAGCTTGCCGAGCGAGGCGCCGTCGAGCAGCGCTTCGGCATAGACCTCGGCGAGGCGGTTCCGCTGGGTGAGCGTCGAGATGCTCTCGTCGACGAGCGCCGAGTGCGCCTCCTGCGACGCCTCGACGAACGCGACCGGGCGGTCCAGCGTGATCAACGGGATGCCCAGCCGATCGCACTCCTCGACCACATCGTGCGGAGCAGCCTCGTACACCGTCTTGAGCTCGAGGATCAGCGCCGCGACGTCGCAGTCGGCGAGGCTCCTGAGGTACTCGCGCCGCTCCTCCGGGGTGGTGCCGAAGCCCTGCCCGGACGTGAGCAGGGCCTCGCCACCCTTCAGGTAGTGCGAGATGTTCCGCATCTCGCCGACGTGCAGCCACCGCACGGGCGTCGCGAGCCGGTCGGCGCCGGACACGACGTGCGGGATCCCGCGCCTGATGGCGGGAAGGGTCAGCAGCCACGCGACATCGAGCACGGCTCCTCCTCAGAAGTGCAGGGCAGCGAGGAAGTCCTTCAAGCTCTGCGTCTGGGGTGCTGCAATCGCCTGTGCCGCCGTGGTGTTCTCGATGATCTCACCGTCCTCGAAGAAGATGAACCGATCCGCCGCGCGTGACGCGAACGCCACGTCGTGCGTCACCAGCAGGCAGGCGATCCCCTCATCCCGTTTGAGGCGCGACAGCACCCCGAGCACCTCGGCGGAGACGGGCGGATCCAGCGCGGACGTGATCTCATCGCAGAGCAGCACCGTCGGCCGCATCATGAGCGCGCGGGCGATGGCGACCCGCTGACGCTCGCCCCCGGAGAGCTGGGTGCTCTTCGAGTACATGTGGTGCTCCATGCCGACCTCGGACAGCGCGCGTGCCGCGCGTTCCTTGATCTGCGCCGCGGGCTCGCGCAGGACGCGCCGCGGCGCGAGCGCGAGGTTCTCGTACACGTTCATGTGCGGCCAGAGCGTGTAGTTCTGGAAGATCATGCCGATCTTGCTCGCGACGTCGTCCCACTCGTCGGTTCGCTCACCGTCTCGGACGGCCGGTACCCCGCACACGTCCAACTCGCCCTCGTCGGGCTCGTCGAGCCCGGCGATGAGGCGGAGCAGGGTGCTCTTGCCCGAGCCGCTGCGTCCCATGAGCACGCTGATGGTTCCGAGCTCGAGGTCGAGGTCGACGCCGTTCAGGACCTTGCGGCCGTCGAACGACTTCCGGATGCCTCGCGCCCTCAGCAGCAACTGCGAGTCGGGCTCGACCGGGTCTGCGACGTCAGGCCCGCCGTTGGCCAAGTGATCGCTCACGCGCACTCCGATTCTCTTCGATGTCCATTGGACCAGACCGCGGGTGCGGTCAGGCGAACTCGGGGATCACGTCGCGCGCGAGAATGCGCAGCGACCGCTCGACGGCCTCGTGCTCGATGCCCCCGAAGCGGATGAAGCACGAGATGTGCTGAAGGTCGAACTCGTCGCGCATGCGTGCGATCGCCGCCTTCGCGTACTCGGCGTCGCCGATGATGGCGATTCCCGAACGGTTCAGCGAGTCGATCGAGAGCCGGCCGTCGCCGGATCCGCCCGCGGTCGGCGAGGTGCTGAGCGGGCCGTAGGACTTGTACGACTCGTACCCCTTCGCGATCTTCGTGCCGCCCGCGCCCGGCGCGAGCGACTGCAGCGTCTCGAAGTGCCACTTCAGCGGCGTCTCCGCCTGCAGCCGGGCCTGATCGGTCGTCTCGGCGAGGTGGATGATGATGTTGACGGGGATGTCGACCGCCGCGCGATCGTACCCGCGGTCCAGGTAGGCGTCGATGGCGCTGTTCATGTTGGTGCGCATCTCCTCCATCGTCTGCCGGAGGCTCGGCTGTGTGAAGACCTGGACGCCGAGGTCGGCTGCAGCGGCGAAGCTCTCCGGGCTCGCCGCGGCCACCCACATCGGCACCCGGTCCTGTGCGGGCCGGGGGTGCAGCGACGTGGGCGGGAGGCGGTAGTACTCGCCCGCGAACTCGAAGGTGTCGTTCTCCCACAGGCCGCGGATGATCTGCACGCTCTCCGCGTACATCTGGCGGCTCTTTTCGGCATCGAGTCCGAAGGTGTCGAACTCGCGCGGCTGGTATCCGCGTCCGGTGCCGAACGCGAGACGCCCGCCGCTCAACCGGTCGACCATCGCGTACTGCGCCGCGGTGTGCACCGGGTGCGTGAACGGCAGGATGGAGACTCCGGGCCCGAGCTTGATGCGCGAGGTCCGGGTCGCGGCGGCCGCGAGCAGCACGGCCGGCTCCGGCGCGCTGCCGTAGCGGGAGCCGTGGTGCTCGGCGAGCCACGCGCCATTGAAGCCGAGCTCGTCGGCGAGGACGATCTGATCGAGGACCTCGCGGTACGCCCGGTCGGCGTCGTCGTGGGGATCCTCGCAGACGAAGAAGACATCGAATTTCACAGTGGGTTCCTCCCTGGCGAGCCTGGTCGCCTACGGTCGAGCTGGGGTCGGGGTTTCGAGGTTCCAGGCGCCGCCGCCGTCGACGACGACGATCTCGGAGCTGATCATGCTGGCCATGTCGGAGACCAGGAACAGTGCGACGCGAGCGACGTCGTCGGCATCCATCTGGCGCCCGAGCGCGGGGATCGACGCGGGATTGCCGATCCGTGCGCTCACCCCCGGGGTTCGCGTCACGCCGGGCGTCACCACGAAACCCGGCGCCAGGCCGACGACGCGGATGCCGAGCGGTCCGAGCTCGACGCCGAGGTTGCGGGTCAGCATCGCGACGCCGGCCTTGGCGGCGGCGTAGTCGATCGGATTCGCCGGGGCGAGACGCACTCCGGCGATCGACGACATGTTCAGGATCACGCCGGGCAGACCGGCGTCGGACATCATGCGGGCCGCGAGCTGCGCGCCGAGGAACGTCGAGCGCACGTTGATGTCCAGCATGCGATCCCACTCGTCGACGGTCAGGTCGAGTGCGCTCCGCTTGGGGTAGGCGCCGGCATTGTTGACCCAGACGGTGGGGACGCGGCCTGCCTCGCGGAGGACGCTCGCGAGGTCGTCGAACGAGGCGGGTTCGAGCACGTCGAGCCCGATCGCTTCGGCGCTTCCGCCCGCGGCTCGCAGCTCCGCGGCCGTGGCCTCGGCGCCGTCGAGGTTCCGGTCGGCGATGACGACATGCGCGCCGGCCTCGGCCAGGCGGCGGGCGATGCCGGCGCCGATGCCCTCGGCCGAACCGGTGACGACCGCGGTGCGGTCCCGGAGCGAGAGGAGGTCGCCGAGGGGGAGGGGTTCGGTCAGCGTCAAGGTGTGCGCCTTTCTCGGAAGTGGTCCGCGCGGTGTGCGCGGTCCGGCATGGACTGATCGCGGACGGTGAGGATGGAGGGCGGGCCTCAGCCGAGGTGGAGGCCGCCGTCGATCAGGAGATCGATCCCGGTGACATACGAGGCGTCATCCGAGAGGAGGAAGGCCACCGCGCCGGACATCTCGTCGATCTCGGCGAGCCGGCCGAGCGGGATGCGCGGCAGGGCCGCCTCGACCGTGGGGTCGGGGATGCCCCGCATCAGGTGGTTGAGGTACCCCGGCGAGATCGAGTTCACCCGGATGCCGAACCGGCCCAGGTCGAGCGACGCGTTCCGGGTCATCCCCAGCACGGCGGCCTTGGTCGCGACGTAGCCGATATTGCCCCCACCCACCCCGCCGGTGTGTGCCCAGATGGACGAGACGTTGACGATCGACCCGCCGCCGAGGCGCTTCATCTGCGGCAGCACGGCGTGCATGCCGAGCGCGATGCCCGTCTGATTGATCGCGACGACGCGGTCCCAGTCGCTCGCCGACCAGTCCTGCACCCCGGGTCGGGACGAGATCCCGGCGTTGTTGACGAGCCCGGACACCGGGCCGAAGCGCTGCTCCGCGGTCGCGACGGCGCGCTCCCAGTGCCCGCCGTCGGCGACGTCGAGCTCGACGAACTCGGCGGTCAGACCCTCGGCGCGGATCTCCGCGGCGACCGCCTCACCCGGTTCGCCCAGCACATCGCCGAGGAGCACGGCGGCTCCTTCGCGGGCCAGCCGCCAGGCGTGTGCTTTCCCCTGGCCCTGTGCTGCGCCGGTCACGAGGACGGTGCGGTCCTGCAGTCTGTTCACGGTGTTCCTCTCGCGGTGTCACGATTCGTTCGATGCTGCGCCGGTCGTCAGCCGGGTGCTGCGCCGGTGGTCAGTAGGTGACGTAGACCTTCCGGAGCGTCTCGTGGACGTCCCAGCGTCCGGACCATCCCTCGGGCAGGACGAGCAGGTCGCCGGCTCGCAGCTCGAAGGTCTGCCCGGTGGCGAGATCCGTGACGGTCCCCGATCCCGACTGGATGTAGCAGACCTCGGTGTCGGCTCGGTCGAGCACCGGCCATCCGCCGGGTTCGCTCTCCCAGATCCCCGCGGCGCCGTCGCCGGAGGCGACCGCGGTCGACCGGACGAGCGGCGTTCCGCGATCGGCGCCGGGCCGGATGCCCCTCGGTTGCAGGATGGACTCGACGGAGGTGCCGGTCAGGTGGATCGGTGCGGTCATGACGTTCCTTTTCGGGTGAACACGAGCGGATTGCCGGAGGCATCCAGACTGATGAGTCGCTGCTCGTGATCCAGGACGAGCGACTCGAGCGGGCGGACGCCCGGGAGGGTGCCGACGAGGGCGGCGAGCTCGTGCTCCGACCGGTAGCCGATGGCGATCCGTCCCGGCACGGGCTGGTCGACCGGCGCGGTGAGCGCGAGCCGGATGGGACGTCGCTCGAACGCCGCGTACCGGTCGCCGTCGCGGAAGGCGAGCTCGAGGCCGAGCGCCGAGTACAGGGCGATCGCGGCATCCAGGTCGTCGACCGGGAGGTACACCGAGTCGATGCCGGCCGAGGTCACGACCTGACCTCCTGGATCACGCGGATGTGCTCCGTCTCGGTCGGACTGCCCGGTTCCCGGTCCGGTCGCCGGTTCGGCCTTCGCGCGCCGGCGCGCGGCGGGCCGCCGAGGCCGCGGCGTTCGAGCCAGCTCACGATGAGCGAGGCCGGGAACGCGATGGCGAAGTACATGAGGCCGAGCATCGTGAACACCTCGAGCGGCCGGTACGTCGCGCTGGCGAGCACGTTCGCCTGGAAGGTCATCTCGGTGACGCCGATGACCGACACCAGCGACGAGTCCTTGAAGAGCTGGATGTCGAGGCTGAGGATGTTCGGCACCTGCTGCCGGAGCGCCTGCGGCACCATGATCCGGACGAGGATGTCGAAGCGGGAGAGCCCGAGCATCCTCGCGGCCTCGATCTGCTCCTTCGGGACCGCCTGCAGCCCGGCGCGATATGCCTCAGCGAGGTACGCCGTCATGTTCAGGCACAGCGCGAGGATGCCCGAGGCGAGCGCCGAGAGGGAGAACCCGGTGAGCGCCGGCAATGCGAAGAAGAACCAGAGCAGCTGGACGAGCAGCGGGGTGCAGCGGAAGAGCTCGATGTACAACTGGGCCGGCACCCGGAGCACCGGCGAGGTCGACATGCGAGCCGCGGCCACGGCCAGGGCGAGCACGCTGGGGACGATGATCGCCACCGCCGCGATGAGGAGCGTCAGCCCGAGTCCCTGCAAGAGCGCAGGGAAGGCCTCGGCAAGGACTGACCAGTCGAATTCATACCCACCGAACATGAGTGCTCACCTCTTTCCGTGGCCGCAGCCGTCAGCAGGACATCGAGCCGAGGTTGTCCTCGGCGATGTAGCCGGACTCGGTCATCGCGGCCGCGAAACGGCCCTGGTTGACCGAGTCCTCGATGGCGAAGTTGACCGTCTGCAGCGAGTGCTCGTCGATGTTGGGCGAGACGCCGTTCACGACGCTGTTCGTGACGATGACGGGGTCGGGCACGACGATGCAGAGGTCCGGGTCGCTCGCGACGTACGTCGTCGCGGTCCCGATGTCGGTGAAGAGCGACGAGGCCCGCCCGGCCTTCATCGCCTGCGCGGCATCCTGATAGGTCTGGAGGAGGACCGGTTCCTGCAGCAGGTCGCGGAGCGCGAGCGCCTGGTCGAACGAGGTCCCCTGGGCGGTCGCGACCGGAGCGTCGGCGATGAGGATCGACTCCGCGGTCGGGTAGGTCTCCGCAGCGGAACGCGGGATCACGAACACGCCCTCGTAGGTCCAGCCGGGAACCGTGAAACGAACCGCGAGCGTGCGTGCCATCGTCGCGTCGATGTTCGCGGCGATGTCGTACTTGCCGGCCTGCAGGCCCGCGATGATCGACTGGTACGTCGTGCCCACGTTGACGAACTCGACGTCGAGTGCCTCCGCGAGCTCCTTGAACGGGAGCAGGACCGGGCCATCGCACGAGCCGTCGGCCTCGACCTTGCTGGTCGGCGGCGAATCCGCGCACGCGACGCGCAGCTCGCCGTTCTTCTTGATCTCAGCGATCCAGGCGCCGGGCGAAGCGCCACCGGACGATGCGGTGCTCGCACCGCTCGGCGCGAGCATCGCCGCACCGAAGCCCGCGAGTGCACCGAGGACGATGACGCCGAGGGCGGCGAGGACGGGGGAGGGTTTCTTGGATCGTGCCATGGTGAAGGGCCTGCTTTCTGAGGGTTGGATGGTGCGGTGCGGTGGGTCCTCGTTCGTGCGTGCGTTCCGTCGGCGGTCAGGCCGCGGCGTGGTTGTGGCTTCGGGTGAGCGCGCGGAGCTCGCGCTCGAAGTAGATGAGCGGGACGCCCGAGTCGATCTCGAGCTCCTCGAGCTCGACGAACAGAATCGTGTGGTCGAGGAAGTCGAAGGTCCGGGAGACTCGGCCCGACATCGCGACGAGGCTGCCGTGGATGTACGGCACACCCGCGCGCCAGGACCAGTCGAGCGCGGCGAACTTGTCGGCGGTCTTGCTGGCGAGGACCCCCGCGACCGGCGACTGCGCCCCCGCGAGGAGGTGTACACCGATGCGCGAGGAGCTCGTGAGGTGCGCATGCGAGCGCGAGGAGTGCGCGATCGACACGGCGAGCGTGGGTGGTTCGGCGCTGTACGAGAAGACCGCGGTGGCTACCAGCCCTCGCGGCGACCCGCTCTGGTCACGGACGGTCACCGCCGTCACGGAGGCGGCGAGCATGGACATCGCCCGCCGGAACTGCTCGAGGTCTAACATGCAGCCCAGTCTGTGAGAGGGCCGCGCCGCGAAACATCCTCATTGCGTCGGTACGTCACGAGGAAGTCGACGGATCGTCGGGCGGTGTTCACCGCGGGGATGGTATGCGAGGGTGGGTCGCATGAGCGATCCGGACGATGAGTTCTCGTTCCTGGCCGAGCAGGCGGTCGAAGCCGGTCTCGGCGGCCGGCTTCCACGCGCCGAGCGGGTGAGCCTCGACCTTCCCGACGGGCGCACGCTGAGTGCCCTGCGGTACGAGCCGGCAGACGGCAGCGGGGCGGATGCCCCGGTGGCGACGTTCCTCCACGGCGCCGGATTGAACGCGCATACGTGGGACGTCACCATCCTCGCGCTCGGCCTGCCCGCGCTGGCGATCGACCTGCCGGGGCACGGCGACTCCTCGTGGCGCTCGGATGCCGCCTATGTCGGACGTGTGCTCGCGCCGGACGTCGCGGCCGGACTCGACGCGTGGACCGACCGGCCGCAGCTGCTCGTGGGCCACTCGCTCGGCGGGCTCACCGCGGCCGCGGTCGCGGCGACCCGTCCCGAGCTCGTCGCCGAGGTCGTCGTGATCGACATCACCCCCGGCCTCGACCTGAACGGCGGCGCCGCGCAGCTGCGCGAGTTCTTCGCGGGCGCGACGGACTGGGCGAGTCGCGACGAGCTCGTCGAGCGCGCGCTCGCATTCGGGCTCGGCGGCACCCGGCGGGCCACCGAGCGCGGCGTGTTCTTCAACTCCCGCCTGCGTGCCGACGGGCGCGTCGAATGGAAGCACCACTTCGCGCACCTGGCCGCGGCCGCCGCGAACGCGGACCCCGCCCACGCGGACCCCGCCCACGCGGACCCCGCCCACGCGGACCCCGCCCACGCGGCTCGCGCTGCCAGCGCCGAGCCGGATGCGCTCGCGGCGATCCTGGGCGAGGCAGGCTGGGAGGACCTCGCCGCGATCGACGCGTCGATCACGCTCATCCGCGGCGAGCGCGGCTTCCTGACCGATCGGGATGTCGCCGAGTTCCGCGACCGCGTCCCGGATGCCACCGTCGAGACGATGCCCACCGGGCACAGCGTCCACGAGGAGCAGCCGCTGCAGCTCGCCGCGCGACTGCGCGCGCTCGCCCAGGCCGGCACCTCGCGCGCACCGCGCTCGACCTGAGCCGTACGCGCCGTGCACGCCGTGCACGCCGTGCACGCCGTGCACGCCGTGCGCGGTGTCTCCGGCGACGTCCTGCCCGAAGCATCCGGAAGCCGGTGACCCGGCCCGCGCCATCGTGGTACCCGTCGCCGCGGAGAAACGAGGCGGGCGGCCGCACCTTCCGGTGCGACCGCCCGCCGTGGGGTTCGGGCCGGCTCAGCCCTGCGAGCGCGTGCGCAGGCGCGACGCGGCCAGCAGGCCGCCCGCGAGCACGAGCAGGAGCGCGGCTGCGGCGCCCCACGCGGGCACGTCGGTGCCGGTGTGCGCGAGCTTCTGCTTGCCCGCGGGGCTGCTCGGCGCGTCGTTCGAGCCCGAGCCCGAGCCATCCGGCTGGTTGCCGGAGCCGTCGGGATCCGGCACGACCGCGGCGGCGGTCACGGTGACCTCGGCCGACGCGACCATCGCCGGGGCGACGGCGTACACGCGGTACTCGCCCGCCGCGGTGCCGGCCGGAACCGTCACGCTGCCGGTGAACGTGCCGTCCTCGGCCACGACGCCCTCGCTGACGTGCACCGAGTCGGTGCCGCTGTAGAGGCGCAGCTCAGCTTCGTCGCCGGCGATGAAGCCGCGCGCGCTGAACGAGATCGCCGAGCCCGACTGCACCGTGGCGGCGCTCAGCTCGAGCGAGGCGCCCTCGCTGTCCTCGGGGACGGTCGTGGGGTCGAGCGGGTCGGTGCCCTCACGCGAGAGCTCGCCATCAGCGTCGGCGACGTAGACGCCGGGCTGGTCCTCGACCGGGTGGCCGGGCGTCTCGTCGCACTCGTCGCCGATGCCGTCGCCGTCGAGGTCGCTCTGAGCGGGGTTGGCGTGGTCCGGGCAGTTGTCGAGCTCGGCCGGGACGTCGTCGCCGTCCGCGGTGATGGCCACGTGCGTCGAGGCGGTCGCGGTCAGGCCGTTGGACTGGGTGACCTGCACCGTGACCTCGCCCGTGAAGAGCTCGGAGAAGGTGTGGTTGAACACCGGCTCGGCCGAGAACGCGTCGAACTCGAGGTCGCCGTCGACGTCCCAGGCGTACTCGGTGATCTCGTCGTCACCCGCGCCGGGCACCGAACCGCGCGCGTCGAACGTGATCGACGTGCCGACCTGCTGCACGTACGGGCCGTGCAGCCACGCCGACGGCGCCTCGCCGTCGACGTCGAGGGCCGTGAGCTCGTCGTCCGCGATCTCGTCCCCGGCCTCGGCGTCGTCAGTGGCGAACGCGGCGACCCGGGGCGCCACGACGGACGCGTTGTGGTTCTGCACGGCCTTGGCGCCCGCCGTCATGCCCAGGTCGCGCTTGATGACCTCGGCGACCTGCGCGTGGCCCGTGATGTTCGGGTGGTACCAGTTCATCATGTCCTTGCTGAAGTCCGCGTCGGTGCGCGAGCCCAGCGGGTTCTGGATGCCCTCGGTCTGCCAGAACTCGTTGACCCAGGTGTACGGGTTGGTCTTGCCCACGTGCGGCTCGGGCTCTTTGCCCTGGAACGCCGCCGACACGTTGCCGGCGTGGTAGACCTTCGCGACGCCCGACTGCTGGTTCCACTCGGAGACGAGCGACGCCTGCATCGCGTTGGCCGCGTTGCCGAGGTCGCGCACGCCCTTCGCCGCGTTGTACGAGTAGCTGCCCCAGCAGAGCACCGCGTACTCGCACAGCTCGAAGGTCGTGTTGGTGCTCAGGTGCGGGTACCCGACGAGGATGATCTCGGCCTGCGGTCCGAGCTTGTCGGACAGCGCCTTGATGATCTTCTGGGTCTCCTGCTTGACGAAGGGGATCGCCTTGGTGGCGCCGTCCACGTAGCCGCGGCAGTCGGAGGAGGCGCGCGAGCCGACCACGAAGCAGTAGCGGACGATGTTCTGGAAGTTGACGTCGTTGCCGCCGATGGTCAGCATGACGAGGTCGGTGCCGACGGGCACCTGGGAGATCTGGTTGGCGAGGACGTCCTTCGTCTCGTTGCCGCTCCACGCGTACGAGTTGTAGCGCACGAACATGTTCGGCTGGGTGTTCAGCCAGTCGACGTACTTCGACGCGTAGTTGTTGTGGCTGCGCCGCGCGTCGCCGGGGCCGTAGTACGCTCCGGCGCCGTTGCCGGCGGTGTACGAGTCGCCGATCGCGACGACGTCGTACGTCTGCTTTCCGGCGGGCGCCTCGCCCGCCGCGGCGGGAAGCGCAGTCGAGGTGGCGAGCAGGGCGGCGACCGCGACGGCGGCAGCACCCAGGAGTCGTTTCTTCAGCATGCGTGACCTTTCGGTGGGCGGGGGTGCTCCGGGGGCACGCGCGGCGACTCAGCCGGACTTCCCCCCAGGCGCCCTCAGCGAATCGCACGCTCAGAAGACTCGCAACTCAGGTGAGTAGAACCCTCCCGGTCAGCTCACCGGTCGACGGCGGGGGCCGGGCCGCGGGTCGCGTAGACCGCGGTGTCGGTCCACTCGCCGCGCATCCACCAGTCCTGGATGAAGGTCGCCTCGAGCCGCATGCCCAGTCGTTCGCAGAGCCGGGCGGATGCCTCGTTGCGGGCGTCGAGCGTCGCCTGGACGCGGTGCGCACCGAGCTCGTCGAACGCGAACGACAGCACCGCGCCCGCGGCTTCGCGGGCGAGCCCGAGACCGTGGAACGCGGGGTGCACGACCCAGCCGATCTCGAGGCCGGCGTGCTCGGCCCGGTCGACGCGGAGCATCACGTCGCCGATCACGCGGCCGGGCTCGGTCGAGCCCTCCGGGAGCTGCACCGCGAAGATGACCGCGTCGCCGTCGGCGGCGAGCCGACGCCATGAGGCGCGCTTGCGTGTGTGTGCGACGCCCTCGTGCTTCGACCACTCGGGCCACGGGATGTAGCGCAGCACCTCGGGCAGCTGCTGGTACCGCCAGACGTCCTCGGCGTCCTCGTCGCGCAACGGGCGCAGGATCAGCCGCTCGGTCGTGATCGGGGCGGTGTCGAGGGGCGTGGCGTCGTAGGGGAGCTTGAGCGCGGGCGGGGTCGGGTGGGTCGACACGATGTTCAGCCGAAGCGATGGTGCGAGGCATCCGCCTCACGCGAAGCATCCGTCACCGTGGCCGCACCCGGGGACTCGGCCGTGACGCCGAACAGCATCTCGACCGCGTCGATGAAGGCGCGCTGCTCGCCGGCGCGCGCCGCGTCGCGCGAGCGCACCATGGGCGTGTGCAGCAGCACGCCGGCCATGTGGCGCAGCGCCGCCTCGGTGGCGCCGTCGTCGCCGCGGCCGCGAGCGCGCGCGATCTCGGCGTCGAGCACGTCGTACACGTGCTTGCGCAGCGCGACCACCGTCGGGGCGAGGTCGAGCTCTTCGCCCGCGTCGCCGAAGTCGCGTGCGGCGTTCCGGATGAGGTCGCGTGCGGCATCGGTCGCCGCGAACTCCTCCATGGGCGCGTGGATCTTGATGGTCTCGAGGTCGAGCAGCTCGACGCCCGTGACCTCGGTCACGTCGGGGTTGACATTGCGCGGCAGCCCGAGGTCGATCACGAGCTGGCGGCGCTCGGAGCCGGGCTCGGGCACGATCGCGCTGTCGAGCGTGCGCACGGGCGCGGTCTCGGCCGCGGTCGCGGCCGCGAGGTGTTCGCGGCCGTCGGCGAGCAGCGCCCGATCGACCACGAAGTGCTCGGCGAGCGTGCAGGTGACGATGACGTCGGCCTCTGCGGCGGCGCGGGCGTAGTCGCCGCGGCCGATCGCGGGCACGTCGTGCGAGGCCGCGAACTTGGCGCCGCGGTTCGACGGCGAGTACACCGCGATGTCGGATGCGCCGCGCTCGCGGAGCGCGGCGAGCGACGCGCCCGCGTAGCGGCCGGTGCCCACCAGCAGAACGCGCGTGCCGGCCCAGTCGGTGAGGCGGCTCTCCGCGAGATCGAGCGCGAGCCGGACGAGTGAGCGGCCCTCGCTGCCGAGCCCCGTGCGGTTCTTGACCGCGCGGGAGGTCTGCGAGGCCCGCTGGAAGAGGCGCTCGAGCTCGGGCGAGGTGGTGCCCTCGCTGCGTGCGCGTTCGAGTGAACGGCGCACCTGGCCGGCGATCTCGCCCTCGCCGACGACCACGGACTCGAGACCCGAGGCGACCGCGAACAGGTGGGCGGCCACGGCGTTGCCGTGCGTGAACTCGAAGGTGCTCCGCAGCTCGTCGGGCTCGAGCCCGGCGACCTCGCCGACCGAGCGGATGGCGCCGTGCACGGCGTCGACGGGCGACTCGCCGTCGGGCGTGCCGAGGTCGAGGTACGCCTCGAAGCGGTTGCACGTCGACACGACCACGGCGCCCTGGACTGCCTCGTGACCGCCGAGGAGTCGACGGCCGGCGCCGCCCGCGGACGCCGAGAGACGTTCGAGCATGTCGAAGCCGGCGTTTCGGTGGCTCGCAGTAAGGCAGATGAGCACGCATCGATTCTACCCGGGGTCGAAAGCGGGTCCAGCCAGGCTTACCTCACTTGCGGGCCCCGGCGCCTGGAGACGCCCCGCTGCGCGACTGAGAGAATGGGCCGGTGATCCTTCCTCCGCAGCATCCGCTCTCGGCCGGCCTCACCAGCGACTCCCGACTCGTGCGGGCCTACCGCGCCGAACGGAGCGACACGACCCCCGTCTGGTTCATGCGTCAGGCCGGGCGGTCGCTGCCCGAGTACCGCGAGCTGCGCGTCGGGACGCGCATGCTCGACGCGTGCCTCGAACCGGCGATGGCGGCCGAGATCACGTTGCAGCCCGTGCGCCGGCACGGCGTCGACGCGGGCATCTTCTTCAGCGACATCGTGGTGCCGCTCAAGCTCGTGGGCGTCGACGTCGAGATCCAGGCCGGCCGCGGGCCGGTCTTCGGCAAGGCGTACGCGGATGCCGCGGCGGTCGCCGAGCTCACAGCGATCGACCCCGCGACGCTCGACGAACGGGCGGCGCCGATCACCGAAGCCGTGCAGCGCACCGTCGCCGAGCTCACCACGATCGACAACGGGTCGGGCACGGCCACGCCGCTCATCGGCTTCGCGGGTGCGCCGTTCACGCTCGCGGCCTATCTCACGGAGGGCGGACCGTCGAAGGACCACCTCGCGGCCCGGACGCTCATGCACGCCGATCCGGGCGCGTGGCGGGCGCTCATGCACTGGACCGCCGAGGTCACCGGCCGGTTCCTGCGGACGCAGGTCCTCGCGGGGGCATCCGCCGCGCAGCTGTTCGACTCCTGGGCCGGCGCGCTCTCGCTCGCCGACTACGAGGAGCAGGTCGCACCGGCGTCCGCCAGAGCGTTGTCCTTCGTGCACGACCTCGCGTTCGAGACGAACACCGCCGAGCCTGTCGAGGCGTCGGCTGGGGCGGATGCCTCGCCCGGGGCCGGCCGGTCCACGCGGTCGGTGCCCGTCGTGCACTTCGGCGTCGGCACGGGCGAGCTGCTCGGCGCGATGCGCGGCGTGGGAGCCGACACGGTGGGAGTCGACTACCGCGTGCCGCTCGATGTCGCGGCCGAGCGCGTCGGCGCGGGCGTTCCGCTGCAGGGCAACCTCGACCCGGCGCTGCTGGCCGCCCCGTGGCCGGTGCTCGAGCGCGCGGTGCGCGACGTCCTGTCCCGCGCCGAGGCGGCTCCCGCGCACGTGTTCAACCTCGGGCACGGGGTGCCGCCCGCCACCGACCCGACCGTGCTCACCCGGGTCGTCGAGCTCGTGCACGAGGTCGCGGCGTGACCGAGCTGCGCTCCGAGGTCGTCGTCGTGGGCGGCGGGGTCGCCGGGCTCGTCGCGGCGCTCGAGTGCGCGCGGCTCGGGCTCTCGGTGACGGTGCTCGAACGGGCCGCGACGGCAGGCGGATGCGTCGGGCGGATCGAGCTCGCCGGGCTGACCCTCGACTCCGGGGCCGAGTCGTTCGCCACCCGCGGCGGCGGGGTGGCCGAGCTCATCGAGCACGTGGGCCTCGAGGGCGACATCGTGAAGCCGAACCCGGCGGGTGCGTGGCTCGCCATGCCCGGCCCGAAGGGCGGCGTCGTGGCGGCGCCGCTGCCGAAGACCGGCATGCTCGGCATCCCGGCGAACCCGCTCGGCGACGATGTGCGCGCCATCATCGGCTGGGGCGGCGCCGTGCGCGCCTACGCCGACCGGCTCACGCCCATCCTGCGGATCGGACGCGCACGGAGCCTCGGCGACCTCGTGCGCACGCGCATGGGACGGAAGGTGCTCGACCGGCTCGTGACGCCGATCAGCTCGGGCGTGTACTCGGCGAACCCCGACGACCTCGACCTCGATGTCGTCGCGCCCGGACTCAACGAGGCCATGACGCGCGCGGGATCGCTCTCGGGCGGGGTGGCCGAGCTGGTCGAGACACGGCGGGCGGGCAGCGCCGTGCTCGGGCTGCGCGGGGGCATGCACCGGCTCGTCGACGCGCTGCTCGCGGAGCTCGACCGCTTCGGCGCGACCGTGATCACGTCGGCGGAGGTCGTGGGCCTCGAGCGGCGCGCGGGTTCGCCGGGTTCGCCGGAGACGCGGGGCGCGTCGGGTGCTGCGGGTGTGTCGGAGACGCGGGGTGCGTCGGGGACACCGGGTCCGTCGGGATCTCCGGGCTGGCGTGCGCGCGCCCTGGTCCGCGCCGCCGCCACCGGAAGCGCCGCGGACGGTGCGCACGCGGGGGCGCGGGCGGGTACTGGCGCGGGTGCCGCCGAGGGTGCTGCCGCGCGGACTGCCGCAGACGGTGCTGCCGGCGGCGCGGCGGAGGCCGACGTCGAGCTCGTCGTCGAAGCGGCGTACGCGATCGTCGCCACGCCCGCGCACGCGGCGCGGCCGCTCCTGGCGACGAGCGTCGACGGCTGGGCCGATGTGCCGGATGCCCCGGACGCGGCATCCGTCGAGCTCGTGACGCTCGTGCTCGACGCGCCCGCGCTCGCCGCCGCGCCGCGCGGCACGGGCGTGCTCGTCGCGGCCGACACGCCGGGTGTGGCGGCCAAGGCGCTCACGCACTCCAGCGCGAAGTGGGCCTGGGTCGCCGAGACCGCGGCGCCGCATCAGGTCGTCCGGCTCTCTTACGGGCGCCTGGGCGGTGCGAACCCGCTCGACGGCCGCAGCGACGCCGACGTCGCGGAGCTGGCCGTCGCGGATGCGTCGGCGCTCACCGGCGTGCCGCTCGACCGCTCGATGCTCGTCGATTCCGGCCGCACACCGTGGCGGGACGCGCTGTCGCACGCGGCACTCGGCCAGCGCGATCGGGTGCGCGCCGTCGAGGAGGCGGTCGCCGCGGTGCCCGGTCTCGAGGTCACCGGGTCGTGGCTGTCCGGGACTGGACTCGCGTCGGTCGTCCCGCATGCGAAGGAGGCCGCGTCGCGTGTGCGTCATCTCGCGGTGCGTGCCAGGGCGGGCGGCGAGACGGGCACCAGCGCATAAGAACGCATAGCCCGAGCGGAATACTTCGGCGCAACCCCCTTGCACGGACTTGGCCGGGGTCTACTCTGGATGAAGTCGCGCCCCGGCGCGCGGCAGGATTGGGGAGGACATGAAGGGCAAGCTTCTCTTCGTCGTCGGACTCGGCGTCGGCTACGTGCTCGGCACGCGCGCGGGTCGCGAACGCTACGAGCAGATCGCACGTGCGGCCGACCGCGTCTGGAACCAGCCGGCGGTGCAGCAGGGGGTGGGCGCGGTCAAGGAGTTCGCGGCCGACAAGCTCGGCGACGTCTCCGAGGTCGTGCTCGACAAGGCCAAGGAGCTCATCGGCAACACGACCTCGAAGGGCTCGTCGCCCGCGCGGTCGTCCGCCTCGAGCTCATCGAGCTCCGCGAACGCGTCGTCGTCGAGGGCCGCGACCGGCTCGTCGGCGAAGCCGAAGCCGAAGTCGAGCTCGAAGTCGTCGTCGACGCGCTCGAGCACATCCGCCGCATCCGATTCCTGACCTCGAAGGGAGGCGATCGGTCATGGCCGATCCCACGAACGACGAACGCTCCCTCTTCACGCTGATCGGCGAACTGCCCGACCGGGTCTCGACGCTCGTGAAGGCCGAGATCGACCAGATCAAGGCCGAGATCTCCTACAAGGTCAAGCACTTCGGCATCGGCGCGGGCCTCATCGCGGCCGCGGCGTTCGTCGGCGTGTTCTTGCTCGGCACCCTCATCGCGACGGGCATCCTCGCGCTGTCGCTGGTGATGCCGGGCTGGGCGGCCGCGCTCACGGTGTCGGGCGTGCTGCTGCTCATCATCGCGATCATGGTGGGGATCGCGATCCTCAACTTCAAGCGCGGCGCGGCACCGCTCGAGTCGATCGACAGCCTGCGCAAAGACCTCGACGTCGTGAAGGGAACCGGCGACTATGACCGCGACTGACGCACCGACCCCGGTCGCCGAGAGGTCGAAGCGCGACCAGAAGACGCACGAGCGCAATTTGTCGCGCGTCCAGGCTCGCGTCAACGTCGAGCATGCGCGGGCCGACTTCGCGGCCACGCTGAACGCGCTCGAGGACAAGCTCAACGTGCCCAAGCAGGTCTCGCGTGCGAGTGCGCGCACGAAGGTGAAGCTGCGCCGGTTCGCCAAGGAGCAGCCGGCCGCGGCCGTGGCGGCTGCCGCGGGCGTCGCGGTCGCGGTGGGCGGCGTCGTGTGGCTGATCGTCCGGAATGTGACCAGGCCGTAGGGCGGGGACCACACGCATGGCCCAGACGACGCCGTTGATCCGGATGACCGTCGTCGATCGGGTCGTGGAGGTGTTGCGCGACGAGGTGCTGAGCGGTCGCCTGCCGCTCGGAGAGCCGTTGCGCGAGGAACAGGTCGCCGACCGGGTGGGTGCGTCGCGCCATACGGTGCGCACGGCGTTCCACCGGCTCGCGGCCGAGCGGGTCCTCGTGGCGCTGCCGTATCGCGGTGTGCGGGTCGCGGAGCTCGAACCGGGTGCGATCGTCGAGCTGCAGCAGCTCCGCGCGGCGCTCGAGGGCGAGGCGGTCCGCATCGCGAACGAGCGGTTCGGTTCGACGTGGCCCGCTGACGTCACAGCACCCGCGGAGGCGGCGCTCGCGCGTCTCGCCGAGCTCGGGGCGGCCGGGTCTGAGGACTGGCTCGCGGTCGAGCGGGCGCACGCCGACTTTCACCGCGCACTCGTCGGGGCTTCCGGGAGCTCGCGCATCGTCCAGGCGCACGCGGCGCTCGAGAGCGAGCTGATGCTGTTCCTGCTGCACATGCGGCCGCATTACGGTCTCGGCGACCTCGTCGACGAGCACCGGTCGTTCCTCGCGGACGTGCAGCACCGCGGGTCGGTCGCGGTGCACGAGCATCTCGCCCATTCGACTCGGCTGCTGCTCGGCGACTGACGCGCGCCGAGGGCTTTCGGCGTGGCCGCGACGGGCATCTCGTCGCGGGTGCCGCCGGCGGAGCCCCCGGCCGTCGCCATCCGATCAAGGACTTCGCGACCCGTGCGCTCACCACCCTCACCTGACGGCGGGTGGGGGGCGGAGGGCTGAAGAGGTGGTGATCCGGGTCGCGGTGTCGGTGCGCTCCTTCGGCCGTGGTCGCGAACGTGGCATCGGCGGCCGCCACCAGTCGCTCCCGAACGGATCACGAACCGGAGCGTCCCGTGGATGGGAGGCGTGGTCATCGAGCGGGATGACGGCCGAGGCTCCCGCGCGACTGCGCGCGCCATCGCACGATCAGGTTCGGTTGCCCCCACCCGAAGCAGCCCCGGAAGCGCGGGCCGATCCGGTTGGCGGTCGGATACGAGCGCTGTCGTATCGCCCACCAGAAAGTCGGCGTGACCGATGTCGTGTTGGTGTTGGTGCTGGTGCTGGTGGTGGTGGTGGCGGCTCCGATTCTGCCTCCGCCGCGGGTCGGGGTTGTGGGGTGAATCGGGCTGTGCCGCCGAGTCGTGGGGTTTGGTCGGGGTCGAGGTGTGGGGGTGGGATGAACCACACCTGGCCGCGGCGGTCTGTCCTG
>NZ_JAVKGQ010000001.1:593596-647817 GCF_031432255.1 Agromyces aerolatus | reverse complement strand
TCGTGATCGACAGCGGCCCCGTGGGCGACCTGCCCTGGATGGTGCCCGGCTACCGGCCCTGGTCGGTCCAGATCGACAACCGCTCCAGATCCGAGGTCACGGTGACCTCGTTCGCCGGCTCATCCCGCGCCGAGGGGTGCTGGCTCGGCGCCGCGCTGCACGGCGTGCCGGCTCCACTCCCCGCGGCGCCCCAGGCGATCCCCGCTGGAGCGGCCGCCGGCCCGTATCAGGCCGCCCACCGGACCCGGGGCCAGGCCTGCGATCAGAGCACACCGGGTGTGTTCTACCTCCAGGTCGAGCCCAAAGACGAGCCCGGCAACCGTCGTGTCGTGCGGCTCATGGCGAAGGCGCACGAGATGGAGCTCGAGAGCCAGGTCGGGAGCGGCCGGCTGACCATGCGGCTCGAGCGAATCGGTGTCGACCTGGGAACTCGGATCGTGATCAGCGACCAGCATGCGGCGCCCGCCATCGCGGCGGCCCCGGTGCTGGCGGCGGCACGACTCACCCCGGCCACCCCGGTGGGCTGGAAGGCGACGATGGACCCGGACGACCCGTCGCGGCCGGTGTACCGGTTCACGGTCTCAGGAGTCGATTGGCAGCTGCCGGGTGCCGGCACCGATCTCGCTGAGGCGACCGTCGACCTCCCGACCGCCGAGGGCTCAGTCGACGGCACGTCGTGGGACCAGCTCGGCACCGTCGCGTCACCGAAGACGCCGGCGCTCGAGGGCGACCGGCTCACGTTCGGCGATGCCGTGTTCGACTGGCAGACCGCCCCCGGTGCGGTGCACGACTACCGGTACTTCCGGGTCACGGCCGGCGGTGCGGCGTCGAGTGTCATCGATGTGACGCAGCTCGCGGCCCCGGCCCCGTCGCTCGCGGTACTGACGCTCATGATCACGGGTGCCGGGGCGCCCCGCGCCAACGGCCTCGACCAGCTCCCCGCGCGAGTCAGCCTGCGCGGCTCATGGGACCAGGCGCTCGACACGGCCGAGCATGCGGCTCTCTACGACCGGATCTACTATCGCGATGAGACGACCAGGTCGCTGATCACCGGGCTCGCCACCGCGTCGGAACCGAACCAGCTGACGATGTTCTCGCTCGAACCCGGACAGTACGCGAACGAGCTGCTGGATGCGGCGGCGACCACATCCATCGGCGTGTACTTCTCCGCGCGCCAGCCGCACGCCCGCCAGATCGCGGCCGTCTTCAAACCCACGGGCGACAGGATCCAGACGCACCAGCGCACCATCACGCTCTCGCCGGCGGCGAACTCGCTGCTGACGATGGGCACCGCGGCCAACGGACTGAGCGTGGGGGCGTGCGGCGAGAGCAGATGCGCACTCGGGCTCGCCGACCCCTGGGAGGCGCCGGCGCTGCACAGCCTGACGGCGACGAAGGTCGGCGTGCAGTTCCGCACGATCGCGGTCCCGGGCGCGGCCTCCCTGCCGCTGACCCAGCCGAACCGGGTCCCCGAGGAGCTCCCCCTGCTCAGCGACACGTTCATCTACCAGCACACGCGAGCCATGCTCGAGAACCCCAACCAGTTCGCCTACAACGGCATGATCACCACGGACCTCATCGCCCACGGCGAGCGGCTCGTGGCCGAGAACCACTGGATCAGGGCGAAATAGGAAGGCTGACGATCATGAAAAACATGGTGCACCGGGCGACGATCGCCCTGCTCGGCGGTGCCGCGCTGATCGCCGGCCTCGGCGTGCCTTCGGCGGGGGCGGCTGGGATCGCCCCGACCGCATCGGATGTCTCGGCCGCAGGCACTCTCGCATCGCTTCCCGATGACGCCGGCCTCACGGTGCCGGCCAAGAAGAACGAGGCCACCGTCGACATCCTCGGCCTCGGCTACGAGCAGATCGTTCGCCTCACTGGTTCCCGCGTCGAGATCGTGGACCCGGTCACCCGAGGGTCCAATGTGCTGCGTTCGTTCGAGGTGGGGGCAGAAGCGACGTGGCCGCGCACCGAGGATGGGGCTCTGTACTACGGCGGCAGCAACATGATCGGCATGCTCGCCGGGCACAGCGCAAGCCGTGTAACCGCGACCTCGAAACACATCTACGTCAGCAATCTCAGGACCAAGACGATCCACCATCAGACCGGGTGGAAAGAGGTGCTTGCGGACGGAGCAGTGATCACGCAATACCGGCCGGACGGCAGCAAGGGGTTGGAACGGGCCGTGGCCGGGGATTATGCGATCACGGCGCTGGACGCGTATGAGTGGAACGATCGCGAGCATCTCGCCTTCGGACTCAATCTGGGCGGTGTCCGTCTCGCCGACACCACGACCCACGCGATGCCCGACCTCGTGGCTCCGCTGCTTGTGCACTACTCGGGAAAGCATCGTACGGGCGCCGGTTCCTTCTTGCAGCGCGATCAGATCACCGAGGTGAAGTTCGGCGTCGACGACGGTCGGCTCCTCGTGGTGATCGGCGCACTCACCACGGAGCTTCCCGCGCTTCTGGCGCATGACGCTATCACGGGGAAGGAGGTCTGGAAGCAGAACCACCGGCCATGGGATCAGCCATTCGAATGGCCGGAGGTGATCTCGGTCGGGACGTTCGGACCGCGCGGGGAGATGCAGGCCGCGGTGGGCTGGCCGACCCGCGCCACGACGAGCTTCATCGACCTGTCCGATGGGGAGACCTGGAGATCATGGGACGGCGGGGTGCTCGCCGTGGCCAGGTTCTTCACGAACACCGAAGGTGACCCGCGGGTCGCGGTCCGCCGCGGACTCGGCCAGACGTTCGAGACGTACGTGCTCAAGGCGGATGCGGGTGGCGAACTCGCCGCGGCCGCCGCCGGCGGCGGTGACGACCTGCCGTGGATGATTCCCGGCTACCGCGCGTGGTCGGTGCAGTTCGACAATCGAGCGCGCGTCGGAGTCCGGATCCAGCCGTTCGCGGGCGACAGCGAGGCGCAGGGCTGCTGGGTGACCAGCGGCATGCATGGAGTGACGAGCCCGCTGCCGACGCAGCCGCTGCAGGTGACCGCGGGAACACGATCCGCGCAATTCGCGACGGCTCACCGAGTCTGGGGAGAGCAACCGGGCAACTCGTGCCGGCCGAACCTGCCCGGGGTCTTCTCGGTCCAGTTGGATCCCGTCGGCGAGCCAGGTCACCGGCAGGTGGTCCAGGTGTCGGGCGACGCATCGGGGCTGCGGGTCCACGATCAGGTCGGTGCGGGCCGGTTCGCCGTGCACACCGAGCCCGATGGGCTGTTCGGGTCGCGGATCGTCGTGACCGATCGGTACGCCGCGCCGGTGATCGTCGGTACGCCGCGGCTCGAGGCCGCACGCCTCACCCCCGCCCCGGTCGACGGCCATGTGCCGGGCTCCGGCCACGACGATCCATCCCGGCCCGTGCACCGGTTCACCGTGACCGATGTGACCTGGCGCGTGCCGGGGTCGGAGGCCGAGCTCGCCGATGCGACGCTCCCGCTCGCGGTCGCGCAGGGGTCGGCTGACGGTTCGAGCTGGCGCGACCTCGGTACGCTCGCATCGCCGCTCGCGCCGACGCGGACCGGCGACCAGGTCACGATGGGCGCGTCCGTGTTCCAGTGGCAGACCGGGCCCGGCACACCGGAGGACTACCGGTACTTCCGGATCGCGGCCGGTGGTGCGCACTCGGAGATCGTCGACGTCACCACGCTCACGCCCCCGGCGCCGACCTCGCTCGTGGCCAACATGAATCTGTCAGGCACCGGCGCGCCACGGGGCAGCGGGCTCGATCAGCTCGCCATGCGGGTCAGCCTCCTCGACGCGTTCGGCCAGGGGCTCGACCCCGCCGCGCACGCGGAGCTGTACCAGCGGATCTACTACCGGGACAGCGAGACCAAAGCCCTCATCACCGGCCTCGGCGATCCGGCGGCCCCCGACCGGGCGCTCATGTACTCGCTCCAGCCCGGTCAGTACGCGAACGAGGGCCTGAGCGCGCAGGCAAGCGCCTCCACCGGGGTGTACTTCTCGGTACGCTCGCGCGAGACGGGCCCGCGGGTCGTCGCCAACTTCAAGGACGTCGGAACCACGAAGTCCGCGTACCACTCAGGGGCCGGCGTTGCCGTGTCGCCCGCGAAGGGCCCGCTCACGACCCAGGGCACGGGTGTGGGCGGTCTGAGCATCGGCTCGTGTGCCGAGGGCGCCTGCGTGCTCGCGGATCCGGCGATCGCGCCCGCGCTGCACAGCCTCACGGCGACGACGGTCGGCGTGCAGTTCCGCACGGGCGTCGTCCCCGGCTCGGCGTCCCTGCCGCTGATCCGCCCGGAGCGGGCGCGCGAGCTCCCGCGCCTGCCGAGCGACGTGCTCCAGATCGGTGCGGGTCGTGCGACGCTCACCAACCCGAACGCCTTCGGAGGCGTCACGACGATCACCGCGCACCTGCTCGCGCACGGTGAACGGGTGACCTTCGAGAGTCGGGACATCCGATGAACGAGAGGAAGTCGGGGATCCTGCAGCTCGCGCGCGGGCCGAGGCGACGTCGAGCACGCGGTGTGCTGTGGACGGCAGTCGTCGCGAGTGTGCTGACGCTCGTGACCGGCGCGAACGTGCCGACGGCCATGGCGGGCGAACCGCCCAGCGCTTCGACTGCCTCGGCCGGATCCCTGCCGCCCGGTGCAGGGGTGACGGTGGGTGGGACGAACACGGTGGCTGCTGATGTGCTCGGGCTGGGGTATGAGCAGGTGGTGCGCTTGAACGGGTCTCGGGTGGAGATCGTGGAGCCGGTGACGCGGGGTTCGGCGGTGTTGCGATCGTTCGAGGCGGGCACGTCGCATGCGTGGCCGAAGGATGTGTTCGGTCCGGTGTTCTACGGCGGGATCAATATGGCCAATCGGGTCGGGCAGGGTGCGAGCCGGCTCGCGGTGGCGGGCGAGCACATCTACGTCAGCGTGTTGCGCGTCAGGGGCGGAGGGGCACTCGGCCAGAAGTTCCCGGATGGGTCGGTGACGACGAAGTACTCGGTTGACGGGGTGGTGTTGAACCAGCGGGTCGAGGGTTCGGACTTCGCGGTGACGGCGTTGGCTGGGATCGAGTGGCAGGGCAAGGAGTATCTGGCGATCGGGTTCAACTACGGCGGGGTGCGGATCGTGGACCACAGCGTCGAGGGGATGCCCGATGTGCATCTGCTGATGCTCCACTACTCGGGTCCGCACCGGTTCGGGTCGGTGTATGGGTCCAATGAGCGGGATCAGATCACGCAATTGCGGTTCGGGCCGGTCGGAGACAAGTTGATGCTGGCCGTGGGGGTGTTGACGGGGGATATGCCGGCGTTGCTGGCGTTCGATGCGGTGACCGGGGCTGAGTTGTGGGCGAAGAATCTGCGTCCGAATGATCCGGCGAAGTTCGAGTGGCCGCAGGAGATCGAGTTCGGTCCGTTCGGTGCGGGTGGTCGGACCGAGCTTGCGGTGGGGTGGCCGACGTTGGGCCGGTTGAGCTTCCTGGAGGCCGTCGACGGCGGTGATCGCGGTCAGATCGATGGTGGGGTGGTCGGGGCGATCCGGTTCTTCACGGATGTCTCGGGTGAGGCCCGGGTCGGGTACGGGCACGGTCTGGGCAACCAGTGGTCCTCGCACGTCGTCAAACGCGACCAGGCAGGCAACCTCGTCGTCGTCGAGAGCGCCGGCGCGAACGACCTCCCGTGGATGGTGCCCGGCTACCGGCCCTGGTCGGTGCAGGTCGACAACCGCTCGCGCGCCCAGGTCGCATTCCGGACGTTCGCGGGTCCGACCCGTGCCGAAGGGTGCTGGCGAAGCGCGCCACTGAGTGCGGCCGCCGGCCCGCTGCCGACCCAGCCGGCGAGCATCCCCGCTGGAGCGGCCGCCGGCCCGTTCGCGACCGCGCACCTGTTCTCCGGCGATGCGTGCCGCGACAACCCCGGCATCTTCTTCGCTCAGGTGGAGCCTGCGGGAGAGCCCGGCCATCGCCAGGTCGTGCAGTTCGAGGCCGATAGGCACGGCGTGCGAGTCAAGGAGCAGGTCGGCACCGGCCGGCTGGTCGTCCAGGTGGAGGCGGCCGGACTATTCGGCTTCCGCGTCATCGTCACCGATCGGCACGCCGCCCCGACCATCGTCGACGGGCCGGCGCTCGAGGCGGTGCAGCTGACCCCGGCGCCGGTGGGCGCGCCGCCGTCGGGCCCCGACGACCCCTCACGGCCGGTGTATCGCTTCGCCGTGTCGCCGGTGACCTGGCAGGTCCCGGGCGCGTCCGCCGACCTCACATCGGCCACCTTCCCGCTCCCGATCGCCCAGGGCTCGATCGACGGTCAGACCTGGGACCCCCTGGGCACCGTGGCCTCGCCCCTCGCGCCGACGCGCGACGGCGACCGGGTCACCCTGGGAACGTCGACGTTCGACTGGCAGACCGCACCGGGCGCCGCGAAGGACTACCGCTTCTTCCGCGTGGTCGCCGAGAATTATGCGTCCGACGTGATCGACGTTGGCGCGCTCGAGGCCCCGCTTGCGACCGCGCAGGTCGCGAGGCCGAACCTGACCGGCACCGGAACGCCTCGCCCGAACGGGCTCGATCAGGCCCCCATGCGGCTGACGCTGTTGAACTCCTCGTCACAGGGCCTCGACAGCGTGACGCACGCGGACCTGTACCGGCGGATCTACTTCAGAGACGCCACGACCAACGCGCTGATCACGGGCCTCGGGAACCCGGCGGAGCCGAACCAGCTCGTGATGGCCTCGTTCGCACCGGGCCAGTACGCGAACGAGGGCCTCGCCGCGGCGAGCAACTCGATCGGCGTGTACCTCTCGGCGCGATACACGCAGCAGAACCGTTCGATCGTCGGGGTCCTGCGGACGGCCGCCGACCGGGTCGAGAAGACCGCCGCGCACCCCCTCCGACCGATGACGAACACGCTGCTCGCGGACGGCGCGGCCGCCCAAGGCCTCGCGGCAGGCTCGTGTGACCCGCAAGGGTGGGACCAGTGTGCGCTCGTGGATCCGGCCACCGGGCCCGCACTGCACAGCCTCACCGGCAGCACGGTCAGCGTGCAGTTCCGCACGGTCGCGGTGCCCGGGACCGCCTCCCTGCCGCTGGCGCAACGTGACCAGTTCGCCGAGAACCTGCGGCTGGTCGGAGACACGTTCCGCTACGAGGGTGCGCGGGCGCTGCTCTCGAACCCGAACCAGTTCACCGAGTACGCCGCGATCACCACGGATCTCATCGCGCGCGGCGAGCGGGTCGCTGCCGAGAACCACCCGGTCAAGGCGCGCTAGGTCGAAGACCGGTCGTGTGCTCGACTCAGCTCACGCGCAGTTCACGACCACCGGGACGAGCTGGGTGACACCGTCCATCTGCGCCTCGATGAGCAGCGTGTGCCGGCCCAGGCGAAGGCCCTCGACCGCGGTGAGCACACCCTGCGGCGAGACCGACACCCCATGCTGGGGCGTGCCGCCGGGCATCGACCACCACGCATGCGTGCCATACGCCGGACGAACCGAACCGATCACATCCCCGGGGACGACCCGCCCGTACCCGACGTCGAACTCATCGACGAGAGCGCGAGCGGGCGGGACGCCCGTGAACCGCAGATGCTTGGCCACCGCGATCTTGCTGAACGTCGGGTCGGCGAGGTCGCTGCGCTGCAGCGGCGCGGCCCACGCGCGCTGCGAGCTCGCATCCGGCTCCGTCGCGAGCAGGCCGTAGGCGTCGCTGTAGTCGACGCGGAGGTGACGTTCCGGCATCACCGTGCTCGACGCGCCATCGGGGCCGATCGCGACGACCCGATGGGGCTCTCCCAGCACGGGAGCGGTCGAGACGTAGACGTATCCGCGGTTGGCCGCGATCGAGATCGGGTCGGCGCCCGCGGCCTGCGGCCGGACGACGCCCGTGCCGACGTCGATGTGCCGGACGACCCGAGCGCCGGACACGAACTCGATGGTCCAGAGGTTGCCGGCGTCGTCGGCGACCACGTCCCAGACCTTGACGCCGCGCAGCCGGTTCACGGCCCTGCCGTCGGCCCGGATCGTCAGCACCTCGTTGCGCGTGGCGATGTGGATGTCGCCGTTCGAGGCGATGTCCATGGCCTCGGACTCCAGACCTTCGACCACCACGCTGACCAGTCCCGGCCCTTCGATCCGCAAGAGGGTGCGCCGGGTGAGCACGTACACCGACCCGTCGGGGTGGATGCCGAGATCGCGGACGTCGCTGCCGTAGAGCTGCTCGTGCAGCACGGTGTGGCTGCCGTCCCAGCGGGTGCCCCGCAGCGTCTTGGCGTCGGCCGACATGGTCACCGCCATGTAGTCGACGTTCGAGACGACGACCGGCACGCTCGCGGCGGGCCGGCCGTCGATCGTCAGGGTCACGGTCGAGATGCCCGGCTGCGTCGGCGTGCCCGAAATGCGCCCGTCGCCCGAGATCACGAGACCCGGCGGCAGGCCGGTCGCCTGCGGCGCGGAGTCTTCGGCGCCCGCGCCTTCCGGATCGGCGGCGCGAGCACCCGCGCCGAACGCGTCGGTGCCGCCGACGTCGGCCACCTGGCAGGCGACCGGAACGCCGACCCGCGCGAGGCAGGCCTGGCTGGTGATGTCGGGCTCGGCCGCCCCCGAGGCGGTGCTGGCGTGCAGCGGAGTGGCGATGAGCAGCGCGGCGAGGATCGACGCGCTGCCGGATCGGAGTGAAAACACCGGTGTTTCCCCCTCGGATGACCTCGTTGTACGCATCTCAATATATCAGAATAGGTCGAAATGTGATCACGACATCCGCCTGCGGACCCTGAGGCGATGAGTGTACTCGGGTCCCCTTGCAGAGAATATATCAGTGTGGTACTATAGTTTTACGCGATCGGCGCTCTACCCTCACCACCCCGGAGCCGTCGCTCGCGTCAGGCAGTGATGCCTACCGCGTAAGCCCCACCCCTCACCCCGGTGGGGCTTACGCCACTTAAGCGCGGTATCCGGCGGTATCGGGCTTGCATTCGTCACGGGGCCCCTCCAGACTGTCGACGTCCGCGCCCGCCGACGGAGGAAGCGATGCACGCCCTGCGCCCGATCGACCTGCGCCCGGCCGGCCCGCACCCGATCCGGGTCGCGGTCATCGGCGGCGGTGTTCTCGGCGCGTCGACCGCCGCGCATCTCGTCCGGGCCGGGGCGCAGGTGACGCTGCTCACGGCCGGGAGCGTGGCTGACGGGGCCTCCGGCCGCTCGCTGTCGTGGCTCAACTCGTCGGGTGCGCGTTCGCCCGAGTACCACGCCCTGCGCCTGCTCGGCATCGACCGCTACCGCACCTGGCTCGCGCGGAACCCCGGGAGCGCGCGCTGGCTGCGGTTCGACGGCGCCCTCAAGTGGGCGCGGCCGGGTGAGAGCCTCCGCGCGACGTTCGAGCTGGAGCGGTCACGAGGGTACGACGCGGTCTGGCTCGATCGCGCCGCGGTCGCGGCGCGGCTGCCCGAGGTCCGCGCCGAGGCGGTCGCCGAAGAGGGTGCGATCTTCAATCCGGGCGAGGGGTGGGTCGACCTGCCGTACCTCGTCGCCGCGCTCGTCGACGAGGCGGTCGCCGGTGGCGCGCAGCTGATCGAGGGTGCCGGGTCGGCCGAAGTCGTCATCGACGACGGTGCGGTGCGCGGCGTGCGCCTCGCAGACGGCCGGCGCATCGACGCCGACCGGGTGGTGCTCGCAACTGGCGCGGGCGCGCCCGCCCAGCTCGCGGCCCTGGGCGTGACGGTTCCGGATGCCACGGTGCCGGCGTGTCTCGTCGTCACCGACCCACTGCCGGCGCCCGTGCGAACCGTGCTGAACACGCCGCGCGTCGCGGTCCGGCCGAGGCCCGACGGGGGAGTGTCGCTCGACGCGGGGTGGGCCGAGCGATCGGTCGTCGTCGGCGCCGACGGCGCGCTGTCCGTGCCGGCGGCCACCATCGACGGGCTGCTGGCCGAGGCATCCGCCGTGCTCGCCGCTCGCCCGAGGTTGACCGTGAGCCGCGTGGGCATCGGGCCCAAGCCGATCCCGGGCGACGGTGAGCCCGTGGTCGGTGCGGTGGGCGCGGTGCCCGGACTGTCGGTGCTGTTCACGCACTCGGGGGCGACGCTCGGGCTCATCCTCGGTGAGTTGCTCGCGGAGGAGATCGCGACGGGGGCGCCGTCGCCGGTGCTCGCGCCGTTCCGCATCGAGCGGTTCGCTGCGGGCGCGACGGTGGCCGAAGCCGGCAGCGGCGCCTGGACGCCGGTCGCGCAGCGCTGACCCATCGCGCTGACCCGACCGCGCTGACCCGACCGCGCTGATCCGACCGCGCTGATCCAGCTGCGCAGCGCTCGCCCGATCGCGCCGCGTCGGCCGGGTCTCGCCGGCGCCCACGGCCGCATCCCATCGGATCCAGGTGTTGACACCGTTCCCAATCTGCGGAAGAGTACTCGATGTGGGAACGTTCCACTTTTCTGGTTCGCACGTCCCGCACACGATCCGACGCAACAGAGAGCGATAGCGATGAGCGACTTGATCCCGGTTCCCGACGACTTCGAGGCATGCGTGCAGCACGCCATCGACCAGGACGACAAGGCGCGCGCGCTCGTCGAGCGGGCGGTGGAGCGCGGGGTCGAGCGCGTCTACCTGGTCGGCTGCGGCGGATCGCACTTCGGCACGTATCCCGCCTTCGACCTGCTCGACCGCTACGCGCCGTCGATCGTGTCCCAGCGCATCACGAGCGCCGAGCTCACCTCGCGCGCGCCCGTCGGGCTGAACGAGAAGGCGCTCGTCGTCGCGGCCTCGCACTCCGGCAACACCCCGGAGACGGTCGCCGCCGCGGAGTTCGCGAAGGAGCGCGGCGCACTCGTCGCCGGGATCTCGCGGCAGGGCGACAACGGCCTCTCGCGCATCGGCGACGTGCACCTCGACTACCCGGACACCATCTCGATCACCGAGCCGAAGCTCGTGCACAACGAGCAGATCGCCGCGGCCCTGCTCGACGCCTACGGCGCACCCGAGAAGGCCGCGCAGCTCCGCGCGGGCATCCCCGCGCTGCCGGGCGCACTCCGCGCCGTCAAGGACGAGGTCGCCGAGGCCGGCGAGCGGGTCGCCGACCTGCTCTCCGCCGCGGACGCGCCGCTCAGCTACATCGTCGGCGGCGGCCCCGCGTACGGGATGGCGAAGATGATGGCCTGGTGCTACTTCCAGGAGATGAGCTGGATGAACTCGGCCGCGATCAACGCCGGCGACTTCTTCCACGGGCCGCTCGAGATGGTCCTCGAGGACACGACCGTGGTCACGCTGGTCGCCGAGGACGCCAGCCGTGCCCTGGGCGAGCGCGTCGTGCGCTTCGCCGAGCAGCAGACCCGCAACTCGGCCGCGGTCGACACGGCGCAGTTCTCGCTGCCGGGCATCCCCGCCGAGTCGCGCCCCGACCTCAGCGTGCTGGCCCTCATGAGCGCCGAGCGCCGCGTGCTCGACCACGTCGCCGCCCGGCGCGGACACGACACGTCGCAGCGCCGCTACATGTACAAGATCGCCTACTGACCGGCGGGCGGGAGCTTTTCCATGAGAGTCCTCGGTGCCGGTGACAACGTCGCCGACCGCTACCTGCATCAGGCCATGATGTACCCGGGCGGCAACGCGGTGAACGTCGCGGTCTTCGCCGCCCGGCTCGGTGCGCGTGCCGGCTACCTCGGCGTGCTCGGCGACGACGCCGCCGGGCGGCAGATCCTGCGCGCGCTCGAGGCCGAGCACGTCGACACCTCGCTCACGCGCGTGGTGCACGGGCCCAACGCCACGGCCGATGTGGAGTTGATCGGCAACGACCGCGTGTTCCTCCGGTCCGACCGCACGACCGCGCTCTTCGAGCTCGAGGATGCGCAGCTGGAGGCCATGGCCGAGTACGACGTCGTGCACTCGGGGTACGCGGGGTCGTTGCTGCCCCGCGTCCCCGAGATGGCGCAGCGGGCCCGGGTCTCGTTCGACTTCGGCACCCGGTTCGACGCCGCCGAGGTCGAGCCGTACCTGCCGCACCTGCATCTCGCGAGCTTCTCGGGCGGGCACCTCGGCGAGTCCGAGGCGCGCGCCCTCGTCCGGCGCGTGCTCGACGGCGGCGCCGAGTACGCGCTCGTGACGCTCGGCGCGCAGGGCGCGCTGCTCGGCTCGGCCGACGGCATCCAGCACCAGGAGGCCGACCGGGTGAACGTGCGCGACACGCTCGGCGCAGGCGACGCCTTCATTGCGGGCCTGCTCGTCGGCCTCGGCACCGGGCGCGAGATACGATCGACCCTCGTCGCCGCGAGCGCGCAGGCCGCGCAGGTCTGCCAGGTCAACGGCGCCTTCGAGCACGGGATCCCGTTCAACGCCGACGCCGTGCGCCGCGCGCACGACACCACACACGAGACCAACGACGACCAGGAAGCGGTGACGGCATGAGCCTGCGCATCGGAGTGGACACGGGCGGGACGTTCACCGACGTCTGCGCGTTCGACGAGGAGACCCGGCGCGTGCACGTGCGCAAGGTCTCGAGCACGCCGGACGACCCGGGCCGCGCGATCGTGCAGGGGGTGACCGAGATCCTCGACCAGATCGGCGGTCGCACGATCGACGAGGTCGGCTACTTCGCGCACGGCACGACGGTCGGCACGAACGCGCTGCTGACCGGGCGCGGCGCGCGGACCGGGCTCATCACGACGCGCGGCTTCCGCGACCTGCTCGAGCTCGGCCGGGGCCGGCGGCCCAGCATGTACGACCCGCAGGCTGACAAGCCGTCGCCACAGGTGCCGCGGCACCTGCGGATGGAGGTCACCGAGCGGGTCAGGCACACCGGCAAGGTCGAGACCCCGCTCGACGAGCAGGATGTGCGCCGGGCGGTCCGTGAGCTGCGCGACGCGGGCGTCGAGTCGATCGCGGTCTGCCTGCTCTACAGCTACCTCAACGACGCCCACGAGCGTCGCATCGGCGAGATCGTCCGCGAGGAGCTGCCCGACGCGTACGTGTCGCTCTCGTGCGACGTGCTGCCGGAGTTCCGCGAGTACGAACGGCTCTCGACCGTCGTGACGAACTCGTACGTGGGCCCGGTGGTCGCGAACTACCTCGCGCGCCTGCGCGGCGTGCTCGCGGACCGCGGGCTCACCGCCGTGCCGCACGTCACCCAGAGCAACGGCGGCGTGATCCCCTTCTCGACGGCTGAGTCGCTGCCCGTCCGGCTTGTGCTCTCCGGGCCCAGCACGGGCGTCGTCGGCGCGGCCCAGATCTGCTCGGCCGCCGGATTCGACGACATCATCACGTTCGACATGGGCGGCACGTCGTCCGACATCTCGCTCGTGCAGGAGGGGCGCCCCAAGGTCACGGCCGGCATGGAGCTCGACGGCCGTCCCGTCCGCTCGCCCATGCTCGACATCCACACGGTCGGCGCGGGCGGCGGCTCGCTCGCGTGGATCGACAGCGGCAACCACCTGCGCGTCGGGCCGCAGAGCGCCGGCGCCTTCCCCGGCCCCGCGTGTTACGGCAACGGCGACGACGCGGCCGTGACCGACGCGAACGTCGTGCTGCGCATGCTCAACCCGGAGTACCTGCTCAATGGCCAGATGAAGATCGACCGGTCGGCCTCGGTCGCCGCGGTCCAGCGTCTCGCCGAGCCGCTCGGGCTCTCGGTCGAGGAGACCGCGCTCGGCATCCTCCGCGTCGTCACGGCGAACATGGCGCGCGCCATCCGCGTGGTCAGCGTCCAGCGCGGGTACGACCCGCGCGCGTACGCGCTGGTGCCGTTCGGCGGTGCGGGCCCGCTGCACGCCTCGCGGCTCGCGCGCGAGCTCGGCATGCGCACGATCGTGATCCCCGAGATCCCGGGCGCGCAGTCGGCGCTCGGCCTGCTCATGACCGACGTCAAGACCGACTTCATGCGCACCCTGATCACGGCGGTGGACGCCGGCACGGCCACGGACCTCGACCAGGTCTTCGGCGAGCTCGCGACGCGCGCCGCCGACTGGTTCGTCGAGGAGGAGGTCGCCGAAGGCGGCCGTACGCTCACCCGCCGGATGGACCTGCGGTACCGCGGGCAGAACTTCGAGCTCGCGGTCGAGATCCCCGACGGCCACTCGTTCGCCGCCGACGGCGTCGACGCCGTGGTCGAGCTCTTCCACGAGGCCCACGAGCGAGTCTACGGCTACCGCTCGGAGGAGGCCGCGGTCGAGGTCGTCACGTTCCGGCTCGAGGCGGCCGGCTCGGCCGCCCACGTCGACGTGCAGCGCGACGAGCTGTCGCCGTCGGACCCGAGCACGGCCGTCGTGGCGACCCGGAGCACGTGCTTCGATCCCGCCGTCGGCTACGTCGACACCCCGGTCTACGACCGGTCGAAGCTCACGCCCGGCGACGTGATCACCGGGCCCGCCATCGTGGAGCAGATGGACACCACGACCGTCCTGCTCCCGTCCGACACGTGCCGCGTGGACGCCTACCGCAACCTCGTCGTGGAGATCGGAGAGCAGGAATGACCGCCGTCGAGCTGGACCCGGTGCTGGTGGAGGTCGTCGGCTCCGCGCTGTCGACCATCGTCGAGGAGATGAGCGAGACGCTGGTCAAGGCCGCGTACTCGCCGAACATCAAGGAGCGCCGCGACTGCACGGCGAGCCTGTTCGACGCCGAGGGGCAGGCCATCGCGCAGGACGAGGGCGGCTCGCCGCTGCACCTCGGGTCGCTCATGGGCATCGTGGCCGCGCTGCGCGAGCAGTACCCGCTCGAGCAGATCCGCCCGGGTGACGTGTTCATCGGCAACGACCCGTACACGGGCGGCGGCTCGCACCTGCCCGACATCGTGCTCGCGACCCCGATCTTCGTGGAGGGCGAGCTCACCGCCTGGGCCGCGACGCTCGCGCACCACGCCGACTTCGGCGACCGCGGGCACGCGCACATCTTCCAGGAGGCGATCCGGATCCCACCCGTGCACCTCGTGCGCGAGGGCGTCCGGCAGGACGAGCTGCTGCAGCTGATCCTGCTGAACTGCCAGGTGCCCGAGGAGCGCATCGCCGACCTGCGCGCGCAGGAGGCCGCCCTGCGCGTCGCCGTGACGCGGTACGGCGAGCTCTGCGAGCGCTACGGCGTCGAGGTCGTGCGCGCGATCGGCACCGAGCTGCTCGACTACACCGAGCGCCGCACGCGGGCCGCGATCGCGGAGTTCCCCGACGGCGAGTACACGTTCGAGGACCGCTTCGACTGCCCGGAGCTGGACGACGAGCTCACCTTGCGGGTGCGCATCGTGGTCGAGGGGGACCGTATGCTCTTCGACTTCGCGGGCAACCCGCCGCAGGTGCGCGCGAGCGTGAACGTGGTCTGGACGGGGCTGTACGCCGCGGTCTACTACACGATCAAGACGCTGATCGACCCCGATATCGCGCCGAACGCCGGGCTCTACCGCCCGGTGACGATCGAGGCGCCCGAGGGGTCGATCATCAACTGCTCGGCGCCCGCCGCGGTCAACGGCCGCAGCGAGACCTGCCAGCGGATCGTCGACCTGATCCAGGGCGCGCTCGCGCCGGCCGTGCCCGAGCGCATCACGGGCGCCTCGAACGGCGCCAACACGGGCGTGCACTTCTCGGGCCACGACCACGCGCGCGGACGGGACTTCGTCTACCTCGAGACCATCGGCGGCGGCAGCGGCGCCCGGTACAACAAGGACGGCCTGGACGGCGTGCAGGTGCACATGACGAACACGTCGAACCTGCCGGTCGAGAGCCTCGAGACCGAGTACCCGCTCATGGTCGAGGCCTACGAGTTCATCGAGGACTCGGGCGGCATCGGCGAGCACCGCGGCGGCATGGGCATCCGTCGCCGCATCCGGGCCGAGGCCGAGAACGTGCACTTCTGGCTCGACACCAGCCGGCAGAAGTCGCAGCCGTGGGGCGTGTTCGGCGGCGGCCCAGGAGCATCCGCCCGGTGTGTGCTCAGCGAGGACGCGACGCCCATCGATCACGGCTACACCGTCCTCCAGCCGGGCCAGTGGGCGTCGATCGAGACGGCCGGCGCGGGCGGCTACGGCGACCCGGCCGCGCGACCGGACGCGGCGCTCGAGGCCGACGTGCGTGACGGCCGCGTCGCCGCGGAGACGGCTCGCAGCTACCGCGACTGAACCGTCGCGCGTGCGGACGGGGCGGCGACGGAACCGCGCACCAGGAGCTCGGGAGCGAGCATCTGGCGCAGCGGTTCCGTCGCGCCGCCACGGATGATCCCGACCAGGATCGTGGTCGCGGTGGCACCGAGCCGCTGCCGCGGCTGTTCGACGACCGTGACCGCCGGCTCGACCATGGTCGTCCAGTCCTGGTCGTCGAAGCCGATGAAGGACAGGTCGTCGGGCACGCTCAGGCCGCAGGCGCGGATGCCTCGGTAGGCGCCCGAGCTCAGCACGGCGTCGGTGGCGTGCAGGGCCGTGGCGTCGATGCCGCGCCCCAGGAAGTCGTGAACCGCCCGCTGCGCATCCGCGGTCGTGTAGCCCGAACGGATGATGAGCTCGTCGTCGACGTCGAGTCCCGCGGCGCGCAGCGCGCGCACGTAGCCGATGAGTCGCTGCGCCGAGGGGCGCAGCAGGGAGCGGTCGGCGTCGTCCGTCGCGCGGTCGGTCAGCTGGGCGAGCTCGGACGGCGCCGCGGATGCCTCGGTGACGAGCGCGATGCGACGGTGGCCGTCGTCGATGAGGGCGCGCACGGCGCACTCGGTCGCGTCGACGTGGTCGACCGAGACGAGGGGGAGGAGCTCGAGGCCCGGCATGCTGCGGTCGAGCAGGACGATCGGCATGCCCTCGCGGTGCAGGCGGACGATCGCGGCGGGGTCGCGCTGGAACACGGGGGCGATGACGATGCCGTCGACCCGCTGTTCGGCCAGGAGCTCGAGGGCCCTGGCCTCGATGTCGGCGTCGTTGTCGGTGTTGCTGACCAGGACTTCGAATCCGGCCGCCCTCGCGGTGTCGGCGAGCCCGCGGACCACCGCTGAGAAGAACGGGATCGCGACGTCGGGCACCACGATGCCGATGGTGTTCGTGGCCCCGGATTTCATGGCCCTGGCCAGCTGGTTCGGGCGGTAGCCGAGGCGGTCGGCGGCTTCGAGGACCTTCTTCCGGGTCTTCTCGCTCGCGGACCCGCTCTGCGCGAGGACGCGGGCCGCCGCGGACTTGGATACGCCTGCGGCCAGTGCAACGTCGATAATGGTCACTGCTCCGTGCGCCATGCGTCGCTCCTGTTCGGTCGATGAATCGTAGCGGACGAGCCGTGCGCCGCCACCGAGGCAGACCAGGCGCTCACGGCAAATCTTCCCCCCATGATATTGACATCGTTCCCAACCTGCGACAGAGTGGGACGAACGCCGATCGGGAACGTTCCCAATACGGCGCCGGTCCTCGGCATTGCAGCCGGGCACGCATTTCCCCTCCGCATGCCCCTCGGGGCCCTCAAGAGACGGATCACCACAGCATGAACATCCTCAATCCCCGGCGCCCGCGCGGCTCCCGGCTCGGCGCCGTCGCCCTCGCCGGCGGCCTCGCGCTCGCCCTCGGCCTCACCGGCTGCGCGAGCGGCTCGAGCGACGGCGGCAGCGGCGAAGCCGCGGCCGACCAGACCCTCACGATCGGCTTCTCGGCCGAGCCCCCCGGCTTCAAGACCGGCGTCGACCAGGGCTCCGCCAACCGCCAGGTCACCACGCTCGTGCGCCGCGGCCTGCTGGCCTACGGCCCCGACGGCGAAGTGGTCCCCGCGCTCGCCTCCGAGTACGAGGTGACCGAGGACGGCCTCACCTACACGTTCACGCTGCGCGACGGACTCGAGTTCTCCAACGGGGACCCGCTGACCGCAGCCGACGTCAAGCGCACCTACGAATACCTCGCGGTGCCCGAGAACGGCGCCGCCGACCAGACGTCGTTCGCGAACATCTCGGCGATCGACACGCCCGACGACACCACCGTCGTGCTCACCCTCGGCGAGCCGCAGACCGCGCTGCCGAAGGTCATCGCCAACCCGCTGAACTCGATCGTCCCCGAGGAGGAGGTCGACGCCGACGGCGTTCCCGTGGGTGCCGGCCCCTTCATGATCACGGACTACCAGAAGGGCGTCTCCTACACGCTCGAGGCGAACCCGACCTACTACGACGCGGACTCGGTCGAGCTCGAAGAGATCGAGATGACCTTCATGGCCGACGCGCAGACCCGCGTGAAGGCGCTGATCAGCGGGCAGGTGCAGTTCATCGACTACGTGCCCGCCGCCGACTACGCGACGCTCGAGAACGCGAACGGCGTGACGCTCGACACCGCCTACGGCCTCTACGGCGCGCTGCAGTTCAACCTCACCGAGGGCCCGATCGCGATCCCCGAGGTGCGACAGGCCATCGCCTACGCGGTCGACCTCGACGCGATCAACGAGGTCGGCACGCTCGGCTACGGCTCCGCCAACGGCGGCCTGCCCATCTCGCAGGAGAGCGAGTACTTCGACGAGGAGCAGGCGAACCACTACGCGCGTGACCTCGACAAGGCGGAAGAGCTGCTCGCGGCGGCCGGCTTCCCGGGCGGCGGCTTCACCGTCACGCTGCTGACGAACTCGCAGTACTTCGGTCACAGCGAGCGCGCACAGGTCGTCAAGAGCAACCTCGAGGAGATCGGCATCACGGCCGAGATCGAGACCGGTGACTACGCGAACCTCATCGCGAAGGGCAACGCCGGCTCCTACGACCTCATGATCGGCGGCCCGCCCGCGGCGATCGACGACCCGTCGGCGCTCACCGGTGCCTTCATCGGCGAGCCGACGTTCGTGCGCAGCTTCGGCATCAACCAGGACCTGTACGCCGGGCTGCTCGATGAGGGCGCGAAGACGCCCGACGGCCCCGAGCGCAAGGCGATCTACCACGAGCTCGGCGAGATCTACCTGCAGGACGTGCCCTTCGTGACCTGGGGTCAGGGCACCGCGGCGTACGCCTACACCGACGCGCTCGAGGGCTTCGAGATGATCAACGGCCCGGCCGTCTACTCGTCGATGTACAGCCTCGCCGGAGCGCACCTCACGGACTGAGCCGCGCCATGGACGGCGCCCTCTGACTCGAATGGGTTCTCAATGATTCGCTACATACTGCTTCGACTCGGACTGGGCGTCGTCACCGTCTGGGGCGTCGTGACACTGGTCTTCCTGGCCGTGCGCGCCGTCCCGGGCGGCCCGGCATCGATCATCCTGCAGGGTGGCGCCGGCGGCGGGGACGTGAACCCCGCGGCCGTCGCCGCCCTCGAGCAGGAGCTCGGTCTCGACCAGCCGATCCTGGTGCAGTACGTCACCTACCTCGGCAACCTGCTCCGAGGCGATCTGGGCAACTCGATCAAGTACTCGGCGCCCGTGACCGAGATCATCGTGTCGCCGCTCGGCAACACCGTGACGCTCGTGCTCCTGGCGATCGTCATCGGCGGCGTCATCGGCCTCGCGTTCGGCCTGCTGTCGGGCAACTGGCCGGGCAGCGTGCTCGACCGGGTGCTCTCGGGCTTCATCTCGGTCGCCGTCTCGACGCCGGGCTTCGTGATCGCGATCTTCCTGTCGCTCGTCATCGGGCTGAGCCTCGGCTGGTTCCCCTCGCTCGGCTACCGGTCGCCCGAGGACGGCATCGGCGAGTTCCTGTACTTCGCGTTCCTGCCGAGTCTGGCGCTCTCGTTCGGCTTCCTCGCGATCGTGGGGCGCGTGACGCGGACCTCCATCCTCTCGGTGCGCCGTGAGGACTGGGTGCGCACGGCGCGCGGCATGGGGCTTCCGCCGACGCGGGTGTTCCGCCGGCACGTGTTCCGCAATGCGGTCAACCCGGTGATCACGGTCTCGGGTCTGCAGCTCGGCGGGCTGCTCGGCGCCACGGTCCTGATCGAGCAGGTCTTCAACTGGCCGGGCATCGGCAGCACGCTGCTGAACGCCATCAACGGCCGCGACTACCCGCTCGTCCAGGGCATCGTCATCGTCTTCGCCGTGGTGTTCATCCTCACGAACCTGCTCGTCGACCTCCTGTACCGAGCCCTCGACCCCCGAGTGGAGGCGTGACCCGCGATGCGAAACGCGTTCCGAACGATCTGGAACCGGTCCAGCCCCGGGCTGTTCATCACGACGTGCGTGATGGCCCTCGTGGTGCTGTTCATCTTCATCTACCCCATCTTCAGCACGGTCGATCCGCTCGCCCAGGACGTCTCGAACGCCTTCGCGCCGGTCGGCACCCCGGGGCATCCGCTCGGCACCGACAATCTCGGCCGTGACACGTTCGCGCGGCTCGTGGTCGGGCTGCGCACCGAGATCATCGTGTGCGCCTCGGGCACGCTGCTGGCGGCCGTCATCGGCACCCTGATCGGCATCCTCGCCGCCTACTTCCGCGGCCTCGCCGACCTGCTGCTGATGCGCGTCGTCGACGTCGTGCTCGCGTTCCCGAACCTGGTCTTCGCGATGCTCATCGTCTCGCTCTACGGGGCGAGCGACCTGACGGTCGTTGCCGTGGTCGCGATCGCGTTCTTCCCGACCTTCGCGCGCCTCACCTACGGCGAGGTGCTCTCGCTCCGGCAGGCCCTGCACGTGGAGTCGGCCGAGCTCTTCGGCGGCACGCGCTGGCAGATCATCCGCGGGCCGCTGCTGCGCGGCGTGGGCCCGCTGGTGCTCGCGCAGGGATTCCTCACGCTCGCGTTCGCGGTCGGCCTCGAGTCCGGGCTCAGCTTCCTCGGGCTCGGCATCACGCCGCCGCGTCCCTCGCTCGGTCTGATGATCGCGACCGGGCAGCAGTACTTCATGCAGAGCCCGTGGCAGCTGCTCATCCCGAGCATCGTCCTGGTCGCGCTGCTGGTCGCGCTCGGCTACGTGGCCGACTGGGTGCGCGACCTGCTCGACCCTCGCGGCGTCACCCGGCGCCGCCGCCCCGCGCGGACGGCCGCCGCGCAGCGCCCTGACGGCATGTCGGTCGGAACGGGGGTCAACGCATGAACGCACGCGACGAGGTTTTGCTGACCGTCTCGGACCTGAGGATCGAGATCTCGGGCAAGCCCATCGTGCACGGCACGTCGTTCACGGTCGCGCCCGGCGAGGTCGTCGCGCTCGTCGGCGAGTCGGGTGCGGGCAAGTCGATGACGGCGATGGCCGTGCCGAACCTGCTGCCGCCCGGCACCGAGCGTCACGGTTCGATCCGCTTCCGGGGCGCCGAGCTGATCGGCGCGTCCGAGTCCGACATGCGGCGGTACCGCGGCGCTGAGATCGCGTGCGTCTACCAGGAGCCGATGACGGCCCTGAACCCGCTGCACACGGTCGGTGACTTCCTCGCCGAGGCCATCGGCGCGCACGAGTCCGCGACCTCGCGTCGGCGGCGCGAGCCGCAGGAGCTGCTCGAGCTGGTCGGGCTCGGCGGCTACGACGACCTGCTGCAGCGCTACCCGCACCAGCTGTCGGGCGGGCAGCGTCAGCGCATCATGGCCGCGGGTGCCGTCGCGTGGGAGCCCGCGCTCCTGATCGCGGACGAGCCGACCACGGCGCTCGACGTGACGACGCAGCGCAACCTGCTCGCGATGTTCCGCGAGCTCGTCCAGCGCGAGAACATGGGCATGGTCTTCGTGACGCACGACATGGGCGTGGTCGCCGACATCGCCGACTCCGTCGTCGTCATGCGCAATGGGCGGGTCGTGGAGTCGGGCGACGTGTTCTCGATCTTCGAAAACCCGCAGCACGAGTACACGCGGTCGCTGCTTGCCGCGGCACGCGCGCTGCACGGCGAGGACGGGCCCGAGGCGGCCCCGGCGGGTTCGGGCGTCGCGTCCGAGCCGGCCGCGGGCGCGGCATCCGGTCAGGTGACCGAGGGCGCGACGATCGCGACCGAGCCGGGCGCGGAGGTCGCCACCGAGCCGGGCGCGCAGGTCGCGACCGCGCAGGTTCCGGATGCCTCGGCGCCGAGCCGTGCCGATCGCGCCGCCGAACCGGCGCTCGAGGTCCGCGACCTGGTGGTCGAGTACCGCCGGTCGGGCCTGCGGCGCCCGCGCACCGAGGAGAACCGGCGTGCCGCCGTGCGCGGCGCGCAGCTCACGGTCGCGCGCGGCGAGACGCTCGGGATCGTGGGCGAGTCCGGATCCGGGAAGTCGACCATCGCGCGCGCCATCCTCGGCCTGGCCCCGGTGACCGAGGGGTCGGTCTCGCTCGGTGGCACCGAGCTGGTCGGGCTCCGCGGGCGCAACCGCCGGCGGGCGCTCTCGCGCCTCGGCGTCGTGTTCCAGGACCCGACGTCCTCGCTCGACCCGAGCCTGCCGCTCTGGCGTGTGGTGACCGAGCCGCTCTGGCGGAGCGGCACGGTGCGCGACACGCGCGAGCTGCGGCGACGCGCGGGCGAGCTGCTCGCGGCCGTCGATCTCGACCCGACGTGGATCGAGCGGCGGCGCCACGAGCTCTCGGGCGGGCAGCGCCAGCGGGTGGCCATCGCGCGCGCGATCTCGCACCGGCCCGACGTGCTCATCGCCGACGAGCCGACCTCCGCGCTCGACGTGACCGTCCAGGTGACGGTGCTCGAGCTGCTCGCCAGGCTCCAGCGCGAGCACGACTTCGCCTGCATCTTCATCAGCCACGACCTCTACGTGGTGTCGACCATCTCGGACCGGGTGCTCGTGATGAAGGACGGGCAGGTCGTCGAGAACGGCCCGACCGACGCGGTCATCAACGACCCCGAGAACGCGTACACGCGCACGCTGCTGGGCGCCATCCCGGTGCCGGACCCGGTGGCGCAGCGCGCGCGTCGCGAAGCCGTCGAGGTGGGATAGGCCGCGGTCGACGCGGCGACGAGGAGGATCTGGTGAAGCCTGAGTACGCGACCCCCGGCCGGTTCGGCGCGAAGTCCGTCGTCACCGGCACCCGGGGCATGGTGGTCAGCTCGGAGCCGATCGCTGTCGAGGCGGGCGCCGCGGTGCTCCGCGAGGGCGGCAACGCGCTCGACGCCGCGCTGGCCGTCGCGGCGACGCAGCTCGTGACCGAGCCGCACATGACCTCGATCACGGGCGGGATCTCGCTCGTCTACCGCGAGGCCGCGACCGGCACGGCGTCGTACCTGTCGGGCAACATCAATGCGCCGCTCGCCGAGCTGCCCGACTTCGGGGGCGCCGACCTGACGCGCGCCCGCGGGGTGCCCGTGCCCGGGTGGTGGCCGGCCTTCGCGGCCGCCCACGAACGATTCGGCACGATGCCGGTCGGGCGGCTGCTCGCGCCCGCCATCGACGCGGCCCGCGAGGGGTTCGCGGTGTCGCCGTACCTGTTCGGCGAGATGTACCACGCGCGCCAGAACCTCGGCCGGAACCCGCAGTCGCGCGAGATGTTCTTCCGTGACGGCTCGCTCATCGGCCCCGGCGAGGCGCTCGTGCAGGAGCGTACGGCGCGCACGCTCAAGCGGTTGCGCGACGAGGGCATGGACTACTACCTGGGCGACTTCGCGCGCGCGTTCTGCGCGGCGAGCGACTCCGACGGCGGCGTCATCACGATCGCCGACTTCGAGGCCTACGAGCCCGAGTGGGCCGACCCGGTCCGCGGGACCTACCGGGGCTTCGAGCTCATCGGGTCGGCGCCGCCGGACGACGGCGGCCTGCAGCTGGTCGAGGCGTTCAACATGCTCGAACAGCTCGACCTCGCGGCCCTGGGACCGGCCAGCGCCTCACCCGAGACGCTCTCGGCGCTCATCGCCGTGCACAACGCCGTCTACTACGCCGCGCCGCGCGAGCGCCGCTTCCGCGAGGACGCACGCGTGATGGACGTGCTGCTCTCGAAGGAGTACGCGCGGCAGCGCTTCGCGCTGCTCGACACGCTCGCCGCGCCGGCCGGCGCCACGCCGCCCTCACCCGGGACGATCCACCTCTCGGTGATCGACGCCGACCACAACGTCGCAACGCTCACGCATTCGCACATGGCGTCGCCGTGGGTGAACGGCCTCTACGCCGAGGGGTTCCAGCTGGCCGGCGGCGGCTCGTTCTTCCAGCGCGTGATGCCGCAGCCGGGGGAGCGGGCGACCATCTACCTCGCGCCGAGCCTCGTGCTGCGCGACGGCGCGCCCGTGATCGTCTCGGGCTCACCGTCGGTCTCGCTCGTCGCGTGCGTGCTGCAGAACCTCGTCAACCTCATGGACTTCGGCATGCCGATCGAGCAGAGCGTCGCGGAGCCGCGCTTCGGCGCACGCCCGCACGACCCCGCGCGCGGCTGGGTGCCCGGCACGACGCTCGAGTCCGGGTTCCCCGACGCCGTGCTCGCCGACGTGCAGCGGTGGGCCGGCCGCAACCGGCTGTGGACGCGCGAGATCGGCCCCTGGAACTCGATGACCGGCAACTTCGACGGCATCACCATCGACCAGGCCACGGGCGAGATGCGCTCATGCGGCGACCCGCGCCGGATGGGGATCGCGGTCGCCGCGTAGCGGGGCACGGATCGGTCTGCCGATTCGATGCGCGTACGTTGGAACCATGATCAGCCGGGAACTCGCCGTCGCGTTGAAACGCGCGGGCCTCGAATGGCATCCGACCTCGGGTGATCGCTTCCAGCTCGACCTGCCCGATCAGACCGAGCACGAGTTCGAGTCCCAGGTCTTCACGGTGAGCGAGATGACCATCGAGTCGCACCGCACGCCGTCGGGGGCGACGATCCTCGGGTTCAATGGGACGACCGAGTGGGCGCTCGACTCGCTGAGTCTCGGCGACGCCGTCTGGCTGCCGCGCGAGGACCAGTTGCGGGACCTGCTCCGGAACACGTTCCAGGCGCTGCGGCGCCTCGACGACGCGTTCGAGGTCGAGCTCGAGCTCGCCGGTGAGCGGCGCCGGTTCGAGCATCCCGACCCCGCCGAGGCCTACGGCCTCGGGCTGCTCGACCTCATCGAGCGGTCGCGATGAGCGGGCCGGATGCCTCGGGCGGGCCGGATGGCTCGGGGGGCGCGGAGGCGTCGGGTGGGCCGGATGCCTCGGGTGGCGCGGATGCGTCGGGTGGGCCGGATGCCTCGGGTTGGCCGGATGGCTCGGGTGGCGAGGCCGCGGCGCTCGCGCTCGCCGTCGCACGGCGGGCGGTGACCGACGCGGTCGCGACGCTCGCGGCCGCCGGCGCGCGCACCGAGGTGCTGGCCGACTACGAGCCCGCGCGGAGGGTCCTGGGCTTCCCGCGGCCGGCGCGGCTGCGCCCCGTCGGGCGTGTGTGGCGGCTCGGTGTGCTGGTGCTCGACGACGCCGGGCGCGTGTACGAGGCGGGCCGGGTCGTCCGCGCCGAACGTCCGGCGCGTCGGTCGATCACGGCCAACGCCGTCGCCGAGCATCGCGCCTATCGGGCGGCCGCCGTGAAGGGCGGCATCGCCGAGGGCGAGACCGTGGTGTTCGACGCGCGCCCGGTCGCCCTGGACCCCGCCGCGCTCGCCGATGGCGCGCTCACCGACCCCGACGCCGACGTGCAGCTGCGCGACGGCGTGGTGCAGGTCCGCTGGAGCCCGACTCAGGCGAACGCCCTCGTCCCCCTCGACCGATACCTCGCCGAGCGCGCCGACCTGCTCGCCCACCCGCCGCAGGGTGCCTGACCGAGGCATCCGCTCGAATCCGTCACAATTTGCGGGTGTTGCGCGCTCCGCACCCGCAGATTGTGACGGGTCGGCGTGCCTTGCTAGGCTCTCGAACCGTGTCAGTTGACTTCTCCGCGATGATCATTCGGCCCCGCACCGCCTGAGGCGGAGCGTCCGGCCCTTCTTTCGCGACTCTTCGCCTCGGCCACCTGTCCATGGCCGGTGCGCGTTCGGCGTGCCCGGCTGCAGGTCTTCTCGCCAGCGGAGCAGCAGTTGCACACCCATCGATCCTCAGATCTCTCACGTCACCCATCGAGCCCGCACCGGCCGCGCGGTCCCGTCTCGCCACCCGTGGGCGGCCGGCATGAGCTCGGTCAGAACTTCCTCGTCGACCGCCGCGTCATCGATCGCGTCACCGAGCTCGTCGGCGCTACCGATGGCCCGATCGTCGAGCTCGGCGCGGGCGGCGGTGCGCTGACCCGGCCGCTCGCCCGGTTGGGCCGTCCGCTCACGGCCGTCGAGCTCGATCCCCGACGCGCCGACGCGCTCCGGCGTGAGCTCGGCGGCGGCGGCGGCGCCGACCGCCGCGACGGCGGCTCGCACCGCGCTGGCCCGGCGGGTCACTCGGCCCCGGCGCACGACCCTGGGCGGATGCCTCGGAGCGGCGCCGACCGCCGCTCGACGCAGCGCGAACATGCTCCGCCCGGTTCGCCGAACGCGCCGTCGCCGGTGCGTGTCGTCACCGCGGATGCGCTGTCCTGGCGCTTCCCCGGGACGCCGCACGTGATCGCGAGCAATGTGCCGTTCCACGTCACGACCGCCGTCCTGCGACGCGTCCTCGCCGAACCCGCGTGGACCGACGCGATCCTGCTCACCCAGTGGGAGGTCGCCAGGCGCCGGTGCGGCGTCGGCGGCACGAGTCAGCTCACGGTGCAATGGGCGCCGTGGTTCGAGTTCGCGCTCGACCGGCGTGTACCGGCTCGCGCGTTCCGGCCGGCACCGTCGGTCGACGGCGGACTCTTCACGATCCGCCGCCGCGCCGAGCCACTCGTGCCCGACCGCGACCGTCGGGCCTACCAGGCGTACGTCGCCGCGCTGTTCAGCGGTCGCGGTCGCGGCCTCGCGCAGGTCCTGTCCCGCGCGCCGCATCCGCTGCCGAACGCCAAGACCTGGCTCGCCCGCCGAGGCATCCCGGCCGACGCCCTCCCCGCCCGCCTCACCCCGGCCGACTGGTCCGCCCTCTGGGAAGCCGTCCGCCGCACCCGTCAGTGACCCCAGATCCTTCCGAACGGTCGCGGATGGCGGGTGCTTTCGCCGCGGACCCGCCATCTGCGACTTCTCGATGGAGGATCAGAGGGGAGCGCCGTTCAGAAGCCGAAGGCGGTGACGGGTAGGAGGGTGCCGTCGCGGTGGCCCTCGAGCACGAAGCGTTCGTGGTGCACGATCTCGTCGGGCAGCGCGTCGAGCGCGAACCACTCGAGGGCGTCGGCCTTCCGCTCGCGGAGCGCGGGCTCGCCGGCCCACGAGAGGCACGCGAAGAACACGTCGACGCGCTGTTCGATCGGGCCGCCGCCGACGGTCGTGCGGTGCATGGCGGTCAGCGGCTGCAGCGCCGACTCCGACAGCTCGACGCCGATCTCCTCGGCCGCCTCGCGTGCCGCACACGCGAACACCGACTCACCGGGTTCGACGTGCCCCGCGGCCGACGCCGCCCACCACCCGTCGTAGTACCCGGTGTTGGCGCGACGCTGCAACAGCACGCGCTCGTCACCGTCGCCCGCGGAGCCGTCGAACAGGAACACGTACGCCGCCGGAATGAGCGCGAACCGCCCGTGCGAGGCCGCGTACCCGTCGGAGTACGCCTGCCGCCCATCAGCCATCGACCTGCCTCCATCCGCGAGTGCGTGCTCGAGACGAGTCTGGCACGGTCGGGGCACCCGGAAGCGGGATCGCTCCGAGGAGGATCCCGCTACCGGCCCGGGGTGGGCTACTTGGTGAGTTTCACCGACAGCGCCGCGGCGTTGTTGGTGAGTTTGGGGTCACCGGTGACCAGTGACGCGGTCGCCGCCGCCAGGTGCGCGGTGCCGGAGTTCGCCTTCGGCAGCAGCGTGACCGAGTACTGGCGTTGCTGGTTGGTGGCGAAGCTCGCGGTCGGGAAGATCACGAGCTGACCGACCTTGGTCGCGCCCGACGGGATCGTCTGGATGGTGAAGTCCGACGACACCAGGAGGGTGGAGTGCACGTTCACCGCCTGCTGCGGGCCGGCGTTGCGCACCGTCACCACGTAGGAGACGGGCGTGCCCTTCTTCGCCGTGCTGGGACCCGTGATCGCCACCGAGACATCCGCCTTCGGCTTGGACGCCGCCTGGATCGTGACCGTCGACGTCACCGTCGCGTCCGACCCCACACCGTTCGACGCGCCCACCGTGAAGGTGAACGTCCCGGCCGTGGTCGGCGTCCCCGAGAGCACCCCGGCAGACGAGAGCGTCAGTCCGGGCGGCAGCGTGCCGGAGGCCAACGACACGGTCGGCGTCGGGGTCCCGGTCACGGTGTACGTGAACGAGTACCCGCTGCCGACGATGCCCGCCGGCGGCGTCCCGGAGATCGCCGGACCCTCGTTCACGGTGATGGTCGACCCGAGCAGCGCGGTCGGGTCGACCCCGTTCGAGGCCTCCACGGCGAAGGAGTACGTACCCACCGTGGTCGGCGTGCCCGAGATCACCCCCTCGGGCGAGAGCGACAGTCCCGGTGGGAGCGGCGCGCCCGCCTGCAGCGTCACGGTCGGCGCCGGAACCCCGGTCACGGAGTACGCGAACGAGTACGCGGTCCCGACCGCGCCGTTCGGCGGCGTGCCCGAGATCGTCGGCGCTTGCTGCACGGTGATCGTCGACGCGATGACGGCATCCGGGCTGACCCCGTTCGACGCGGTCACCTCGAACGCGTACTCGCCGGAGGCGGTCGGCGCCCCGGAAAGTACCCCATCGGCGGACAGCGTCACCCCGGGCGGAAGCGATCCGCTCGTCACGGTGGTCGTCGCGGCGGGAACCCCCGTGACGGTGTACGCGAACGAGTACGGCTCGCCGACCGCGCCCGCCGGCGGCGTTCCGGCGATCGTGGGGGCGGCGCCGAGATCCTTCACCGCCAGGGAGGTGTCGGACCCGGCCGCGATCGCGACCACGCCGCTGCCGGCCTCGGGGATCGGCGTCGCCGCGACACTGTTGCCCCAGCCGATGACCGAGCCGTCGGACTTCAGGGCCAGTGAGTGCGACACTCCGGCGGCCACGGCGATGACGCCCGAGCTCGCCGCAGGTGGCGGGGGGACCTGATTCGCGAAGTTGTTGCCCCAGCCGACCACGGATCCGTCGGACTTCAGCGCGAGCGCGTGGTCGAGCCCGGCCGAGATCGCGACCACGCCGGACAGCCCGGGCGGGGGAGTCGGCGAGCCGGGCGAGCCCCAGCTGACGACCGTGCCGTCGGACTTCAGCGCCACGGCCCAGCCGAAGGCCACCTCGACCGCGGTCACTCCCGTCGGGAAGCCACCGCTCGGCGCGGTGACCTGGGTCGAAGCACCCCAGGCCACCACGGTTCCATCCGCCTTCGCGGCGAGTGAGACGAGGGAGCCCGCAGCGATGTCGACCACTCCCGACTGTGCGGCCGGCGGGATCGTCGTCTCGCCTTGCCCGTTCGAGCCCCAGCCGATCACCGATCCGTCGGACTTCAGCGCGAGTGAATGGCTGGAACCTGCCGCGATGGCGATGACGCCGGACTGGGCCGCGGGCGGCGGCGTCGCCTGGCCGCTGCCGTTGTTGCCCCAGCCGATCACCGAGCCGTCGGCGCGCAGGGCCAAGGCATGCGGCGGATTGGACTTGCTGGCCGCCACGGCGGTGACGTTCGATCCCGCCTCGGCGGGAACCGGCAGCGGCCGGTTGGCGGCACCCCACTCGATGACGCCCTGGGTCCCGGGGGCAGCGAACACGGGGGCGGTGCCGGCGCCGACGAGTGCCGCGGCGAGGCCGATGGCGACGGCGGCGCGCCTCCAGCGCGGCCGGCGCGGTGGATCGTCATGCGCCGTCGGTCGCGACGGCGTAACCGGCTGATGGGGTGCGGTCTTCCACATGAGGGGCTCCTTTGCGGCGTCGGTAATTCAGCTAACGCACCCACCCCTGGACCACGGCGTCGATGATGGCTTACACCCCGAAGCCGATACACCGCAATACCTGTAGCGCGCTTCGCGCAGAAAATATCCGGCGTTCTCGAACCCGAGCGCGAAGCGACGCTCGAGAGCCCCGATCAGTACCCGACGACCGGGCCGAACGCGTCCTGCAACGGCGCGCGGTTCACCTTGCGCAGCTCGTCGATCGACACGGTGAACGCATCCTGCACCTCGAGCGCCTGCGACGAGGCATCCGTCACGCCGATGCGGCGCACCGAGTAGCCGCGCCCCTCGCACAGGCCGCGGAAGCGCACGTCGTCTTCGCGCGGCACGGTCACGATGACGCGCCCGGTCGACTCCGAGAACAGCGCCGTCGCCACATCCAGCCCGGCATCCTCGGTCACCTCGCCGAGGAACACGCGCGCACCCACGCCGAAGCGACCGACCGCCTCGGCCAGCGCGACCGCGAGGCCGCCGTCGGAGAGGTCGTGCGCCGAGTCGACGAGACCCTCGATCGCGGCCGCGTTCAGCAGCTCCGCGAGCGCCTTCTCGCGACCCAGGTCGACGGCCGGCGGCCGCCCGCCGAGGTGCCCGTGCACGACGCCGGCCCACGCCGACCCGTCGAGCTCGGCCGCGGTGTCGCCCAGCAGGTAGATGTTGTGCCCGTCGTCCTGCCAGCCGCTCGGGATGCGGCGCGCGACGTCGTCGATCACGCCGAGCACGGCGATCACGGGGGTCGGGTGGATCGGCACGTCGCCGGTCTGGTTGTAGAAGCTCACATTGCCGCCCGTGACGGGAATGCCCAGCTCGAGACATCCGTCGCTCAAGCCCTCGACGGTCTCGCTGAACTGCCACATGACCTCGGGGTTCTCAGGTGAGCCGAAGTTGAGGCAGTCGGAGACGCCCATGGGCACGGCGCCGGTCGCGGCGACGTTGCGGTACGCCTCGGCGAGCGCGAGCTTCGCGCCCTGGCGCGGGTCGAGGTACGAGTAGCGGCCGTTCGCGTCGGTCGCGACCGAGACGCCCAGACCGGATGCCTCGTCGACGCGCACCATGCCCGCATCGTCGGGGTAGCTGAGCGCGGTGTTGCCGAGCACGTACTTGTCGTACTGGTTCGTGATCCACGAGGCATCCGCCTGGTTGGGGGAGCCGATGAGGCGCAGGAACTGGTCGCGCAGCTCGTCGCCGGTCTGCGGGCGCGCGAGGCCCGCGGCTGAGTCGGCCTGCACGGCGTCGATCCAGCTCGGGTAGGCGACGGGGCGCTCGTAGACGGGGCCGTCGACCGCGACCGTGCGCGGGTCGACGTTCACGATCTCCTCGCCGTGCCACATGATGCTGAGCCGGCCCGTGTCGGTGACCTCGCCGAGCACGCTCGTCTCGACGTCCCACTTCTCGACGACCTTCATGAAGCCCTCGAGCTTCGAAGGTTCCACGATGGCCATCATGCGCTCCTGGCTCTCCGACATCAGGATCTCTTCGGGCGTGAGCGTCGGGTCGCGCAGCAGCACGTCGTCGAGCACGATCGCCATGCCGCCGTCGCCGTTGGAGGCGAGCTCGCTCGTCGCGCACGAGATGCCGGCCGCACCCAGGTCTTGGATGCCCTCGACGAGGTCGCCCGCGAACAGCTCGAGGCAGCACTCGATGAGCACCTTCTCGGCGAACGGGTCGCCGACCTGCACCGCCGGACGCTTGGTCGGGCCGCCCTCGGCGAACGTGTCCGACGCGAGGATCGACGCGCCGCCGATGCCGTCGCCGCCCGTGCGCGCGCCGAACAGCACGACCTTGTTGCCCGCGCCCTTCGCGTTCGCGAGGTGCAGATCCTCGTGCCGCAGCACGCCGACCGCGAGCGCGTTCACGAGCGGGTTCGCCTGGTACACCGGGTCGAACCAGGTCTCGCCGCCGATGTTCGGCAGGCCGAGGCAGTTGCCGTAGAAGCTGATGCCGCTCACGACGCCGTGCACGACGCGCGCGGTGTCGGGGTGGTCGATCGCACCGAAGCGCAGTGCGTCCATGACCGCGACCGGGCGGGCGCCCATCGAGATGATGTCGCGCACGATGCCGCCGACGCCGGTCGCGGCGCCCTGGAACGGCTCGATGTAGCTCGGGTGGTTGTGCGACTCGATCTTGAACGTGACGGCCCAGCCCTCGCCGATGTCGAGCACACCCGCGTTCTCGCCCATGCCGACCATGAGGTGCTGCTGCATCTCGGGCGTGACCTTCTTGCCGAACTGGCGCAGGTAGATCTTCGACGACTTGTACGAGCAGTGCTCGCTCCACATCACCGAGTACATGGCGAGCTCGGCGCTCGTGGGGCGTCGGCCGAGGATGTTGCGGATGCGCTCGTACTCGTCGGGCTTCAGCCCGAGCGCCGCGTACGGCTGCTCCTTCTCGGGAGTGGCCGCGGCGACCTCGACGGTGTCGAGCACGGGCTTCGTGGGCGCAGCGGTGGGTGCGGCTTCAGCGGTCACAGGTGGCGAGCTCCAGAGAACGGCGGCGAGCGGATGCCGCGGGGCGGGTGCCTGACCGGCCCAGTCTACCCGCGCGTGGTGGTGGTGTTCGCTGGCCGAGGAGCGCGCGGGGGACGAGCTCGCGTCTCGAGACCCGCGGCGACGGTGCTTGACCCTGGATGTTCGCTGGGTGGATGATGCGGATATCCGCATTCCGTGAGGGATGCTCGAACAAAGGGGTTCAGATGACGACAGCGGACACCGAGAAGACGACGGGCTGGGTCGGATGGGGATGGTTCGCCGCCATCGTCATCATGGTCGCGGGCGTCTTCGACGCGATCTACGGACTGGTCGCGATCCTCATGCCGAACAGCGCCTACTTCGTCACGGCCGAGGGCGGGCTCATCCTGTTCGACACGTCCGGCTGGGGCTGGTGGCACCTGATCCTGGGCGTGCTGCTCATCCTGGTCGGCGCCGCGCTGATCACGGGCGCCACCTGGGCGCGCGTCGTGGCGATCATCCTCGTCGTGCTGAACGCGATCGGCCAGCTCGCCCTGCTCCCCGTGCAGCCGTGGTGGTCGCTCATCGTGCTCACGCTCGACATCCTCGTGATCTACGCGCTCACGGTGCACGGCCGCGAGCTGAAAGCCGCGCGCTGACGTCTTCGCTGGTCGAGTAGCGAGAAGCGTATCGAGGCCCCGTGACCCGATCTCAGGACTGGATCACCGGGTCTCGATACGCGTGCTCGTGCCTCGCTCGCTACTCGACCAGCGACTTACTCGCGTGAGAACGCCGCCGCGCGCCGCACCTGCTCACGGGTGATCGCGACGCCCGTGTAGCGCTCGAACTGCTTCGCGGCCTGCAGGGCGTGCACCTCGGCGCCCGTGATGACGGTCTTGCCCGCGTCGCGCGCAGCGCGGATCAACGGCGTCTCGGCGGGGAACGCCACGACGTCGAACACGGCCTGCGCGGCGTCGACGTGCGCACGTGAGAACGAGAGCGCGTCGGCGTCGGCGCCGGCCATGCCGAGCGGGGTCACGTTCACGATGAGGTCGGCCGTGCCGGGCTCGGGGTCGGTCGCGGTCCACTCGTACCCGTACTGGCCGGCGATCGCCGGGCCGAGCTCGGCGTTGCGGGCGACCACCGTCACCTTGCTGAACCCCGCGCCGCGGAACGCCGCGACCGTCGCTTTCGCCATTCCGCCCGAACCGCGCACGAGCACCCGCTGCGCGGGGTCGAGCCGGTGCTCGTCGATGAGCAGCGCGATCGCCTCGTAGTCGGTGTTCGACGCGGTCAGCACGCCGTCGTCGTTCACGATCGTGTTCACCGACTCGATCGCGCGCGCCGACTCCTCGATCACATCGACGAGCGGGATGACCGCCTCTTTGAACGGCATCGACACGGAGCATCCGCGGATGCCCAACGCCCGCACGCCGCGGATCGCACCCTCGATGTCGTCGGTCGTGAACGCCTTGTAGACGAAGTTCAGGCCGAGCTCGTCGTACAGGAAGTTGTGGAAGCGCGTGCCGAGGTTCGACGGGCGGCCGGCGAGCGAGATGCACACCGACATGTCCTTGTTCAGGATGGGCATGCGTCCCATTCTCGCCGCTCGCGGCAGCGCCGACTACGCCTTGGCGCCGCCGGGCGGGCCGATCACGAGCAGCGCGGTGAACACCGCGGCGACGCCGACGGCCGCGACCACGGTCAGCAGCACCGGGCGGGCGAGGAACCAGCGGAGCATCCGGTTCACGAGATTTCCGTCGGACGCGTGATCGGATGCCTCGTGGCGCCAGCCGCCCTCGAGGCGACCGCGCCGGGCGAGGACGATCTCGAACGGGATGGTGGCGTACGGCACGATCGCGGTCACCACGCCGAGCGCGATGAGGCCCACGCTCCAGCGCTGGTTGACGCCCACGAGCAGCACCGTGAACGCGTAGGCCAGGAAGACGAACCCGTGGATTCCGCCGCCGATCGTCACGGCGATGTCGATGCCGGCACCGTACTTGAGGATCATGCCCGTGATGAGCAGGGTCCAGGTGATCGCCTCGGCGATCGCGAGGGTGCGGAACAGACGCTTCGGTGACACGGATGCTCCAGACGGGGCAGGCGGAAACGGGGGTGATTCCATCATGACGTGCCGACCTGCGGGCGAGCCGAGTGCGCGGCCGACGCCCTGCGACGCGGGGCCTGCGGTCTGGGGCCTGCGGCCTGCGGTGTGGACCCCGTTCGTGGGTTGAGGGGGTATGCGGGTGGGGCGGGAGGGCGGGGGCGTTAGCCTTGGGCGGTGCATGAGTCCGAAGCCCGAGCGATCGTCGAGCCCCGCATCGCGACCATCCCCGACTTCCCCGAGCCGGGCATCGTGTTCCGCGACCTCACGCCGGTGTTCGCCGACGGGCCCGCGTTCCACGCGCTCGCCGAAGCGCTGACCGCGCCGTTCGCGGGCCGGTTCGACGTGCTCGCCGGCGTCGAGGCGCGAGGGTTCCTGCTCGCGGGCGCCGCATCGGCGCTGTGCGGTGCTGGGGTGCTCCCCGTGCGCAAGGCCGGCAAGCTGCCGCGCGCGGTGCTCACCGAGGAGTACGCCCTGGAGTACGGCGCCGCGGCGCTCGAGGTGCACCGCGACGAGCTGCCGCCCGGCACGCGCGTGCTGATCGTGGACGACGTGCTCGCGACCGGCGGCACGGTCGGCGCCGCTGCGCGGCTGGTCACCCGTGCGGGCTGGAAGGTCGCCGGCATCTCCGTCGCGATCGAGCTCGAAGCGCTCGGTGGCCGCGCCGCCCTCGGCGGCGAGCTCGAGACGTACAGCCTCTTCCGCTTCTGACGCGCCACGGGTTGCGCCCGCCCGTTGGTCGAGTAGCGAGCGACGGGCTCGCGCCCACCCGTTGGTCGAGTAGCGAGCGACGGAGGAGCACGCGTATCGAGACCTACCGCGCCGCCTCCGCAACTGTATACTGCAATGCTATGCGACAGCCGACACCGCCGTCCCCGCTCGCCCCCCGCCTGCTCGGCGTCCGCACGATGCTCGCCGTGGTCGGCGCCGTGGTGTGCGGCGCCGTCATCACGACCGGCATGGTCGCGCCGTCCTGGGCCAGCGCGGGCGAGACCATCGAGCCGGCCGTGCTCGGCGGCTTCGCGCTGGGCGACGACGTCGAGGGGCTGGTCGACCCGCAGACGGGTGCGTTCTCGTTCACGCTGCCGGTGGCCGGGGCGTCGATCGGGTGGGATTCCCGAGCGGCGGGCGTCGACCGGTCCGGCCTCGGTGCGGGCTGGTCGATCGCGGGCGTCGCGCACGTCGAGACCGAGGGCGGCGTGCGGGTGTCGCCGTCGTCGGGTGGGTCGTACCCCGCGAACTCGACGGCGCCGAGCGGACTGGACGGCTACCTGCTGCGCGATGTCGTGTTCCGCCAGGAGCCGGCGACGATCCCGGTGAGAGCCGACGGCCTCAGGCCGGCCGTGGAGGCGACGTTCGAGCTGGTCGAGCTGGGTGGCGTGCGCACGTGGTTCTCCGCGGCCGGCGACCCGCTGGTGCGCATGGATGCGAACGGCAATCGCACCGACTGGGAGTGGGAGCCCGGCCATCGGCTCGTGCGCACCATGGGCGTGAACGGCGTGGTGACGACGCTCGACTGGGCGGATCCGGCGAGGGTGCAGGTCACGAGCTCGGTCGGTCCGGCTCGTCGCGTCACCGGCGTGATCGAGCTCGGCGACGGCCGCGTGGCCGCGGTGGTGGATGCCACGGGTGGTCGCCTGCAGGTCGGCTACAGCCCTGCCGGGCTCGTGGGGCGGCTGGCCGGGGTGTCGGGTGCCGCGACCGAGGTGAGCTGGCAGAGCCTGGCCGATGGCCGGGTCGCCGTCGACCGGGTGCGGGTGCTCGAGGTCGCCACGGGAACTGAGCTGTCGGCCCGGCGCTGGACGGTCCAGGGCGGGCTGGCCTCGGGCTGGCCGGCGGTCGCCGGCCTCGTCGCGCCCTCGGCGGCGGCGAACGACGACCGGTATGCGACCGCGCTCACCGATGGGGCGAGCACGGTGGTCTCCGAGTTCGATGGAAACCATCTGCTGCGGGGGCGCGAGGTCGAGGTTACGACTCGTTCGGGTTCCAGGCTGGTCCAGCGGCAGGCCTACGACTATCCGGAGCCGGAGGGCGATGCGCCGCTGTCGCCACAATACGCCCAGCCGACCGGGGCGACCGTGACCCATCTCGACGCGGCCGGGGGTCGACACGACACCTCCGAGTCGTTCGAGTTCGATGAGCTGGGCCGGCTGATGCGCGCGCTCGACGGGACGACCTACGCGTACAACGCGATGAACCAGCCGGTGAGCGTGACCGCCGCCACGGGCGGCGCCGTCGACACCGCGTACTGGGCGTCGGGGCAGCGCGCCACGCGCACCGAACCGGGCACCGGTGCGACGACCACGTTCCACTGGGATGACGCGTCGCTGATGAACGACACGCACGTGACCGGCGGAGCCGACGAATCCGTGACCGCGGCGTACCTCATGGGTGCTGGCCGCCACGCCCGCACACTCGGCACCGCGGCGACCACCGCGTACTACGAGCTCGACCACCACGGCAACGTCACCGAGCTGACCGATGCCGACGCGCGCCTCACGACCAGCTACGACTACACCGACTACGGGGTCGCGGCCGAGTCGCCGCATGCCGACGCCGACGCGGCCCGGCCTGCCGGCGACGCGCACCGGAATCCGTTCCAGTACGCGGGGGAGTACACGGACGCCGCCGGCACCCAGCACCTCCAAGCGCGCACGTACGACCCGGTCACCATGCGGATGACCACCGTCGATCCTGAACCTCGCTTCAACACGTACCACTATGCCGACCTCAACCCGATCACCCTCGCCGATCCCAGTGGCCGGTTTCCGGCGCTGCCCACCTGGGCGAACTTCGTGCTCGCGATGGTGGGTGTCGCTGCCGCGTTCACCGGGCTCGGGGGTGCGATCAGCGCCTATTCGACCGCCGTCGCGACCGCGGCGACCACCTCCGCTCTGGCGGGGATGATCGGATCCAAGGTCGCGCTCGGCGCGGTGGTCGTCGTCGCCAGTTTCGACGTCGTGGCGAGCGTGTTGACCGGCGTCCACGATTTCGGGCCAAAGTTCATGGATGAGGACGCCGCCTTCGCGCTGGGCGCCTCCAGCGCCGCTCTCGGCGGCAGCACCATGTTCGCCGCCGTCTTCACCCGTGCCGTCGGCCGCGTCGCCATCAACAAGCTCATGGCGAAGGGCGCGAGCGAGCGAGGCGCTCGGACGATCGATCGACGAGAGAAGCGCATCGTGGAGAGCGTGGTCGGCGAATTCCGCAAGCTCGGAGTGCGCCTGGATGAGCATAGATTCCGGCTCGGCCTGAATGCCCGGGCGATCAGAGCGGCAAAACAACAGAGCGATGATGGGAAGACGTGGACCGCCGCCGGACACGCTGACGAGCTCACCTCGATCGAGAATGCGCTGACCCACGATCTGCGCGAATTCGCTGCGACTTTCCGCGCGGTCGACGAGACGATCGAAGTAGCCAATCTCGCGGCATCGACGGGGCGCAGGCTCAATGCCATGTCGCACGTGGAGGCGTGGAAAAAGCAATTGGGCGACATCGCAGGCTATTCGAAGGCGCTCGAGCGTGCCAGACGGAACATGGGGCGGGAACTCGAGAACGCGACCGATATGCACACCGGGCGGCGCGTCTTCGAGGGCGGATATCGCTCTGGAGTGACGTTCGCTTGGAGCGGCCGCGGAGGGGTGGTGCAACACTTCCAGGAGCACGGGTTCTTCTCCAAGTACATCACCTGGGGGCATGCCGTCCTCTGAGATCACCGCACGAGCCCGACGAATCGTCAGTTGTTTTGAATGATTCAAGACAACTGCTACGGTCGATGACATGACCACGGATGCCACGGCCGAGCTCGAGGCGCACGGCGCCGCCGCGCGCCTGCGCGCCGCCGGGCTCAAAGTCACGGCGTCGCGCGTCGCGGTGTTCGAGGCGCTGTCGGGTCGCGGCGAGCACCTCGACGCCGAATCGGTGTTCGAGCGCGTGCGCGCGGACCTGCCGACGACCTCGCTGCAGGCCGTCTACGGTGTGCTCGGTGCGCTCGCCGCCGCCGGGCTGCTCCGCAAGATCGAGCCCGCCGGCTCGCCCGCGCTCTACGAGAGCCGCATCGGCGACAACCACCACCACCTCGCGTGCACGAGCTGTCACCGGGTCGTCGACGTCGAGTGCGTCGTCGGTGAAGCGCCGTGCCTCACGCCGTCGAACACCGACGGCTTCCAGATTCACACCGCCGAGGTCACCTTCTGGGGCCTCTGCGGCGACTGTCAGCGGACGGCCGCGGGCGAGCCGCGAGGCTAGCCCGAGGCATCCGTTCACCGGCGCCCGGCCAGGGCGCTGTTCGTCGCGCCCGGAGACGGGCGCGCCACCCCTCGAGAAGAACAGGACGACATGTCGAATCCCACGACCCCGCCCACCACCACCCAGACGGGCACGCCCGTCGCGAGCGACGCGCACTCGCTCACCAGCGGCACCGACGGCGCCACCGCGCTGCACGACCGCTACCTCGTCGAGAAGCTCGCGCAGTTCAACCGCGAGCGCATCCCCGAGCGCATCGTGCACGCGAAGGGCGGCGGCGCGTTCGGCCGGTTCGAGGTCACGCACGACGTGTCGGCGTACACGCGCGCCGCGGTGTTCCAGCAGGGCGCCGAGTCCGAGACGCTGCTGCGGTTCTCGTCGGTCGCGGGTGAGCAGGGCTCGCCCGACACGTGGCGCGACGTGCGCGGCTTCTCGCTGAAGTTCTACACGAGCGAGGGTAACTACGACATCGTCGGCAACAACACGCCCGTGTTCTTCATCCGCGACGGGATCAAGTTCCCCGACTTCATCCACTCGCAGAAGCGCCTGCCCGGCTCGGGCCTCCGCGACGCCGACATGCAGTGGGACTTCTGGACGCTCTCGCCCGAGTCGGCGCATCAGGTCACCTACCTCATGGGCGACCGCGGGCTGCCGAAGTCGTGGCGCGAGATGCAGGGATACGGCTCGCACACGTACCAGTGGATCAACGCCGCGGGCGAGCGGTTCTGGGTGAAGTACCACTTCAAGAGCCAGCAGGGCGACCTGCACCTCGATGCCGAGACCGCCGAGGCCATCGCGGGCGCCGACGCCGACTTCTACCGGCGCGACCTGCACGAGGCGATCGAGCGCGGCGACTTCCCGAAGTGGGACCTGTTCGTGCAGATCATGCCGTACGAGGACGCCAAGACGTACCGCTTCAACCCGTTCGACCTCACGAAGGTGTGGCCGCACGGCGACTACCCGCTCGTGCCCGTCGGCACGCTCACGCTCGACCGCAACCCGCAGAACTTCTTCGCGGAGATCGAGCAGGCCGCGTTCTCGCCCGCGAACACCGTGCCCGGCATCGGCATCAGCCCCGACAAGATGCTCATGGCCCGCGTGTTCAGCTACCCCGACGCGCAGCGCTACCGGGTCGGCACGAACTACAACCAGCTGCCCGTGAACGCGCCGCACGCGGCGCCCGTGCACAACTACTCGCAGGACGGCGCGCAGCGGCACGGATACAACCCGCCGTCGACGCCGGTGTACGCGCCGAACTCGTTCGGCGGACCGGTCGCCGACGCGGTCGCCGCGGGCGAGGGCAGCTGGGAGTCCGACGGCGAGCTCGTGCGGAGCGCCGCGACCCTGCACGCCGAGGACTCCGACTTCGGCCAGGCCGGCACGCTCTACCGCGAGGTGTACTCGGACGAGTCGAAGGCGCGACTGCAGCAGACGCTCGCCGGGCAGGCTTCGGCGATCAGTGTGGGGGCGATCCGCGAGCGCTTCTTCCAGTACTGGACGAATGTGGATGCCTCGCTGGGCGACGCGCTCCGTCAGGCCTACGCCGCCGGCGTGAACGCCGACGCGCCGCAGAACCCCGAGACGGGCGTGCCCGCCGAGGACGGCGCCGCAGCGTAGTCGCGCACGAACGCAGGGCAGGGGCCGGTCGCCGTCGGGCGGCCGGCCCTCCGGCTTTCCAAAACTCGACTGGGATATTAGAATGTTACATGGAAGGAGGTTCGATCATGAGCAATGACTGCGCTGCATCACTGCCGTTCGCCATGCTGTTCCCACCCGCCATGATCGCTTGGCTGGCATACTGCGCCAAATAGTCGGGTACCGAATATCGTCGGGGCCGGTCACGCGCGTGGCCGGCCCCGACGTGTGTCCGCCCTCGACCTGTCAAATCCCCGCACGCCGCTTGCGGCCCGACCGCGCCCGTGGTGAGTCTGGAGGCATGACTCCCACCTGGCAGTCCTGGCTCATGCTCGGCATCTCCCTGGTCGCGGTCGTCGTCGCGATCGTCGCCGTGTCGGCGCTTGCCTCGCTCATCGTGCGGGCCGCGGCGCGCGGACGCGAGTGGGGCGGCCTCCTCGTGCAGCGCCTGCGCTGGCCGTTCCGCACGGTCATCGCGGTCGTCGGCGTCTGGATCGCGGTCGCGATCTCGTTCCCGGCTGCCGAGTGGCGGCCCGGCGTCGACCACGCGTTCCTGATCGCGGTCATCGCGGTCGGCGCCTGGCTGGTCTGCCAGCTGTTCCTGTTCCTCACCGACCTCGGCATGCGGCGCTACCGCGTCGATGTGGCCGACAACCGCCTCGCGCGCCGCGCGCGCACCCAGCTGGCCATCGTGCGGCGGCTCGTCGTCGTCATCGTGATCGTCATCGCGGTCGGCGTCATCCTGTTCACGTTCGAGAGCGTGCGCGCGCTCGGCGCCTCGGTGCTCGCCTCGGCCGGTATCGCGTCGATCGTCGCGGGTCTCGCCGCTCAGTCGGTGCTCGCCAATCTCTTCGCGGGCATCCAGCTCGCATTCAGCGATGCGATCCGGGTCGACGATGTGGTCGTCGTCGAGGGCGAGTGGGGACGCATCGAGGAGATCACGCTCAACTACGTCGTCGTGGGCATCTGGGACGACCGGCGGCTCGTGCTGCCCTGCACCTACTTCACGTCGCAGCCGTTCGAGAACTGGACCCGCACCACGAGCGAGCTGCTCGGCTCGGTCGAGCTCGACCTCGACTGGCGCGTCTCGCCGGGCGAGATGCGCGACGAGCTCGACCGCATCCTCGAGCGCACCGACCTCTGGGACGGTCGCGCGAAGGTGCTCCAGGTCACCGACGCGGTCGGCGGGCTCGTCCGCGTCCGTGTGCTCCTGACCGCGGCCGACGCCGGCACGCTGTTCGACCTCCGCTGCTTCGTGCGCGAAGAGCTCGTGCACTGGGTGCAGCGCGCCCACCCCGAGTCGGCACCCGCGCAGCGCGTGCTCGTGCACGAGGGCGCGGCGGCGACGGATGCCTCGGGCGGCACGCGCGGCATCACCGACCTCGAGCCGGAGGAGCGCCATACGGTGCACGACGCCGAGCCCGAGCGCGCAGCGGAGGCTCCGGCCGCGGCCGGCGACGGCGGCCGCTCGGGCCTGTTCACCGGCACGCCCGAGGCCGAGGCGCGCGGGCGCCAGTTCACGCAGGCGATCCCCATCGTGCGGTCCGCGGACCCCGACGGCGCCGACCCCGAGGAGCCGCTCGACGAGCCGACGCTCACCACCGAGGCATCCGTGCTCGGAACCGACCCGTCGCGCGACCCCGACCCGCGCTGACCGCATATCGCTCTGCCCAAGTGCGCCGCCTTCGACCAACTGCGCCCGTCCCGACCGTCGTGCCGGGCGCGGTTCGTCGGGGCTGGCGCTGCGCGCAGGAGGTGGCGCGGCGAGTTGGAGGTGGCGCGGTTCGTCGGGGCTGGCGCTGCGTGCAGAAAGTGGCGCTGCGCGTGGGAGGGGCGCTGCGCGCGGGCTACGCCTCGACGAGGGCGCGCGTGATGACGCTCGTGAAGAAGCCGAGCCCGTCGACGCCTGATCGCATCGCGGCCGCGGTGTCGGGGCCGAAGCCGGGCTCGACCGCGTGCTCGGGGTGCGGCATGAGGCCGACCACGTTGCCGCGCGCGTTCGTGATGCCCGCGATGCGGCGCAGCGACCCGTTCGGGTTCACGTCGACGTAGCGGAACACGACGCGACCCTCGCCCTCGAGCCGGTCGAGCGTGTCCTCGTCGGCGATGAACCCGCCCTCGCCGTTCTTGAGCGGGATCGTGATCTGCTGGCCGGCCTCGAACTCGCTCGTCCAGTCGGTCGAGGCGTTCTCGACGGTCAGCACCTGGTCGCGGCAGACGAACCCGCCGTGGTCGTTGCGGATCAGGCCGCCCTCGAGCAGGTGCGCCTCGGTCAGCATCTGGAAGCCGTTGCAGATGCCGAGCACGGGCATGCCGCGGTTCGCCGCGTCGACGACCTCGGTCATGATCGGGCTGAGCGACGCGATCGCGCCGCAGCGCAGGTAGTCGCCGTAGCTGAACCCGCCGGGCAGGATCAGCGCGTCGACGCCGTCGAGGTCGTGCGAGCCGTGCCAGAGCGCGACGGGCTCGGCGCCCGCGAGGCGCACCGCGCGCTGCGCGTCGCGATCGTCGAGCGAGCCGGGGAACGTGATGACACCGATGCGCATGGCGGGCCTCAGTGCGTCTCGCCGGCGGGCGCGCCGAATCCGGCGCCGGTGACGGATGCCTCGTCGGAGGCCTCCTCGGCGAGCTCCGCGTTCGAGATCTCGTAGTGGATGCCGACGACGTCCTCGATGACCGAGTTCGAGAGGATCTCTTCGGCGATCTTGCGGACGTCGGCCTTGAGCGCGTCGTCGACCGGCCCGTCGACGGTCAGCTCGAAGCGCTTGCCGATGCGGACGCCGGCGAAGCCCGAGTGGCCGGTGCGGGCGAGCGCTCCGGCGAGCGCCTTGCCTTGCGGGTCGAGCAGTTCGGCCTTGGGCATCACGTCGACGACGATGGTGGGCACCGAGTTTCTCCGTCCGGTGGCGGGTGTGGGATGCGTCGATTCTATCCGCTGCGGCGGTGCGGGTTCTCCGGGCGGCGGCGCGGCGCTCGCGTGGTCGGTCCTCGGTGGTCGGCGATGGCCGCGGGCAGGCGTAGGATTCCCCGCGCACCCCGGTACGAAGGACGCCTCATGCAGACCGAACGAAGGCCGTGGCCGGCGCTCTGGGCGCTCGTCATCGGCTTCTTCATGATCCTCGTCGACTCGACGATCGTGTCGATCGCGAACCCCGCGATCCTCGCCGACCTCGACACGACGCTGACCGCGGTGATCTGGGTGACGAGCGCCTACCTGCTCGCCTATGCCGTGCCGCTGCTCATCACGGGCCGCCTCGGCGACCGGTTCGGGCCCAAGAACGTGTATCTCGTCGGGCTCACGGTGTTCACGCTCGCCTCGCTGTGGTGCGGGCTCTCGGGCACCGTCGAGTGGCTCATCGCGGCGCGGGCCGTGCAGGGGCTCGGTGCGGCGCTCATGACGCCGCAGACGATGGCGGTGATCACGCGTATCTTCCCGCCGACGCAGCGCGGAACGGCCATGGGCCTCTGGGGTGCGGTCGCGGGCGTCGCGACGCTCGTCGGCCCCATCCTCGGCGGCGTGCTCGTCGACTCGCTCGGCTGGGAGTGGATCTTCTTCGTGAACGTGCCGGTCGGCATCGTCGCGTTCGTGCTGGCCTGGCGGCTCGTGCCCCACCTGGAGACGCACTCGCACCGGTTCGACTGGCTCGGCGTCGTGCTCTCGGCGGCCGGCATGTTCCTGCTCGTGTTCGGCATCCAGGAGGGCGAGACCTTCGACTGGGGCGTCGTCGCCGGGCCGATCACGGTGTGGGGCCTGATCGTCGCGGGTCTCGTGGTGCTCGCGGGGTTCGTCGTCTGGCAGCACTTCAACCGCGCCGAGCCGCTGCTGCCGCTCACGCTGTTCCGCGACCGCAACTTCGCGCTGTCGAACGCGGGCATCGGCCTCGTCGGGCTGGCGATCACCGCGATGCCGCTTCCGCTCGCGTTCTACTTCCAGGTCGCGCGGGGGCTCGAGCCGACGCAGGCGGCGCTCATGCTCGTGCCCATGGCCGTGCTCGCGGGCGTCATGGCACCCGTCGTCGGCCGGCTCAACGACCGCATGAACCCGAAGTGGCTCGCGGTCGCGGGCTTCCTCATCGTCGCGGCCTCGCTCGCGCTCTACGCGGTGCTGCTGACGCCGGACCAGCCGCTCTGGGTGCTGTTGATCCCGTCGGCGTTGCTCGGCCTCGGCCAGTCCGGCATCTGGTCTCCGCTCGCCTCGACCGCGACGAGAAACCTTCCGCCCGCGCAGGCGGGCGCCGGATCCGGCGTCTACAACATGACCCGTCAGGTGGGCGCGGTGCTCGGCTCGGCGGCCATCGCCGCGCTGCTCGACGCACGCCTCGCGGCCGAGCTGCCGGGCTTCGACTCGGCCACCGCCCAGCAGGCCGGCGCGGGCGGCTCGGGTGGCCTGCCGCCCGCCGTCGCGGAGGGCTTCAGCGCCGCCATGAGCCAGTCGCTCTGGCTGCCCGTCGCCGCGTTTCTCGCCGGCGCGGTGGTCGTGCTCTGGTTCGCGCGGCCGAAGGTCACCGTCGACTGGTCGGAGCGTGGCGCCGAAGACGCCGACGCGGCGAAGGTCGCCGATCCGGCTCCGTAGCCGCGCACGAACCTCGCTCAGCGCCTGAACAGCCTCCGCACGATCGCGATGAGCACAATGCCCGCGGCGGCGCCGACGGCGACGACCGCACCCGGGTTCTCGCGGTACTTGCGCTTCACGTAGCCGACCCCGTCGTTCGCGAGCTCCCGGCCGCGGTCGACGGCGTGCTGTGCCTGTTCCTGAACCGACTCGAAGGCGTCCGAGTCCTTCACCTGCTCGGTCGCCGACCTCACGCTTCCGGCCACCTGCTGCGCGGCGTCGGCCGCGGCCTGCTTGGCGGTGTCGATCGCTTCGGCCGCGGACTGCTTCGCGTTGGCGATCTGCTCGGCGGCGTCGCCGCTCGCGTCCTTCACGGCATCGGCCGCGCCCGCCGCCGCGTCGGCCGCGGCGGTCTTCACGTCGGCGGATGCCTCGGCCGCCGCACTCTTCGCATCGGCGGCGGCAGTGCCGGCCTGCGTCGTCACGTCTTCAGCGGCTGTGGCCGCGACATCCTTCATCTCGGCTGCGGCCTCGCGAGTCGTCTCGGTGGCGTCCTTCGCCTGGTCCTCACGATCGGTCATGATGCCCTCCCTCGCCTGCGGCCGGGGCCCACGACCCCGACTCCGTCATGGTAGAGCCGGCGGCCCGTACGTACCCGGATCGGCCGACGGGCTTGCGCGCCGGTACCGTCGACGCTACGCCTGCCGGCGACCCGGCGCGACCGGGTGCGACCGGGTGCGACCCGACGGGGCCCCGGCACGCGACCGGCCACGAGGCATGCGTCACCCGAGCCCGGCCCGTTCGGCGAGCACCTCGCGCAGCACCTCGCGCGTGGCATCCAGACCGCGGTGCACCTCCTCGAAGCTCGTCGACAGCGGAGACAGCCCGATGCGAAGCCCGCCCGGGTCGCGGTAGTCGGGGATCACATCGCGCTGCCACAGCCGCGCCGTGACCTCGCGCATCGCGTCGTGATGCAGCGTGACGTGCCCGCCGCGTTCCTCGGGGTCCGCGGGCGAGGCCAGGGTCACGCCGAGCGGGGCGAGCCAGGCCTCGGCGAGCTCGATCGCGTACGAGGTGAGCGCGACGGACTTCGCGCGGATCGCCGCGATGCCCGCCTCCTCGATCATCGTGAGCGTCTCGTCCATCGGCAGCATCGCCACGATGGGCGACGTCCCGGAGAGGAACCCGCGGATCCCGGGCGCCTGCTCGTACCTCGGCCCCATCTGGAACTGGTCGACCGCGCCGAACCAGCCCTGGATCGGCTGCGACAGGGCGCGCTGCAGGTCCTCACGCACGTACGCGAACGCGGGCGACCCGGGCCCGCCGTTGAGGTATTTGTACGTGCAGCCCACCGCGAGGTCGAACCCCCACTCGTCGGCGCGCACCGGGACCGATCCCGCCGAGTGGCACAGGTCCCAGAGCACGAGCGCGCCCGCGTCATGCGCGATGCGGGTCAGCTCGCGGGCATCGGCGAGGTACGCGGAACGGTACGCCACGTGCGACAGCACGACGAGCGCGGTGTCGGGGCCGACCGCCTCGGCGAGCTGCTCGGAGGTCACGCCCGTCGCCGGGTCGACCTCGATCCAGCGCAGCCGCAGCTCGCGCTCGCGGGCGATGCCCTCGAGCACGTACCGGTCGGTCGGGAAGTTGTCGGAGTCGACGACGATCTCACGACGTGCGGGGTCGCGCGCGACCTGCGCGTCGACGGCCGCGCGCGCGAGCTTGTAGAGCAGCACGGTCGTCGAGTCCCCGATGACCGTCTGCCCGGCCTTCGCCGCGATCACCGCCCGGCCGATCTTGTCGCCGAGCTCGACGGGCAGCGACAGCCACGACTCGTCCCAGCCGCGGATGAGCCGGCCGCCCCACTCCTCGCGCATGAAGTGCTGCATCCGCTCGATGGCCGCGACCGGCGGGCGGCCGAGCGAGTTGCCGTCGAAGTAGACCAGGTCGCTCGACGCGTCGTGGAAGCGCGCGCGGTAGTGGGCGAGCCCGTCGGCCCGGTCCTGGCGGCGGGCGTAGGCGAGCAGCGGGTCGAGCGTCATCGATGGCCTCCTGGTGGGTCTCCCCGCAGACTACGCGTTCAGTCGTCGAGCGGGTCGAGCCCGTCGGCGGGCAGCACGCGGGCCGCGGCGAGCCACGCGCCGAGCTCGTCGAGCCGCGTGGGCGGCGGGCCGGGCACGAACGTCGCGAGGCTGTCCATCGACCAGGCGGCGCGGTCGGCGTGCGGCCACGGGTCGGTGAGCGCCCCGACGATCGCGGCGGCCGGCAGGCCCGCGCTCACGAGCGCGGCGACCTCGCGCGCATTGACGCCGATCGGCAGCACGCCGTTGCCGAGATCGGTGCCGTACACGACGCGCCCGCCGGCCCCGGCGAAGCGCGTCAGGTTCGCGCGCGCCCGCGCGGCACCGGCGTTCGCCGCACCGTGGCCGTGGATGTCGAGCGTGGAGATCCAGACCTGGCCGGCGCGCGCAGCGCGCGCCACGAGCGCGGGCGGCAGCTCGTCGGTCCACGGCGTGTGCACGAGCGCGTCGGCCCCGGCGTCGATCGCGAGCTCGGCCATGCCACGGCCCTCGGCGTGCACGGCGACGGGCCGGCTCCGGGCGTGCGCGGCGCGCACCACGGCATCGAGGGTGGCCCGGTCGAAGGCGGGACCTCCGGCGTGCAACGCGACCTTGATGACGGATGCCCCGAACCGCACCTGCTCGTCGACCGCGGTCTCGGCGTCGTCGTAGAGACTGCCGTGCGCGTGCGCCGGGCCTTCGGGCACGGACTGCACCTCGCGCAGCGCGCCCGCGGGGAGCCACGACCGGCCCGCCGGGTATCCGCCCGGCGCGGTGAGGAACCGGCCGGCGAAGCGCACGTGCGGCAGCGGATCCCGCGCGGCGAACCGGGCGACGACGGACGGGTTCGCGCCGAGGTCGACGACCGCGGCGATGCCGCCCGCCGCGAGATGGTCGGGCTCGAACAGCTCGAGGTGCACGTGATGGTCGATGAACGGCGGCAGCACTGTGCCGGTCTCGCCCGGGTCATCCCCGTTCAGGGACCGCCGCGCACGCTGCGCGTGCGGCCCGAGATCGAGCGTCTCGGCCGGCTCCTGCGTGCGCCCGTCACGGTGATCCATGTCGCCCCTCAATCGCCCACGCGGGGGACGCCCGCGCTGCGGCCATCGTATGCCCCGCCGCGGGGCCGTCGCGGACTCGACGAGCTGTGGATAGCAGTATACTGAGCGAGTCTGTTCCGCAGCTCTGAGGAGGCCATGCACATGAGCTCATCCCGTACCCCACCACGTCTGCCGTTCGCTGCAGCGACCGTCGCCCTCGTCGCGGTCCTTTCGGCAACGCCGCTGTCCGCGAGCGCTGCCGTCGGCGGCGAGTCGTCCGACGGGGTCTGGACCGCGTATCAGGTGTTCACCGCACCGCCGAACGAGAAAGAGACCCACGTGCTCGGCTGCCCCTCGTCGCACCCGTGGCTCAAGCGCTTCGTGCCGGGCACGCTGATCAAGAACGACCTGGCGCCCGACCGGCCCGGCAACCCCGGCGGGGTGAGAGTGACCGCCGAACCGGTCATCATCTTCGACTCGTATCTCGCGTATGCCGAGAATCGCGTGGCATCGGCCGGCGTCGATTGGCGCGTCTATCGAGGGGTGAGCGTCCGCGTGCACACCTACAACCCGTTCGGCGCTGAGCAGTTCGCACTGCAGATCGAGTGCGTCGCGAATCCCCTCGATGGAGCCGGCGACGACCCCCGCCCGCTCTGAGCGATCAGCGGCGACGAAGGGCAGCGGCGGCCGGAGGCATCCGTCACCCGCCGATCTCGGTGCGGACCGCGTAGAGCTCGGGGAAGAAGGTGAGCTCGAGCGCGCGTGCGAGGAAGGCCGACCCGCTCGAGCCGCCCGTGCCTGGCTTCGAGCCGATGATCCGCTCCACGGTCTTCAGGTGGCGGAAGCGCCAGAGCTGGAAGTTGTCCTCCAGGTCGACGAGCTCCTCGCACGTCTCGTACGCGTCCCAGTTGCCGCGCGCATCGCTGTAGATCGCCTGGAAGACGGGCACGAGCTCGGGCTGGAAGGTCCACGCGAGCGTCACGTCCCGCTCGAGCACCGACGCAGGCACCGGATGCCCCGCTCGCGCGAGCAGTCGCAAGACCTCGTCGTACAGACTCGGCGCCTCGAGGGCGCGCGTGAGCATGGCGGTGGCCGTGGCATCCGCCTCGAAGGTGCGCAGCATGCCCGCGTGCTTGTTGCCGAGCACGAACTCGACCGCGCGGTACTGGTACGACTGGAAGCCGCTCGCCTGACCGAGGATGCCGCGGAACTCGGCGTACTCGGTCGGGGTGAGCGTCGCGAGCACCGACCACTGCTCGGTCAGCGTCTTCTGGATGTGCTTGACGCGCGCGATGCACTTCAGCGCGGGCGCGAGCTGATCGGCCCTGAGCAGCTCGCACGCGGTCTCGAGCTCGTGCAGCACGAGCTTCAGCCAGAGCTCGGTCGTCTGGTGCTGGATGATGAACAGCAGCTCGTCATGGTGCTCGGGCCGCGAGAGCGGCCGCTGCGCCGAGAGCAGCGTCGGCAGGTCGAGATAGCCGGCGTAGCTCATGCGATCCGCGAAGTCGGTGATCACCGTCGATTCGATGTCGCGCGTGTTGGCGGTCACGCCGTCGAGGTCTGGCACGACGGTCAGCCTAGCCGCCGGTGGTCAAGCGCTGCTCGGGATCGCCGTGCTGCAGCGCGAAGCCGTGCGTGAGCACGCGCGTCCAGTGCTCGGTCGCCTCGGTGATGCCGAGCGAGGCGATGAGCTGGCAGAGCTGCGTGAAGGCGAGAAACCGCTGCACGCTCGCGTCGGTCGACCCGCTGCGGGAGAAGACGAACTCGGTCACGCTCGCGTAGCCGCGCCGCAGTGCCGACCCGATCTCGGGGATGTCCGCCGCGGACTGGGCGTGCATCTGCAGGCAGAGCAGATCGGGTTCGGTGAGGAGGTGGGCGTACGCGCGGCGCATGGCGGCGATGATCGCGTCGGGGGAGTGGTCGGTGGCCCGGCGCGCACCCTCGCCGAGCACGTCGAGGATGCGCCCGAAGCTGCTGTCGACGGCCGCGGCGAAGAGCGCTTCCTTGCGGGGGAAGAGCTTGAGGACGTAGGCCGTCGAGATGCCGGCCCTGGCCGCGACGTCGGCGACGGTCGCACGGATTCCGGTGCGGGCGAAGGCGTGGATCGCGGCCTGCACGACGATCGGTCGCCGAGCATCGGAAGTGGAGAGCGGTCTCACCATGTGAGTGACTGTACACTCACTGATCCGCCTGAGGAAGGCCTGTGACGTCACCGAGCGTCATCCAGTCGTCATTTCGGCGGACATCCGCGGGGAAATGCGGAGAACTCCCGCTCATTGATGCCGATGTATGCAACCCGGCGCGTCTGTTGGTAAGCGCAATCCTGAGAATCGGAAAACGCTCTCCGGATAAGCGGAGGGTAACGGGAGTAGTCTCGAAGGGTGAGTTCAGCAACATCCTCCCGCCGCGACGCCCGCCGCAACCATGAGCGGCTGCTGTCGGAGGCGAAGGCCCTGTTCGCCGAGCGCGGCATCGACGCCCCGCTCGACGAGCTGGCCAGTCGTGCCGGCGTGGGCGCCGGCACCGTGTACCGTCACTTCCCGACCCGCGACGCGCTCTTCCGGGAACTCTACGAGCAATCGATCACCATGTTCCACGACCTCGCGCCCGAGATCGTCGGCGGTGAGACGGGTTGGCGCTCGATCGAGCTGTTCCTCGAGCGGCTGAGCGAATGGGTCGCGACCACGCCGTACCTCCCCGAGCTCATGCGCCGGGTCGCCGAGCAGGACCCGGAGTACCGGCCGGGTCTCGAGTTCGAGGCCGCGCTCGACGGCGTCGTCGAGCGGGCGAAGGCCGAGGGCGCGCTACGCGAAGACGTCACGGGCGTCGACCTGAACGTGCTCGTGAACATGCTCGGCTCGCTTGGGCAGTTCGGCGGCGACTACCTGCCGCACTGGCGGCGCCAGCTCGCGATCGTGCTCGACGGCCTGCGTGCCCGGCCCGACCTCGAACCGCTGCCCGTCGCGCCGCAGGCATTCGCCGACTTCCACGACATGGCGCACCGCCGCTAGTCTCCTTCGTTGGTCGAGTAGCGCGCGAGGAACGAGCACGCGTATCGAGACCCGGTGGTCGAGCGCACAGATCGGCCCGGCAGGTCTCGATACGCTCGCTGGCGCTCGCTACTCGACCGACGGGGTGCGCACCTCGACGAGGTTCGCCCACGGGTCGTCGAACGCGAGCGTGCGACCGTCGTCGCGTGCCGCGACCCCGTAGCGAGACATCCGCTCGCCCAGCTCGCCGAGATCGTCGGCCGTCGGCACGACGATCTCGACCTTGCCGAGCCCGAGGGCGAGCTGCCGCTTGCCCGCGCCCGCACTGTTCCAGGTGTTCATCGCCATGTGGTGGTGGTAGCCGCCGGCCGAGACGAAGAGCGCCGAGGGCCCGAAGGTCGCCGTCGTCTCGAAGCCCAGCCGGTTCACGTAGAACTCGCGGGCGCTCGGAATGTCGCCCACCGAGAGGTGCACGTGCCCCACGACGGCGTCGCCCAGCCCGGCGCCACCGCCCGCGGCAGCCTGCCCTGCCTCGGTGAGGTGCTCGCGCAGGTACCCGTTCGGGTCGAGGAACACGGTGCCCATCTCGACCTGCCCGTGCACCCAGCTCCACGTCGACCGGTCGCGGTCGAAGTACAGCTCGACGCCGTTGCCCTCGGGGTCGGTGAAGTAGAACGCCTCGCTCACGAGATGGTCGGCGCTGCCCGTGAACGTGCCCGGGTAGCGTGACGCGACCGAGAAGATCGCCGTCGCCAGCGACTCGCGCGAGTCGAACAGCACCGCGGTGTGGAAGAGTCCGGCGTCGCGCGGCGACGCGTGCCGCAGCTCGGGCGAGTGCTGCAGGATGACGACCGGCGTCGCGCCGCGGCCGAGCACCGCGACCGGGCCGTCGTGGCTGAGCAGTTCGAGCGTGACGCCGTCGCGGTAGTACGCGATCATGGCGTCGAGGTCGGCGACGCGCAGCGTCACCGCACCCATGCCGGTGTCGGCGGCGAGCAGGTTCGAAGAGGTCGTCACACAGGGTGCAACGGATGCCTCGGCGGAAAGCTTCCCGCCGCCCGCTACGCGCCGGTCGTCAGGCGGTCGACGAGCGCACGGTACCGCTCGGCCGTCTGGGCGACGATCTCGTGCGGCAGGGTCGGCGGCACCTCCGACGCATCCTGGTCCCAGTTCGCCGCGAGCCAGTCGCGCACGATCTGCTTGTCGAAGCTCGCCATGCGCAGCTCGGGCGTCGGCGCGGTGTGGTACGCCTCGGCGTCCCAGTAGCGGCTCGAGTCGCTCGTGAGCACCTCGTCGGCGAGCGTCACGATGCCGGTCCCGCGGTCGGCCCCGAACTCGAACTTGGTGTCGGCGAGGATCAGTCCGCGCGCCTCCGCGACGGTCGACGCGTGCGCGAACACCTCGAGCGAGATGGCGCGGAGCTGCTCGGCGACGGTCTCGCCGACGAGCTCGACCGTGCGCTCGTACGTGATGTTCTCGTCGTGCTCGCCCATGGGCGCCTTCCAGGCGGGCGTGTAGATGGGCTCGGGCAGCCGATCGCCGTCTTCGAGCCCCGCGGGCAGGGCCACGCCGCAGATCGCGCCCGTCGCCCGGTACTCCTTGAAGCCGCTGCCGGTGAGGTAACCGCGCACGACGCACTCGACCGGGAACATGTCGAGCGTGCGTGCGAGGGTCGCCCGGTCGGCGAGCTCGGCCGGGATCCCGGGCACGTCGAGCCGGTCGTCCTCGGGGTACGCCAGATGGTTCGGCACATCGGGCAGCCGCTCGAGCCACCACCGCGTGAGCTCGGTGAGCAGCGCGCCCTTGCCGGGGATCGCGGGCTCGAGCACGTGGTCGAACGCGCTCACGCGATCGCTCGCGACGACGAGCACGACGGGTGAGAGCGACAGCGGGTCGCCGGTCCACGTGTCGTCGTCATCGAGCACGGCGCTCGGCACGTACAGGTCGCGCACCTTGCCCGAGTAGACGTGGGTCCAGCCGGGAAGCTCGGACGGGTTCGCCATGGTCGGCTCCTTCCCCAGGTCGGACGCCCCGGCCGGGGCATCCGCTCGTCAGTCGGCGACGCGCGCCGCGATGTCGGTGCGGTACTGGCCGCCGTCGAGACGGATGCGCTCGAGCGCGTCGTACGCGCGACGCCGCGCGTCGGCCAGGTCGTCGCCGACGGCGACGACGTTGAGCACGCGACCGCCGGTCGCGACGAGATCGGTGCCCGACTCGCCGGGCGCGAGCGCGGTCGCGGCGTGCGCGACGTGCACCCCGTCGACGGATGCCGCGTCCTCCACGCCCTCGATGGGGCGCCCGGTGATCGGCGATTCGGGATAGCCCTCGCTCGCGAGCACCACGGTGACCGCCGCGTCGTCGCGGAACTCGGGTCGCGGCTGCTCGGCGAGGCGGCCCGTCGAGGCCGCGAACAGCAGCTCCGACAGCGGGGTCGCGAGACGGGGCAGCACGACCTGCGTCTCGGGGTCGCCGAAGCGCGCGTTGAACTCGATGACCCGGATGCCGCGGCCGGTGAGGATCAGCCCGGCGTAGAGCAGGCCGATGAACGGGGTCTGCTCCTCCGCGAGGCGGCGCACGGTCGGCAGCGCGATCGTCTCGACCACCTCGTCGACGAAGGCCCGCTCGTCGCCGAAGCTGCCGCCGCGGCCGTTCGACGCGTCGGCCAGCCACGGCAGCGGCGAGTACGCGCCCATGCCGCCGGTGTTCGGGCCGGCGTCGCCGTCGCGAAGCCGCTTGAAATCCTGCGCGGGTGAGAGCGGCAGCACGTTCGTGCCGTCGGAGAGCAGGAAGAGGGAGACCTCTTGACCGTCGAGGAACTCCTCGATCAGCACGGGGCCCTGGTGCAGGTAGTGCTCGGCGTGCGCGAGCGCCGCGTCGCGGTCCTCGGTCACGAGCACGCCCTTGCCGGCCGCGAGGCCGTCGGCCTTGACGACGTACGGGGCGCCGAACTCGTCGAGCGTGGTCGCGACCTCGTCGATCGTGTCGGCGAGGGTCGCGCGGCCCGTGGGCACGCCCGCGGCCTCCATGATGCGCTTGGCGAAGGTCTTCGAGCCCTCCAGGCGGGCGGCCTCCTTGCCGGGGCCGAACACGGCGATGCCGCGGGTGCGCAGCGCGTCGGCGACGCCCGCGACGAGCGGGGCCTCGGGGCCGACGACCACGAGCTCGATATCGTGCTCGATCGCGTAGTCGGCGACGACCACTGGGTCGTTCGGGTCGAGCGCGACCGGGGTCACACTGCCGCGCGACGACGAGGTCGGGCTGGCCGCGATGCCGGCGTTGCCGGGAGCCGTCACGATCTCGTGCCCCACCTCCTCCGCGAGGAGCGCCAGGATGATCGCGTGCTCACGTGCACCGGAACCGAGGACGAGGATACGCACCGGTTCAGGCTACCGGAGCGCCGGCCGCGCCACCTTCCGTCGTCCGCGCCAGGCCCCTCCCGTCGTCCGCGCCAGGCCCTCTCGTCGTCCGCGCCAGGCCCTCTCGTCGTCCGCGCCGTCTTCTACCGATCGCGCCAGGCCCGACGGTTCTGCGTGGCGCGGTCCGTCGTCCATGGCG
>NZ_JAVKGQ010000001.1:434144-593496 GCF_031432255.1 Agromyces aerolatus | reverse complement strand
CGGGCGGCGGGAGGTGGTGCGGGTGGCGGAGGGTGGCGCGGGCGGCGGGAGGTGGTGCGGGTGGCGGAGGGTGGCGCGGGCGGCGGGAGGTGGCGCGGGCGAGGTGGATCGCGTACCTGCCGCCGAGCATGATGGCCGGCAGGTCGTAGCGGATGCGCTCCTCGGCGTCGGGCCCGACCCCGCGGTGGATCGCGTCGCGCACGGACTGCAGCGCCACGACGCGTTCGGGCGGGAAGCTCGCGAGGTAGTCGTCGACGGTGGCGAACTCCGGGGTCGCGGCCATGCCCGCAGGCTTCTGGGCCGGGGCTGGCCGCGGCTGGCCGGGGAAGGGTCGCCCCCGTGGCGGACGTTGCCGGGGCGCCTGCGGGAAAATGGGGAGATGGCGAAGGCGAAGATCTCGGACGACGACGGACGTGCGGCCGTCGAGGCGTGGCGCGAGCAGCAGAACACGGCGCACGGCGGCGTGGGCGAGGCATCCGTCGACCGCGCGACGCTTGCGCTCGCGGTGCGCTGGACGCTGCAGCTGCTCGCCGACCGCGCGCCCGGCGGCACCGTCGAGGTGCGCGTGCCGCCGTTCGGTGCCGTGCAGGTCATCGAAGGCCCGCGACACACACGGGGCACGCCGCCCAACGTCATCGAGACGGATGCCGCGACCTGGCTCGCGCTCGCGACCGGCGCCGAGCCGTGGGAGGCCGCCCGCGCGACCGGCCGCGTGCACGCCTCAGGTCAGCGGGCGGACCTCGGCACCCTGCTGCCCGTGATCCGCGTCTGACCTCCCCCACCGCGCGGAGAACGCGTTGGAAGTCGAAAAGTGTGTTGGAGGTCGGTTCTCCCTGACCTCCCACACACTTTTCGACCTCCAACACATCGCGCGCGCGGGGGCGGGTGCGGCGGGGCGAACGGGCGGGGGCGGCCGCGGCGGGGCGAACGGGCGGGGCGGGCGCGGCGGGGGCGGATGCGGCGGGGGCGGACGCGGCGGCGGATGCGGCGGGGGCTACTCGGTGGGCGAGTGCGCGGCGCGTCGGCGGCGGACGACGATCAGCGCGGCGATGGCGGCGGCGAACGCGGCCAGCCCCGCAGCCCCCGCGATGATCCAGGGGGTGGCGTCGCCGGCGTCCGACGCGGTGGGCTCGGTCTCGGCGGTAGCGGCCGGCGCCTCGGTCGGCTCGTCTTCGACGGTCGGCTCGGGCTCGGGCGTCGGCGTGGGCGCCGTGAAGTCCTCGAACGCGATGGGGGTGAACGACTCGTTCGCGGGGCTCACGACGCCGTGCGCGCCGATCGTCATGATGCCGCACTGCACCTGCGTGCAGTCGATGGTCTCACCCGTGTCGACCGCGTCGACCGGCGTGAACACCGGGCCGGCGATGGTGAGCTCGGCCGACCAGGTGCCGTCGGGGTTGAGCGATCCGCCGTTGCCCTCCGACTCGGTCGCCGAACCGGGGAACGGCACGAACAGCTGATACCCGGCGGGCGCGTTCGGGTCATCGGCGACGTACCGGTACGTCGCCCCGGTCGATCCGCCGGCGCTCGGCTCCCAGCCGGGGCCGGAGTTCCAGCCGAACAGCACGTAGACGCCGCCGAAGCCGCCCTCGATCGACTGGAACCCGCTCCCGGAGACCACGAGCTTCGTCGGCGCGGCCGTGTCGGCCACGCCGACCTTCGACGGGTCGCCGACGACGGACACCGTGACGGTGCCGGCGCCGACCGCCTGGGCGGGGGCGACCGCGCCGCCGAGCGCGAAGGCCGCGAGCACAGCGGCCAGCGCAGTGACCGCGAGCGGTCGGCGGGAGCGCTCGTTGGTCGAGGAGCGCGGCGTATCGAGGCTGCGCACCGGGTCTCGATACGCTCGCTGGCGCTCGCTACTCGACCAGCGGAGGGGGCGGGCGAATCGGATCATGGGGTGCTTCCTCTCGGGGTTCTCCTCGGCAGGACGATGGGCCCGGGCAGCACGTCGATGGGGTGCCCGTAGATCTCGGTGAGCCGCTCGGCGGTCATGACGTCGGCGACGGGACCGGTCGCGACGACGCGCCCGTGCGAGAGCAGGGTCACGACGTCGGCGTATGCGGCCGCTGCTCCGAGGTCGTGCAGCACGACGACGACCGCGTCGCCGGCGTCGGCGCGCTCGCGCGCGGTCGTGAGCAGGGCCTCCTGATGGCGGATGTCGAGCGCCGCGGTCGGCTCGTCGAGCAGCAGCACACCCGTGGTCTGGGCGAGCACGCGCGCGAACGCCGCGCGGCCGCGTTCGCCGCCTGAGAGCGTGGGCACGGTGCGGTCGACGAGGTGCGAGACATCCGCCGTCGCCGCCGCCCAGCGCACGATCTCGTCGTCGCGCGCCTCGGCCTCGGTTCGCGCCCAGGGGCTGCGCCCCATCTCGATAACCTGGCCGACCGTGAACGGGAAGAACACGCCGTGCTCTTGCGGCAGCACGGCGCGGATGCGAGCCAGGTCGCGCAGGCGGTATCCGCTGAGCTCGCGTCCGTCGACGTCGACGCGTCCCGCGGTGAGGCGCAGGTCGCCCGCGAGCGCCGAGAGCAGCGTGGACTTGCCGGCGCCGTTCGGGCCGATGAGCGCGTGCACGAGTCCGCGCTCCGCGCGGAAGTCCACGGCGTCGAGGACGGTTCGGCCGTCGATGGCGACGGTCACGCCGCGCGCGTCGATCGCGGCGCGGGTCTGGGCGGCGCGGGTCTGGGCGACGGATGCCTCGGGGCGGGCCGTGCTCATCCCCAGCCCCCGGCCTTGGCTCGCGTGCGCCGCAGCAGCCAGAAGAAGAACGGCCCGCCGACGAGTGCCGTGAGCATGCCGATGGGCAGGTCGGCGTACGGCACGATCGTGCGCGCGGCGAGGTCGGCGAGCGTGAGCAGCAGGGCTCCGCCGAGCAGGCTCGCGGCGAGCAGCGGCCCGTGCGCGGGCCCGAGGATCATGCGCATGAGGTGCGGGATCACGATCCCGACGAAGCCGATGATGCCCGTGAACGCGACCGCGGCCGAGACGAGGAGTGCGACCAGCACGATGGTTCCGGCGCGCAGCGCCTCGACGTTCACGCCGAGGTGGCGTGCCGAGCGCTCGCCGAGCGAGAGCAGGTCGAGCCGTCGCGCGAGGAACGCCGCGGTGATCGCGGCGACGAGCACGATCGGCAGCACGACACCGACCTCGCGCCACATGGACCCGTTGAGGCTGCCGAGCTGCCAGAAGACGATCTCCTCGCGCGATTGGGTGTCGCCGAGGAAGACGAAGAGCGCGAGGCCCGCCTGCGCGACGGCGTTCACGGCGATGCCGGTGAGCACGAGCGTCACGATCTCGGTGCGCCCGCCCGCGCGCGAGGACGCGTAGACGAGGAACGTGGTGACGAGTCCGGCGGCGAAGGCCGCGGCCGCGGTGGCCCAGCCGCCGAGGGCGGTCCAGCCCAGCACGATCGAGGCCGCGGCGCCGAGTGCGGCGCCCGACGAGACGCCCACGACGGCGGGCTCGGCGAGCGGGTTGCCGAACACGGCCTGCATGAGGAGCCCGGCGACCGCGAGCGCGGCGCCGACGAGGATCGCCATGGTCACGCGCGGCAGGCGGATGGTCCAGAGCGCGGCCTCGGCGTTGGGCTGCGCGGCAGGCGCGCCCACATCGAGGCCGAGGGGGCGCAGCAGCGTGTCGAGCACCTCGACCGGCGAAAGCGGGAGCTGCCCGACGCCGGCCGAGACGATCGCGGCGACGACGAGCGCGACGCTCAGCCCGGTGATGAGCCAGGTGGCACGGCCGCGGACGGCGTGCCCGGGTTCGTCGACGACGTTCTCTCCGACGGTCGCCGCGGTCATCGGGCGGCGCCGGTCGCGGCGGGGGCGGGCGTGGCGTCGGGCGCGGCGGAGCCGGACGCGGCGTCGCCCTCGGCGGACGCGGCGCCCGACACGCCGACGCCGGGCGCGTAGACCGCGGCGCCGAGCGCGTCGATGACGGCCGCATAGTCGGGCCCGAAGCTCAGGATCTCGTGGTCGGCCATGTCGACGAACCGGCGCTGCTCACCCGCGGGGGTCTGCGCGAGCGCGGGCACCGCGTCGAGCAGCCCGTCGACGCCGCCGACCGACTCGAGCCCCTTCGACATGAGAAGCACGAGGTCGGGGGCGGCCGTCACGATCGCTTCGGCGGTGAGCGGGCGCATGCCCGTGATTCCGGCTTCGGCGGCGGCGTCGATGCCGCCGAGCGCATGGATCAGCTCGTCGGCACCGGACTCCTCGCCGAAGACGTAATACACGTTGGCCTGCCCGCGGACATAGAGGAACATCATGCGCGGCGGGGCATCCGCCCCATCCGCCACCTCGTGGAGCCGGGCCGTGGACGCCTCGACGGCCGCCTCGGCCTCGGCCGCGAGCCGCTCGCCCTCGGCGGGCACGCCGAGCGCGGCCGCGACGTCGGTCACGAGCTCGCCGATGGTGCCGATCGAGCGCTTCGACGGCATCACGACCACGGGGATGCCGACCTCGCGCATCTGCAGCACGACGTCCCACGGGCCGATCGAGCTGTCGGTGAGGATCACGGTGGGGTCGAGCGCGAGGATCGCCTCGGCGTTCAGCTGGTGGCCGTTCTGCGTCACGAGCGGCAGGTCGGATGCCTCGGCGAACCCCGTCGACACATCACGCCCGACGACCCGGTCGCCGAGCCCGAGGGCGAAGACCGTGCTCGCGAGCGTGCCGGAGAGGTCGAGCGCGAGGATGCGGTCGGCGCTCGCGACGGTGACCTCGGTGCCCTGCGCGTCCGTCACGGTCACGGGCATCGCCGGGGTCGCCGGGGCGGGGGAGTGCAGGTCGGATTCGGCGGTGCAGGCCGTCGCCGGGCCGGTCTGGTCGGCGGCGTCGATCGGACCGTCGGGCAGGGCGGGTGCGGCGCACGTCGCGACGGCCGCGGTCTCAGGGCCGGATGCCTCACCCGAGGACTGGCCGGAAGGGGCCCCGCTCGCGCAGCCGGCGAGGAGCAGTGTCGCGGCGATGACGACCGCGGTGACGCGTGTGCGGCGACGTGCTGCCGCACGCGGACGGGGAATGCTGAGTCGGGTCATGCGCTCGTGTTTCGGGGTGCGCCGGGCCGAAAACACGGGGTGTCTCGACGCCGAAGGAAACGGAAGTATTGTGCGAATTTCGCGAAGTAAGGTAAGACTACCTTAGGCAAGGCTCACTAAGGTAAGCCTCACCTTCCCCCTACTGAAGTCCGAAGGGACCCGCATGTCCAGAACACCAGTCCGAAGTCGGCGGAGGGCGCTCGCCAGCGTGCTCACCGGCGCACTGATCGCGTCGGCCGCGGCCGTCGGCGGCGTTGTCGCGCCCGCCTCCGCGGCCTCAGGCGACGTGGCAGGCGCCACGCTCTCGTGGGGACTCAAAGAGTCGTTCCGCAACTACATCACGGGCAACATCGCGCACGGCACCGTCACGATGATCGGCGGCGTGGCGAACAACGGCTCGAGCTACGGCTGGTCGGGCGGCTCCGGGACCATCGACGACGCGGCCCCGTCGGCCGAGGTGTCGTACGGCGGCGGCGTGCACTTCACCGGACACGGCGGACAGCTCGACATGCGCATCGAGAACCTGCGCGTCGAGGTGCAGGGCGGCTCGGGCACCCTGTTCGCCGACGTGACCTCGAAGGCGCTCTCGGGCTCCGACTACGACGTCGACGGCGTCGCCTTCGCGACCCTCACGCCCGGTTCGCCCAGCATCGCGGGTGGCGTGGCGACCTGGAGCAACGTGCCCGCCGCGCTGACCGCCGACGGCGCCGTGGCCTTCGCGGAGTTCTACAACGCGGGCGATGCGCTCGACCCGCTGAGCTTCTCGCTCCCGTACACGATCCCCACGCCCGACCCGATCGCGACCACCACGTCGCTCTCGGCGGCGCCGGCCGGCACCGCGCAGGAGGGCACCGAGGTGACCTTCACCGCGACGGTCACGCCCGCCGCGGCCGGAAGCGTGCAGTTCTCCACCGCCGCCGGCGCGCTCGGCGGCGCGGTCGCGGTGCAGAACGGCACCGCATCGACCACGACGTCGACCCTGACGCCCGGCCAGCACGCCGTGACCGCGACGTTCACGCCGTCCGACGCCGCGGCCTACCTCGGCTCGGCCTCGGACGCGCTGCCCTACAGCGTCACGGCCATCCCGGCACCCGACGCCGACGCGACCGAGACCGCCGTGGTGACCGCGGATCCGGCCGCACCCGTCACGATGGGCACGGCGGTCGAGCTGTCGACGAGCGTCTCGAACGTCGACGACCCCGAGACGGCTCCCGCCGGGTCGGTCGAGTTCTTCTCGATCGCGGTCGGCACCGACACGCGCGTCTCGCTCGGCTCGGCCGCGCTCGACGGCGGCGCCGCCTCGATCGAGACCAGCACGCTCGCCGCGGGCGGGCACCGGTTCGTCGCCAGCTTCACGCCGGGCTCGAACGGATTCCTCGGCTCGGAGAGCGCGGTCTCGCCGAACTTCGGCGTGGTCGACCTGACCCTGCCCGCGACCTGCACCCCCGGCGCCAACGCGATCGTCGGCGACACGGGCGCGACCGCGACCTGGGGCTGGTCGGAGTACGCGAACGGCTGGACCAAGGTCGCAGGCGGCAACGTCAGCGTCACGGACGGCGAGTTCGTGCTGACCGAGGGTGTGGCGACGGCGGATGACGTCTGCGCGCAGATCTCGTTCACAGGCACGCTGCGCACCGAGGCCTACGCGGGCTTCTTCCCGCCGAACGGGCAGTGGATCGAGCTCGTCGACCCCACGCTGACCATGTCGTCCGACGGCAGCGGCTCATGGACCGCTGGCGTTCGCAGCGGCTTCGGCGCGTACGACGACACGCTCGCCGCGCCGCGCACGACCGTGGCGACCTTCAGCGGCCAGACGGTCGGCGGCCCGGGTCAGCCCGGCCCGCGCACACTGAACCTGGACTATGTCGACGCCGTCGCGCTCGGCACCTGGAACGAGGCGTACGCGAACGCCTGGCCGGCCGAGTTCGTCCTGGCTGCTCCCGAGGCGGTCCGGTCGTTCTACTACCAGACCGGCGAGACACCCGGCAATGCGACGAAGCCCCCGGCTCCGATCGGCGTCGACTTCGCGTGGCCCGCGGTGACCACGACCACGGCGACGGTCTCGCCCGAGACGCGTTCGGTGCTCGGCGAGGACGTCACCCTCGAGGCATCCGTCTCGCCCTCGACCGTGCCCGGCACGGTTCGCTTCCTCGACACGCCCGCCGCGGGCGATGAGCAGATCGTCGCCGAGGTCGCCGTGGTCGACGGCACCGCGCGCGTCGTCGTGGACGACCTCGTCGCCGGCGGGCACTCGCTGCGCGCGCAGTTCGTGCCGAGCAACGACTTCGAGGGCTCGATCGGGCAGATCACGACCCACTACGGCGTCGTCGACACGGCACTTCCGGCACTCTGCGAGGCGCCGGAAGGTGCCGAGGTGCTCACGGGTGTGACCGCCGAGTGGGGCTGGTCGGAGTATTCCGAGGCCTGGACCAAGGTCGCCGGCGGCAACGTCGTGGCCGATGGTGAGACGTTCGTGCTCTCCAACGGCACCGCACACGTGAGCGACGAGTGCACGGTGGTCTCGTTCACCGGGACGCTGCGCACGCAGGCCTACGAGAGCTTCTTCCCCGCCGACGGACAGTGGGTCGAGCTCGTCGACCCGGCGCTCGTCATCGATGGCGACGGGAACGGCGCGTGGACCGCGGGCGTGCGCTCTGGTGTGGCCACGTACGACGCGGCCGCCCCGGCCCCGCGTCTGACCGTGACGACCATCACGGACGCTGACCCGCTCGACTTCTCGGGCGATGCGCTCTCGACCTCGCTCGAGCTCGACTACACGGACACCGTGGCCCCCGGCACCTGGTCGGCGGGCGGCGGCGTGAACTGGAGCAGCGCGTGGGCGAACGAGTTCATCCTCGCCGTGCCGTCCGCGATCCAGGCGTTCTACTACCAGTCCGGCACCTCGCCGGCGAACCTCACGAAGCCGCCGGCACCCGTCGCGCTCGCGTGGGAGGCGCAGGAGCCCGCCGTGACCGTCGCCGGTCCCGCCGGCGCGATCGTGCCGGGCACGACGCTCACCTTCTCGGGCTCGGGCTACCGCCTCGGCGAGGAGGTCACCGCGACGGTGTTCTCGGAGCCGGTCGTGGTCGGCACGCAGGCCGTCGACGCGAGCGGTTCGGTCGCGTTCAGCTGGACGGTTCCCGCGGGCTTCGCACCCGGCGACCACCGCGTCGAGCTGAGCGGCGCACGCAGCGGCACCGCCTCGGCCGGGTTCACGGTCGCGGCGTCCGCGATCGTGCCCGAGCCCGCTGCACCGGTCGAAGAGCGCTGCGTGGCCCGTGCGGTGAACGGCGCGTCGCTCGACTGGGGCGTGAAGGCGAGCTTCCGCTCGTACGTCACCGGCCCGATCGCGGGCGGTTCGATCAGCACGTCGGGTGCGACCGCGACGGCCGACGGCTTCCGCTGGACGGGCGGCTCGGGTGCGTACAACACCGACGCCGAGCGTGGCCGCGTCGCCTACAGCGGCTCGGTGCACTTCACGGGCCACGGCGGTCAGCTCGACCTGACGATCGCCAACCCGCGCGTGCAGGTGAACGGCGGCTCCGCGTCGCTCATCGCCGACCTGAAGTCGACGGGCCTGAACGGTGCAGCCGGCGTCGACGCGGCCGGCGTGGTCATCGCGTCGCTGGGTCTGCCCGAGGCATCCGTCGTGGGTGACCGGATCAGCTGGAACGGTGCGTCCGCCACGCTGACCGCGGCCGGCGCCGAGGCCTTCGGCGGGTTCTACCGGGCCGGTCAGGCGCTCGACCCCGTGTCGTTCACCTTCCCGCTCGGCGCCGAGGTGCCGTGCGACAGCACCACCGACGGCAAGCTCGCGTCCACGGGCGCGGACCTGACCGGCGGATGGATCGCGCTCATGCTGCTCGTACTGGGTGCCGGTGCCGTGTTCATCACGCGTCGCCGTCGCGCGACGGTGTAAGCGCGGAACTCACACTGAGAGGCCGTCCCGCCGCAAGGCGGGGCGGCCTCTCGCCCGCCCACCCCCACCGTCCCCCTCTTCACCCCCGCCCTCTACCGGCGAGTGTTACCGAAAGGGCACGAGTGGCGATCAAACTCGGCCACGTTCGCGACGGATCGGTAACACTCGGCGGAAGCGGCAGGGGCGGGTCAGTGCTCGTCGTCGGGGCGGTGATGGGTCTGCTCGTGCTCGGCGATCGCGAGGCCCGACTTGTTCGCCAGCACGCGGTCGAAGATGAGCGCGGCGGCCGCGCCGAACGCGACGCCGAGCGTGCCGAGGCCGAGCAGCAGGAACCCGAACACCTGGCCGCGGTCGAACTCGTCGTTCTCGGGGAACGCGAACGTCAGGATGAGCGCGAGGATCACACCGAGCGCGAAGCCCAGCAGGATGAACCGCCCGTACCGCGGCGCACGCCGAACATTGACCGTCTCGCCCGTGACCTCGGTCTCGAACGGTTCCTGCGGCTCGTGCGGCTCGTGGTGGTTGTTGCTCACCAGGTCATTGTCTCACCGCGCCGCGAGGCGATGGGTGCGCCCGGCTCAGTCGTCGGTGAACTTCATCGTCTTGGCGGCGATCTCGAGCCTGCCGTGCACCATATGCGTGTTGCGGTAGAGCGCCTTCATGTCGTTCGCGTTCGCGGCCGCCGCTGCCTTCATCTCGTCTGCGTACTCCGCGTCCCACCTACTCGATTCGACCGCGTATCCGCGTTTCCCGAAGTACTCCACGAGGGCCTTGCGACGATTCTCCGACCAGAACTTGTCCGGTCGCTCGCTGGCGAAGTGGCCCGAGTCGTCGACGATGCGAACCGTCCACCTGCCCTCCTTCTGATACGGGAGCGAGATGAGTCCGCCGGAGATGTGCTTCTTCCGCTCGTAGTACCTGGGCGAGGTCGGGGTGCGGGAGACGTTCTGCCCGGCGAACTCCGCGAGCATCTCGTGGTTGCTCGCGGATTCCGTGCGCCACGTGGGTTTTCCCACGTCTCCGCTTCGCCGCATGGGTGCGTGGTACGAGCCGACGACGATCGAGTAGTGCGGTTGCAGTTCACCGGGCGCCTTCTGCTTGATCATGATGAACTCGACCCGGTTCGCGCCACTCGTCTGGACCGCGCTCGAGAGGGCGACCGACAGCTGATCGCCGGCGAAGTCGTCGAGCCTCACGATCGCCGGAGAGGCCTGATCGGTCCAGCCGAGGACGTTCTTCGACGGCCGCAGGCCGAACCGCGCACCGGCCGACCACGCGCTCGCCATCGCCCCGAGGCCCATGGCGACCTCGCCCCAGCCGAGTCCTTCGTTCAGCTTGTCGGACATGAAGTCGTCGACCTGGTCGTCGATCACGCGTGCCGTCGCGAATCCGGTGCCGACGAGCTCGAGGCCGAGACCGAGGAGCGCGAGCGAGTTGCCGATGGTGTAGACCGACGCCGCGATGCCGATGGCCGTGAGCACGACGCCCGCGATGAATCCGCCCCAGTCGTGCATGAAGTCCTGCACGGCGTCGCGTCCGCTCGGGTCGATCTTCATGATCGGGTTCGCGTCGGCGTACCAGTAGCGGTTGAGCAGGTCGGCCTCGTCCTGGCTCGTGAACACCATGGTGTGCGGGTCATAGACGCGCGTGCGCGGGAACTGGTGCCCGCGGTCGTCGGTGTACTCGCCCGCGAACTGGAACGGGTTGCGCGCGGCCTCGCCGAGTCCGGCGAACGGCGCCCCACCCGAGGCATCCGCCCCGCTCATGCGCGGCACCCCGTAGTCGGAGTAGTCGGTGCTCGTGACCACCGACCCATCGCCGCCGATGAGCTCGCGCACGCTGCCGTGCCGGTCGTGCACGACGTGCTCGGTGCGCGTGGTCGTGCCGTCGCTGAGCGTGCGCGCGTGCCGGGTGGCGCCGAGCAGGTAGGCGGCCGTCGCGGTGCCGCCCGCGGCGGTGTGGGTCTCGTTGACGAGCGTCGTGTCGTCCCAGAAGAACGTCGTGGTCGCGTCGCCCGCGGTCACCGCGCGACGTGATCGGTCGGGCCAGTAGCCGGTCGCGACCTGCGTGCCGTCGGATCGCAGCTCGGCGACCGGCTGGTTGCGGGCGTTGTAGTCGTAGCGCGTGCCGTCGGATGCCTCGACGGCCCGGCCGAGCCCGTCGAACGTCGCACGGCTCGTCGGCACCGCCCCGCCGTCGGCGCGCGTGCCGGTCTGCTCGACCACGGCGCCCCGCGCGTCCATGGTCTCGGTCGTCGTCGTCTCGGCGTCCTCGAACCGGCCGGTGGCCGTGATCGCCGTGGTCTTCGTGTGCGCGACGTCGTCGTACCGGGTCAGCTCGGTCACGCCGTTCGGCGCGACGACCTCGACGACCCGCCCGAGCGCGTCCTGCCGGGTCGTCGTGGTCGCGCCCCACGCGTCGGTGACCTCGACCGTTCCCGGCTCCGGATACGACCGGCGCTCGACGACGCGGACGTGCCCCGCGACCGGTTCGCCGGCCCGCCGATTGTCGGTGATGGTGTGGTCGCGGCCGAGCACATCGCGCTCGGTCGTCGTGACGACGCCGTCAGGCGTGGTCACGACCTGCGCGTTCATGCCGTGCTGTTGCCGGGTGCGGTGCTCGGTGAGGATCGTGCGCCCCGAGGCATCCGTCTGCCGCACGACCCGGCCGAGCCGGTCGTGGTCCGTGGTGACCGTGGTGCCGGCCGCGGAGGTCTGCGCGAGCGGCGCACCCGTGACGAGATCGACGACGTCGGTGGTCGTGGTCGCGAGCGGCGTGCCCGCCGCGACCGTCTCGGCGAGGGTGACCCGGCCCTCGTCGAGCCGTTCGGTGCGCGTGAAGTCGGTCACGAGCGGGGTGCCCGCGCCGCCCTGCGGGAACACGCGCTGCTGCGTGACGAAGCCGTCGTCGGCGACCGTGAGCTCGGTGCGGCCGGTGCGCGTCGCCGCGCCGCCGGCCTCGGCCGACCAGGTCTCGACCGCGACCGCGGCGGTGTGCCCGGGGTTCGGCTCGTAGCGGGTCTCGGTCGTGAGCCCGTCGGGCGCGATGGTGCGCTGGGCGAGGATCAGCCCGCTCGGCACCCCGTGCTCACCCACGGGCGTGGCGTCGTACTCGGTCTCGGTGATCGTGCCGTCGGCGCCGACCTGACGGGTCACCCGGCCGGCGTCGTCGTACGCGAACTCCTCGGCGACGGTGCGGCTGGCACTGCGCTCGTCGGTGAAGGTCGCCTCGGCGCGCGTCGGGAGGCGGAACGCCTTCGGCGCGCCCCAGGGGCTGTCGGTCTCGGGGTAGCTGAACGTCTGCGCCTGCACGGTTGCCGCGCCCGCGGACGAGCCGACCTCGAGCGACCGCTCGACGAGCAGGCCGCTGCCGTCGTAGTGCGAGATCACGCGCGTGGGGCCGTCGCTCACGGCTGTCGAGAAGGTCTCGGAGCTCGACGGCGCGAAGAGCTCGACGCTCGCCGCACCCGGCGCGCCGGCGGTCGCGCCGGCGGTCGCGCCGGCGGTCGCCACCGGCACGCCCGAGAGCGGCTCCCACGTGCGCGAGCTGACCTCTTCGCCGGTGAGCTGGTCGACCACGGCGACGCGCTCGATCGCCGGTGCCCCGCTCGCCAGGGTCCGCCAGGTGAGGTTCGTCGTGCTGCCCGCGACGGTCTGCAGCGTCGTGACGAGGCCGTCCGCGGTCGTGCGGAGGCCCGTGCGCCCGCCCTCGGCATCGATCACCGCGGCGACCGTGCCGCCGTCGAGCTCGATGGTCCCGCTGAGCACTGTGCCGGAGCCCGCGCCGGCGCCCGCGCCGTCGCCGACCCCTGTGCTGACCGCGACGCGGCCGGGGTCCGACCAGTCGAGCTCGGTGACGACGCCGGCCTGGCTCACGATGCGCACGAGCCTCGGCCCGTCCCAGTCCCAGCGCTCCTGCTCGCCGAACCGGTCGACGCGCCCGATCGGTGCGCCCGCTGCGGAGAAGTAGGTCGTGGTGCCGCCGGCCTCGGCGAGCGAGAACGCGTACGCCTGCGCCGCCGCGCGACCGTCGGGGCGCGCGGCGAGCGTGCCAGGAGCCTGACGGAAGACCACGTCGTCCTGCGGATAGCCGCGCAGGCCGCTCGGTGCGCTCGCATCGGCTTCGTACGATCCGCCGCTCGTCGGCGCGACGCGCACCCCGCCCTGCACATCGACCGCCGTGAGACCCGACACCTGCCAGCCTGCGCCGAAGCCATGTCGGTCGTAGCCGACGCGTGCCGACGACCAGCCGAGCTTGAGCCCCGCGACCGGCAGCTCGAATCCGGCGTGGCCGGTCTGCTCGTCGATCATGGCCTCGAGCCCGTCGCCGAGCCCGAACCCGCCGACGGCCGCCCAGGACGCGGCCGAGGCCGCCGCCGCAGGCTCGGCGGCCCACACCGGGGACGCGCCCGTCACCACGAGGATCGCCGCGCCGACGGCGCCGGCTATCGCCGCCGCGCCGCGGCGGTGGAGTGAACGTGGGCTCGGGGACGTCATCGCAACTTCCTGGACTGGCAAGGATCCCAGTATACTGCAATGCGGTGCGATGTCTTGTCACGTCCGCGTCGGCGGATTCCCCGGGCGGGGGTCGGCCGGATGCCTCAGCTGAGCTGCGTGCGCTCGACCCACTCGAGGTACTCCTCGGTCACCGTGCCCGTCACGTACTCGCCCGTGAAGCACGACAGGTCGAGCTCGGTGATGGCGGAGCCCTCGGTGATCGCCGCCTGCAGGTCGGCCACCTCTTGATAGATCATGTGGTCGGCGCCCAGCTCGGCCCCGATCTCGGGGATCTTCCGCCCGTGCGCGATGAGCTCCTGCCGGCTCGGCATGTTGATGCCGTACACGTGCGGGAAGCGCACGGGCGGCGCGGCGGACGTGAAGGTGACCTGGTTCGCGCCCGCGTCGCGCGCCATCTGCACGATCTGCTGCGAGGTCGTGCCGCGCACGATCGAGTCGTCGACGATGAGCACGTTCTTGCCCTTGAACTCGCTGCCCATCGCGTTGAGCTTCTGCCGGACCGAGCGCTTGCGCTGGGCCTGGCCGGGCATGATGAACGTGCGCCCGACGTAGCGGTTCTTGTAGAAGCCCTCCCGGTACTCGATGCCGAGCTTCTGCGCGACCTGCATCGCGGCCGGCCGCGACGAGTCGGGGATCGGCATGACGACGTCGATGTCGCCCTTGCTCATGTGGGTCTCGATGGTGCCGGCGAGCCGGTCGCCCATGCGCAGCCTGGCCTCGTAGACCGAGATGCCGTTCATGATCGAGTCGGGTCGCGCGAGATAGACGTACTCGAACGAGCACGGCACCAGGCGGGGCGACCTGGCGCACTGGCGCGAGAGCAGCTCGCCGTCGAGCGTGATGAACACGGCCTCACCGGGTTCGATGTCGCGCACGATCTCGTAGTCGCCGTTCTCGAGCACGAGGGACTCGCTCGCGACGATCCACTCGTCCTTGCCCGCGGCCGAGCTGCGGCGGCCGAGGATGAGCGGCCTGATGCCGTACGGGTCGCGGAACGCGAGCAGCCCGTGCCCGGCGATCAGCGCGATCACGGCGTACGAGCCCTCGACACGCTCGTGCACCTGCGACACGGCCGCGAAGACCTCGTCGGCGCCGAGCTCGAGCCCGCTGCCGATCTGACCCTGCAGCTCCGTCGCGAGCACGTTGAGCAGCATCTCGGTGTCGCTCGTCGAGTTCACGTGGCGGCGGTCGATGCGGAACAGGTCTTCGGAGAGCTCGCGCGTGTTCGTGAGGTTGCCGTTGTGCACGAGGATGATGCCGTACGGCGCGTTCACGTAGAACGGCTGCGCCTCCTCCTCGCGCTCGGCGGCGCCCTTGGTCGTGTAGCGCACGTGCCCGAGGCCCATGTTGCCGAGCAGCGAGCGCATGTCGCGCGTGCGGAACGCCTCGCGCACCTGGCCGCGCTGCTTCGTCATGTGGAACACGGGCCCGTCGGCGGTCGCGATGCCCGTCGAGTCCTGTCCGCGATGCTGCAGCAGGAGCAGGCTGTCGTAGATCTGCTGGTTGACCGGTTCGGTGGAGACGATGCCGACGATGCCGCACATGCGAGCGATGGCTCCTCGAGGGTGGGGGTGGTCCGATCTGGACGCTCAATCCTCTCACGGCACACGCGGGCCTCCGGCCGCGCAGCTCGCCCCGCGTCGCGCACTCAGTACTGCGACGGTGTGGCCAGCACGGCCATGGTGCAGCGCGAGACGCACACGAGCTTGCCGGCCTCGTCGGTGACACGGATGTCCCAGATCTGCGTGGTGCGCCCACGCGTGAGCGGGCGCGCCTCGCCGTATACCCAGCCCTCGGCCACGGGTCGCACATGATTGGCGTTGATCTCCATGCCGACGCAGTAGAACTGCTCGGGGTCGACCGTGAAGCTCGCGCCCCAGCTCGCGAGCGTCTCCGCGAGCGCGACGGATGCTCCGCCGTGCAGCACGCCGCCGGGTTGCCGTGTGCGGCCGTCGACGGGCATGCGGCCCTTCAGCGAGTCCGCGGTGAGCTCGGTCAGCTCGATGCCGAGTGTGCGGATCGCGGTGCCTTCGCTGCGGGTGTTCGCCCAATCGATGGAGGGCTCGCCGAACCAGATGCTCATGCGCGAAAGTCTGGCAACCCGGAGAATGCCTGGCAACCCGGAACGGAAAAAGCGAGATCGGAACGACCTCGCCATGTTCAGAATATATCGGATGGGGGGCCTTGCCGCAAGGCCCCGGTCATGGCGGAGAATGATCGGCCGACGCCACGAACATTCGATCGGAGCCGACCCCGTGCACCCCATCGCGACCCAGGTCTTCGACCTGCCCGAACGCCTCGCCGCCAAAGCGGCCCCCGCACTCATCGCGGACGACGAAGCGCACTTCGCGGCCATCGCCGCGACCCTCGACCAGACGATCGCCGAGCTCACCGAGCGCCTCGAGCGCACCCGCCGGGCGCCCGGCGTCAAGGGGCAGGCCGCGCTCGAGCGCGACCTCGAGATCCACCGGCTGAGCGCGCGGCTGCGCACGCTCAGCCGGTTCGGCCTCGATCTCTGCCTCGGCCGGGTCGTCGTGGCGGATGCCTCGGAGCCGGTGTACATCGGACGGTTCGGCCTGACCGACCAGCACGGACGCCGGGTGCTGCTCGACTGGCGTTCCCCGGCGGCCGAGCCCTATTTCGGTGCGACGCACGCGAACCCGATGGGGCTCGCGAGCCGCCGCCGGTACCGCTGGGCGCGCGGGCGCATCGTCGACTACTGGGACGAGGTCTTCACGCCGGACGGTCTCGAGCAGCGTGCGGCCCTCGACGACCAGCCGGCGTTCATCGCGAGCCTCGCGGACAGCCGGACCGAGCGGATGCGCGATGTGCTCAGCACGATCCAGGCCGACCAGGATGCGATCATCCGCGCCGGCTCGCACGGCGCGCTCGTCGTCGACGGCGGCCCGGGCACCGGCAAGACGGTCGTCGCGCTGCACCGCGCCGCCTACCTGCTCTATGCCGACCCGCGCCTGCGCGGCAGCCGCGGCGGCGTGCTCGTCGTCGGACCGCACCAGCCGTACCTGGCCTATGTCGCCGATGTGCTGCCCGGCCTCGGCGAGGACGGCGTCCAGACCTGCACGCTGCGCGACCTCGTGCCCGAGGGCGCCGACGCCCGCGACGAGACCGATTCCGCGGTCGCGCGTCTCAAGGCATCGGGGCGCCTCGTGCGTGCCGTCGCGACGGCCGTCGAGGGCTACGAGACGCCGCCCGCCGAGGGCCTGCTCGTCGAGACCGACTGGTTCGACCTCGAGGTCGAGCCGGCCGACTGGGAGGAGGCGTTCGCCGCGGCCGACCCGGCCACGCCGCACAACGAGGCGCGCGGTGAGGTCTGGGAGGCCCTGCTCGACGTCGTGGTCGACCGGCTCGACGCGGACGTGCTCGACGGGGACCCGCGAACGCTCCGCCGCGTGCTCGCGCAGCACGAGGAGCTCAGGCGCGCCTTCAGCCGGGCGTGGCCGCTGCTCGATCCCGCGGGCGTCGTCGCGGACCTCTGGAGCGTGCCGTCGTATCTGCGGCGCTGCGCGCCGTGGCTCTCGGACGACGAGGTCGACGCGCTCCAGCGCGGGCACGGGGGTCGGTGGACGGTCTCCGACCTGCCGTACCTCGACGCCGCCCGGCAGCGCATCGGCGACCCGGAGGCGTCGCGACGCGAGCGACGCCGTGCCGCCGAGCTCGCGCAGCAGCGCGAGCGCATGGCCGACGTCATCGACGACCTCATCGCCGCCGACGCGGCGAGCGACGACGGGGTCGGTCTCGTGACCATGCTGCGCCGTGAGGATGCGCAACACTCGCTCGTCGACGAGTCGGCCGTGCCGAGCGCGGCCCCCGACCTGCTCGCCGGGCCGTTCGCGCACGTCATCGTCGACGAGGCGCAGGAGCTGACCGACGCCGAGTGGCAGATGCTCCTGCTGCGTTGCCCGTCGCGCAGCTTCACGATCGTGGGCGACCGCGCGCAGGCGCGGCACGGGTTCACCGAGTCGTGGGCCGCGCGGCTCGAGCGGGCCGGGCTCGACCGGATCGAGCTCGCCACGCTCGGGGTCAACTACCGGACCCCGGCCGAGGTGATGGCCGAGGCCGAGCCGGTCATCCGTGCGGTGCTTCCCGACGCGAACGTGCCGACGTCCATCCGTCGCAGCGGTGTGCCCGTCACCCACGGCGCCGTGTCGGAGCTCGGTGCGATCCTCGACGCGTGGCTCGCCGAGCACGACGAGGGCGTGGCGTGCGTGATCGGCGCTCCGTCGTTCGAGGCGACGCCGCGCGTGCGATCGCTCACGCCCGAGCTCGCGAAGGGGCTCGAGTTCGACCTCGTCGTGCTCGTCGACCCGGACCGGTTCGGCGACGGCATCGAGGGCGCGGTCGACCGGTACGTGGCCATGACCCGTGCGACGCAGCGGCTGGTCGTCCTCACGAGCGGCTGAGCCTCACGAGCGGCTGAGCCTCACGCGAGCTCGGCGATGATCGGGTGGATCGCGTCGTCGAACGCGGCCGGATCGGCGCGCAGCGTGTCGGTGACCGCGACGGTCATGCTGCCGATCCACCAGACGCCGCGGGTCTGCAACGGCATGATCTCGACATTGAGCTCGAACGAGTGCGCGCGCCGCCCGACCTCGCGTTCGTGCTCGGCGATCGTTCCCGCGTACGCGCGGTACGAGTCGCCGTGGCGCGCGCTCGCCGCCGCGCGGTAGGTCTCGTGGGCTCGGTCGGCCCACGTCCGCGCGCCGTCCGCGAGCGGCGCGATCGCGGAGCGCAGCTCGTCCGCGCCGGTGCTCGGCACGGCGATCTCCGTACCGTACTCGGGCACGAGCTCGAGCGGCACCTCCGACGGGTGCGCCTCGGGCTCCACCGTCATGGCCCACCACGCGCGCCACTGTCGTTCGAGGGCGTCCTGGCGATCGGTCGCCAGCCGTTCACCGAGCGCCGCGAGCCCGCGCAATCGCGGCAGCTCGACGGGCGAGGCGATGCCGAGGACCTCGCGGAGGTAGAGCGCGAGCAGCACCGCGCGACTCGCATTCTCGCGAATCACCCACGATGGCGTCGCACCCGCGTGCATAGCCCGGAGTCTACGCGCACCCGCGGCGAGCCCGAGCTCGGCTCGCAGAGAGCGAGCGACCCTCCCTCATGGATGCTAGTATGCAGAAATTCAACTGCGACCGATGGGAGCCGCGATGTACGCCACCACCATTCGAGCCGCCGTCGCGACAGCGGCGACGGTCGCGCTCGCGCTCACGCTGGCGCAGCCCGCCGCGGCCGAGGCTGCGACCGCGAACGCTTCGGAACCATCGGAGATCATGTACGTCACTCCGACGTGGCAGGTCCCGGTGTCCGCGAAGCTCACCCCGGTCCGGCCAGAGCCGCAGTTCTGCCCGCCGAGCCATCCCTGGCTCATCGGGCAGAAGAAGGAGTTCGCCCCCAGCCGTCAGATGCCGCTCGGCACCGAGGCGGTCACGACTGCGTACTTCCTGCAGCTCAGAGTCAACTCGATCGTCCAGGGCGCCGGCGACGGCAAAGCGGGCGGCGTCGGCGACATCCGTCTGTTCAACGACGGGGTCAGCGACATCGCGGTCCACTTCCGGCTGTTCTGCACGAACGACGTGAATCGCGCCTACCCGCGGTGACCCGCGGTGACCCGCGGTGACCCGCGCGATCGTCGCGGGGGCGTGGCCCGGTAGCCTGGACGGGTGAGCGCCAACTCGTCCTATGCCGCGGCCGGAGTCGACACCGCCGCCGGCGATCTCGCCGTCGAACTCATGAAGGCGTCGGTCGCGAAGACGCACGGGCCGAATGTGCTCGGCGGCGTCGGCGGCTTCGCCGGGCTCTACGACCTCTCGTTCGTGAAGGAGTACGCCAAGCCGCTGCTCGCGACCTCGACCGACGGCGTCGGCACGAAGATCGCGATCGCGCAGGCGCTCGACGTGCACGACACGATCGGGCAGGACCTCGTCGGCATGGTCGTCGACGACATCGTCGTGGTGGGTGCGACGCCGCTGTTCATGACCGACTACATCGCGTGCGGCAAGGTCGTTCCCGAGCGCATCGCTGCGATCGTCACCGGTATCGCGCGCGCGTGCGCCGAGACCGGCACCGCGCTCGTCGGCGGCGAGACCGCCGAGCACCCCGGCCTCATGGGCGCCGACGACTACGACGTCGCGGGCGCCGCGGTCGGCGTCGTCGAGGCGGACCGCGTGCTCGGTGCCGAGCGCGTCGCCGACGGCGACGCGATCATCGCGATCGAGTCGAGCGGGCTGCACTCCAACGGCTTCTCGCTGGTCAGGCACATCCTGTCCCAGCGCGGCATCGGGTACACGGATGCCTCGGCCGAGCTCGGCTCGACCTGGGGGCAGGCCCTGCTCGAGCCGACGCGGCTCTACGCCGGCCCGCTCGTGAAGCTGCTCGCGCACGATCGGCTCGGGGCATCCGTTCACGCCCTCTCGCACGTGACCGGCGGCGGACTCGCCGCGAACCTCGCGCGCGTGCTGCCGCGCGGGTCGTGGGCCGAGGTCGACCGCTCGACGTGGTCGCCAGCGCCCGTGTTCCGCGTGCTCAACGACCTCGCGGGCACGACGCTCGAGTCGACCGAGGGCACGTGGAACCTCGGAGTCGGATTCTTCGCGGTCGTCGCCGCCGACACCGCCGACGCGGTCATCGCCGAGCTCGGCGCCCTCGGACTGCCCGCGTGGCGTACGGGCACCGTGAGCCTCGGCGAGCGGCCGCGATCGGGCGAGACCTGGGAGCAGGGCGCGAAGGGCGTCGACGGCGGAGCCGTGCGCCTCGTCGGAAGCTACGCCGGGTAGACCGTGGCCAGGCGCACCGCGGTCTCGATCGGCATCCACGGCCGGACTCCGGCCGACGCGGTGCGCGCGCTCGCGCCGCGCCTCGAACGCCTCGGGTTCGCCACGCTCTGGATCAACGACGTGCCGGGCGGCGACTCGCTCGCGGGCCTGCGCGTCGCGGCCGAGGCCACGACGGCCCTGGGGCTCGCGACCGGCGTGATCCCGCTCGATCGCCGGCCGGTCGGTGACCTCGACCTCTCGGGCCTGCCCGCCGACCGGACCACGCTCGGCATCGGATCGGGTGGTGCGCGTCGCCCGCTCGGGCTCATCGAAGGCGGCCTCGCCGAGCTCCGGGAGCGGACGAAGGCCCGGCTCGTCGTCGGCGCGCTCGGGCCCAGGATGCGGCGGCTCGCCGCCGAGCGGGCCGACGGGGTGCTGCTCAACTGGTTGAGTCCGGCTGCCGCGGCCGAGGCCGACCGCGAGCTCCGGCGCGACGCGGGCGAACATGCCGTGCGGAGCATCCTCTACGTGCGCACCATCGCCGACGAGTCCGCGCGCCCCGCGCTGGAACGCGAGGCCGCGTCGTACGGGGCGATCCCGGCCTACGCCGCCAACTTCGCGCGGCTCGGCATCACCCCGCTCGAGGCGACGCTCGACGGACCGGAGCGCCTCGCCGGGTTCGAGGTCGTCGACGAGCTCGTGCTGCGCGCGATCACCCCGACCGGATCGCTCGCCGAGCTCGAGCGGTTCGCCGAGACGACGGCGACATGGCTGCATGCGTGACGAGGCCGACGCGCAGAGCGTGACCGTCGAGCGCGGACCCGCCGAACCGGAGTGAGCACCGAGCAGGCCCCGCGTGCGCGGGGCCTGCTCGGTGCGTGTCGCGTCGGCGCGTGCGGGTCAGTTCGCCTGCGCCGCGTCCGCCTTGCGGTACTGGTACGGGTTGCTGAGGATCTCCGTCTCGGGGATCTCCGGGTTCATGCCCGCCCTCCAGGTGTCGTCGCCGAGCTCGCCCTGCAGGTACGAGACCGTGTCCTCGAGCTTCGCCCGGACCGACGGCAGGTCGCCCGCGACCAGGCGGCCGTCGAGCTTGACCGGGGAGCCGCCGACGAGCACGGTGTGCACGTCGCCGCGGCCCGCCTGGTACACCACATGCCCGTACGGGTTCAGGATCGGCGTCATGGTCGGCGAGTACTCGTTCTTGATCAGCACGACGTCGGCGAGCTTGCCCGCTTCGAGACTGCCGACCTTGTCGTACGCACCGAGCGCCTTCGCGCCGCCGCGCGTCGCCCAGTCGACGACCTCCTCGACGCGGATGGTCGCGTGCGTGACGGTGTCGTCGGTCTGGTGCGCGATGTAGTGCTCGAGCGCACGGTCGGCGCCGATCGTCGTGCGCATGGCCGAGAACATGTCCGAGCTGAACCACACGCTGGTGTCGACCGAGAGCGAGGCGCCGATGCCGTGCTTGCGCAGCGCGTGCGCGGGCGGGTAGCCCTGGCCGCAGGTCTGCTCGCTCTCGGTCGAGAGCGAGACGGTTCCGCCGGTCGCCGCGATCTTCTGGTACGACTCGTCGCTCAGCGTCGCGGCGTGCACGTAGACATTGCCCTCCTGCATGACGCCGTTGTCGTACATGATCCGGATGCCGTTGTCGTTCGTCGCACCCCACACACCCGCGTGCGTGGTGATCTTCAGGCCGAGCTCGCGTGCCGCCTCGAACGCGGGGCGCTCGGGGAAGCTCTCGTCGCCCGGCACGTCGAACGCGATCTGGGCGCCGAGCAGACGCGAGTCGTCGCGCGCGCGCTCGATGACGCGGCGCACCGCGGGATCCCGCAGCCACTCCCAGGGCGCACCCGCGAGGTTGCCGTAGGCGAACACGAAACGGCCGGGCGACGTGGCGAGGGCCTCGTACGCGGCCTCACCGTGCTCGGGCGTGCGCAGGCCGTGAGACCAGTCCACGCTCGTGGTGACACCGGACTCGACGGCGTCGAGAGCCGACACGAGATTGCCGGCGGCGACGTCCTGCGGGCGGAACTTCATGCCGTGCTCGAGGTAGTACCAGACGAAGTACTGGGTCAGGGTCCAGTCGGCGCCGTAACCGCGCATGGCGGTCTGCCACATGTGCCGATGGGTGTCGATCATGCCCGGCATGACGATGCCGCCCTTGGCATCGATCTCGAAGGTTCCGTCGGGCACCTGGAGCTGCCGCCCGACCTCGGCGATCTTGCCGTCGACGACGAGCACGTCGCCCTCGGGCAGGACCGTGTGGGCATCGTCCATCGTCAAGACGATCCCGTTGCGGAACACGATGGGCTGACCGGGCTGGGGGGCCGGCTTGTCGCTCATACTGACGCTCATCCTCCTTGATTCGCTGTCGCGTGCACGCCTCGCGCGCACGTCCCCGGGGCGGCCAGCGATGTGCGTCGCTTGACTTTGCCGTACCGGTCGACTTGACTCAGGTTAAGCACTGCTGAACACGGTTGTCCAGTATCACTTGGCTCAATCCGCCCTCCGGCGCCCGTCGAGTGGGCCGCGGTGTGCCGACCGGGGCAGCCGGCGCGTCGTTCGCCCGCTGCACCGCGCGGGCTTCGGATCACGCAGGGAAAGGCAGCGGAGTGGCAGGCAGTGACAAGACGATTCTCATCGTCGGCGGGACGTCCGGGATCGGGCTCGAGATCGCACGGGACAGCATCGCGCGGGGCGACCGGGTCGTCATCACCGGACGCGACCAGGCGCGCGCCGACGAGGTCGCGGCCTCGCTCGGGCCGCAGGCCACCGCTGTCGCGCTCGACATCTCCGAGCCGTCGACGATCGCCGGCCAGCTCGCGCCCGTCGGCGAGGTGCACGGGCTCGTGCTCGCGGCGATCGAGCGCGACGCGAACACCATCCGCGACTACGACATTGATCGGGCGATCCGTCTCGTGACGCTCAAGCTCGTGGGCTACACGGAGACCGTGCACGCCCTCCTCGACCGGATGGAGCCCTCGGTCGAGACGGGGATCGTGCTCTTCGGTGGCCGGGCGAAAGACCTGCCGTACCCCGGCTCGACGACCGTGTCCTCGATCAACGGAGGGGTCACGGGCCTCGTGAACACGCTCGCGCTCGAGCTCGCGCCGATCCGGGTCAACGCGTTGCACCCGGGGATCATCGGCGACAGTCCCTTCTGGGCGAACAAGCCCGCCGAGGTGCTCGAGGGTCACGAGCGGCGCACGCCGGGCGGGGCGCTTGCCACGATGGCCGACGTCGTCGACGCGACCCAGTTCCTGCTGCGCAACCGTGGCGTCTCAGCGGTGAACCTCTACGTCGACCGGGCTTCCGCGCTCACCTGATCGGGGCATCCGCCGGGTCCCTCTTGCGCATTCGCGTGGTTCGTAGGATTGTATGATCAACCGACACCGCGGGCCCGGCGGGCATCTGCCTCGCCGAGCCCGCGGCGGCCACGGCTTCAATGACGAAGGGGAACGACATGACTGATGCGCAGCTGGCCGGTGGGGTCGCCATCGACACCCAGGCGCTCGAGGACCGCCTGGTCCAGGCCGCGCGAGACCTGCGGCCCGAGCTGATCGCGAGCGCGGCGGACGCCGAGGCGGTGACGCACATCCCCGAGGCGTTGCACCGCAAGTTCGAAGAGGCGGGCTTCTACCGCATGTACATCCCCCGCGCACACGGGGGGTACGAGGTCTCGCCCACGACGTTCTTCAAGGTGGTGATGGAGCTCGCCCGCGGCGACATGGGCATCGCGTGGTGCTTCTGCCTCTCCGCGAACCACGCGCTGATGTTCGCCAACTGGTTCCCGGAGGAGATCCACGCGGAGGTCTACAACGGCGGCGACTTCCGTGCAGCGTCGATGTACGCACCGACCGTGAAGGCGACGCCGGTCGAGGGCGGCTGGGAGTTGAACGGCACCGTCAACTACTGCTCGGGAATCCCGTACTCGACGTACTTCCTCGGGCAGTGCATCCTGCCGGGCGGCGCCGAGGGCGGCGGGCCGCGGGTCGGGCTCTACGTCGCCCCGCAGGACACCTACGAGATCCTCGACGACTGGGGCAACATGCTCGGCCTGAACTCGTCGGGCTCGAACAGCATCCGCTTCGACGGGGCCTTCCTGCCCGCCCGGTTCATGGTCGAGGACGCCAACCTCGTCGACTACGCGTACGACGGCGAGAGCCCGGGCTCGCGAGCGTACGGCAACCCGATGTACTCGGCCCGGCACATGAGCTCGTTCGCGCTCGCTCTCGCCGTGCTCTGCCTCGGTGGCGCCTACGGAGCGCTCGACGAGTTCGAGGCGCAGATGCGGACGCGCAAGACGACGGTGCCGCCGTTCGTGCCGCGCACCGAGGATCCCGACTTCCTGCGCTACTTCGGCGGCGCGCTCGTGAAGCTCGCGACGGGGGAGGCGGCGACCTGGAACGCCCTGGAGACCTGGTTGCGGTACGCGGAGGAGAACACGGCGGGCATCGCCCCGTTCAGCGCCGCGAAGGACAACCTGCTCGGCGGCATCGGCCGAGAGGTCATGCTCCAGGCCTGGGAGGTCGTCGAGCGGGACCTCTACCGCACGATCGGCTCGTCCGCCTCGAAGAAGGGCGAACGCTTCGAGCGCATCTTCCGGGACATGGCGCAGGCGGCCGGGCACCGGAACCCCCAGCTTCGCGATGTGACGTTCCGGATGATCGCCAAAGACGCGCTCGGGATCGCATGACGATGACCACCGCGACGCTTCCCGAGGAGTTCGCCCGCTACCCGCTCCGTACCGTCCGCCGAGGCCACTTCTGGATCGCCGGCGAACGCGTCGACGGCGCGAACGGCACGGTCCAGCGCGCACCCATGTTCGTCGAGTGGGAGGCGCCCGAGCAGATCACCAGGCCCTACCCGCTCGTCCTCGTGCACGGTGGCGGCGGACAGATCACCGACTGGCGGGGCACGCCCGACGGGCGGCCCGGCTGGTCCGACCGTTTCGTCGACGCCGGATACCTCGTGTACCTCGTCGACCGGCCCGCGCACGGGCGGTCGTGGGCGCATCCCGACGTCGTCGGCGCACCGGGGCCGCAGTTCAGCTACGAGATGGCGATCGGGCTCTTCGACACGCCGATCCCAGGCCACGACCAGTCCACCTGGGGTGGCGGCATCGGCGACCCGGGACTCGACCAGCTGATCGCCTCGATGGGATTCCTCTCCGAGGACCTCGCCGAGTCTCAGCGCATGGATCAGGAGCGACTCGCACGCCTCCTGGATCGCATCGGCCCCGCGGTGCTCGTCACGCATTCGGCGGGCGGACCGGCCGGCTGGCTCGCCGCCGACGCCCGGCGTGAGGCGGTGCGGGCCGTGGTCGCGATCGAGCCGATGGGGCCGCCGTTCCACGAGTTCGCGCCCGGCTCGCGGCTCGACTGGGGCCTGACGGCGGCACCGCTCACGTACGATCCGCCCGTCGCCGATCCCGCCGAGCTCGGCGCCGGACGTCGGGTGCCCGCGCTCTCGGGCCTGCCCGTCGTCGTGGTCGTCGGCGAGACCTCGCCGTTCACGGCGTGGGCGCCGCAGATCGTGGACTACGTGAACGCCGCGGGGGGCAGCGCCGAGTTCATGAACCTCGGCGAACACGGCGTGCGCGGCAACGGTCACGCCATGATGCTCGAGAAGAACTCGGACGAGGCGGTTCAGCCCATCCTCGACTGGATCGCCCGCATCGACTGAGCCGGCGCGCCCCCGAGGCATCCGCCCGCCCACCCGCCCGAAGCATCGCGCGCCCGCGCTCGCGCTCGCCCGAGGCATCCGGTTGTGGGGACGCGAATGGTCGCTCGATCCCGAATCGAGCGACCATTCGCGACCCTGCTGAGCTGCGTGCGCGGAGCCCAGCGGTCACATGGTGAGCGGCTGGCCCAGGAGCACCCGGCCCTCGGAGGCCAGCAGCACATCGTGCTGTGCGCCGATGTGGGTGCGGTACATGGCCGCGTCCAGGTAGTACTTGCCCATCCGGGCGCCCGCGAGCGCGGCCGAGGTCGTGCCGGCCGTCGTGAACGCGATCTCGATCGCCTCCTGTGCGAGCTTCGCCGCCTGGACGATCTGGCCTCGGATGCGGACGTCGTCGGCGGTGGTGAACTCCGGGCCGCCCTCGGTCCACTCCCGGTTCCGGCGCTCGAGCTCGCGGACGGCGCCCAGCAGGAGCGTCTGGGATGCCTCGGCGAGCGAGGTGATCTTGCCGTACCAGAGCTGGTACTCGGGCGACTCGGAGCGGGGGATCCGCGGCGGGAAGCTCGACCCGCGCTCCATGAGGCGCTCGTACTCGTCCATGCAGGCGAGCGCCGCGCCGACCTGGGTCTGCGTGAGCCCGGCGATGAAGAAGGCCGAGGTGCGGCCGAGGTAGAGCGGGTTGCCGTGCAGGCGATACCCGGGCGTGCCCTCCTCGCCCCAGACGATGTCCTTGAAGTTGAACGGCACGACGCAGAAGTCGGGCACGAACGCGTCCTCGATCTCGATCGAGTTCGAGCTCGACGCGTGCAGGCCGATGGTGCGGCCCGCGCCCCAGTCGTCGAGGATCGTGTAGTCCTCGCGCGGCACGATGAACATGAAGAGGGGGTTGCTGCCGTCCTCCTGCTCGATCGGCGCGACCGGCATGAAGTGCGTGCTGTACGTGCAGCCCGAGTTGTAGTCCCAGCGACCCGAGAGCCGGTACCCGCCCTCGACCTTCGTCACCTGCGCCTTCTGCGGGAACGCGCGAGAGGGCGCGACGAACGGCGAGACGGTGAACACCTGCTCCTGCGCCGCTTCCGGGAAGTGGGACGCGAACTGGTACGCGTGGCTCGCGCCGAGCTCCCAGGACCAGCCGACGCCGGGGTCGCCGCGGGAGATCTCGATGGCGACCCGGAAGAAGGTCTCGAGGTCGACCTCCAGGCCGCCGTACCGCTTCGGCCGCAGGAGGTCGTACAGCCGGCCCTCGACGAAGGCCTCGTGGATCTCGGGCGAGTACGTGCCGAGCTCCGCGTGCTCGGGCTGCAGCTCGCGCAGCCGGTCGCGGAGCGCGGCCGCGCGAGCGACGAGCTGCTCGGCGGTGGGGCGGTCGGTGGCCAGGTCTTCCTGCAGCAGCGACATGGGGTCGTCTCCGGTTTCGCGTCGTTGCGGTCCGGCAGGTCGCCGGACTGTTTATTATACGTGTTATAACTATAGGGTCCGCCCTCCTCCGACGCAAGGAGCCGCATGTCAGACCCCCGCTACACTCGACGCATGACCGGGGAGGCGACGCGCGACGAGCTGCTCGGCGCGCTCGGTGAGCGCATCATCGACACCTTCCGCTACCTCCAGCGCGAGGTCACCGTGCCCCGCGAAGGCCTGATCCACGTGACGCGTTCCGAGGCCGACATCATGCGCATCCTGATGGAGGAGCCGGGCACGACCGTCACCGACATCGCGCGTTCCTTCGGGCAGCACAAGAGCAACACGAGCACCCGCGTGGCCGCGCTGGTCGACAAGGGCCTGGCCCGCAAGGAGACCGCCCCGGGCGACGGCCGCGAGGTGCGGATCTATCCCACGGAGGCCGCGGTCGCGAACCTCGCGAGGTATCGCGGTGTGTGGGCCACACAGCTCGGCTCGCTCTCCACGGCCGACGACGAGCACCTCGCGATCGCCGTCGAGGTGCTCGAAGAGCTCGCCGAGGCGCTCGCCGCCACATCGCGCACGAGGCCCGCGGGCATCGCCGACGTCTGAACCCCGGCTCAGAACGAGGTGAACACGCCGCTGAGATCGTCCAGCATGACGGAGGCGCGCACGACGTCGTCGATCTCGTCGAGCGAGTACTCGCGAGTGAGGATCGGGCCGGCATCGAGCTCGCCGCGTTCGAGCATGCCGATCCAGCGCGGGATGTCGACGTCCGGGGTGATCTGCCCGTTCTGACAGCCGATCACGCGCTTGCCGTGAACCGTGAGCTGCAGCTGCGGGAGCACGACCTCGGTCGCCGAGTGTGCGACGCCCATGAGCACGATCGTCCCGGCCCGGCGAGCCATGAGCACCGCCTGGCGCGTCGCCAGCTCGGGCCCGGCCGCCTCGATGACGACATCCGCGCCGCGGCCCCCGGTCAGCGCCCGAACGGCTTCGACCGGATCCTCGCCGGCCGCGTCGACGAGCTCGTCGGCGCCGAGCTGCCGCGCCGCTGCACGGCGCCCGGGGTGGCCGTCGATGCCGATGATCGTGCCCGCGCCGGCCGATCGAGCGCCCTGGACGGCCCACAGACCGAGGTGCCCGAGCCCGACGACGGCCACGGACTGACCCGGCTGCACGTCGGCGATCGTGGTCACGGCGCCCATGGCGGTGGAGATGCCGCAGCCGAGGAGCGCCGCGGTGGTGTCCGGCAGCGTGTCGGGCAGACGGTGCAGCTGGATGCGGTCGACGAGCAGGTGCTCGGCGTACGCGCCGACCCGGCCGGCGGCGCGCACCTCACGGCCGTCGGGCAACGCCGCGACGACGGGGTCCGAGGAGTCCATGAGCACCGAGCACTGGTCGGGGCGTCCGATCCCGCAGTAGTAGCAGTGCCCGCACTGGGGCGTGGCCGCGACGAGGACCCGGTCGCCCGGGCGGAGGTCCGCCACCTCGTCGCCGCACCGCTCCACGACGCCGACCGCCGTGTGGCCGAGGATGACCGGCGGCACCTTGCGACGCATCCCGCGCCAGCCCATCCAGTCCGTCGCGCAGAACGGCGCCGCGGTCGTGCGCACGACGAGCTGCGTGTGGCCGGGCTCGCGCAGCTGCACCTCGCCCAGCGTGAAGCCGCTTTCGAACGCGGTGAGCACCGCCGCGCGGGTCGTCATGGCGGCCGTGGTCAGGCGCCGTGGATGAGTCGTGCGACATGCCCGCGGAGGTGCACGAAGTCGGGCTCCTCGCGGGTCGTGATCTGGTCGCGCGGCTCCGGCAGGTCGATCTTGAGGTCCTCGGCGAGCGTGGCGGGCGGGCGCGAGAGCACGAGCACGCGGTTCGCGAGGTAGACGCTCTCGTCGATGTCGTGCGTGACGAAGAGGATGGTCATGTCGTAGTCGCGGCGGATCTGCAGCACGAGGTCCTCGAGGCCTTCGCGCGTCTGCGCGTCGACCGACGCGAACGGCTCGTCCATGAGGAGCAGCTTCGGCCGGTACGCGAGCGCTCGTGCGATCGCGACGCGCTGCTGCATGCCGCCCGAGAGCTGCCACGGGTACCGCTTCTCGAACCCGCTGAGACCGACCGCGGCGAGGGACTCCTCGACGATGGCGTTGCGCTCGGCCTTGGACTGGGCCGACCCGGCGAGCGGGAACGCCACGTTCTTCTCGACCGTGAGCCAGGGCAGCAGCGAGCGGCTGTAGTCCTGGAAGACCATCGCCATGCCCTCAGGCACGTTCGTGATGCGCTTGCCCGCGACCCAGACCGCGCCGGACGTCGGCACGAGCAGACCGGCGAGTGTCCGCAGGAGGGTGGTCTTGCCCGCCCCCGAGGGGCCGACGATCGAGACGAACTCCCCCGGCTGCACCGAGAAGGAGAGGTCGCGGATCGCGTGGTGGGTGCCGCTCGCGCCGCTGTAGACGTGTGAGACGTGGTCGACGACCACGAGCGCGCCGGGCTCGCCCGGGACCTGGTCGGAGGTGGTGGTGGTGGTGGCCTGCGTGTCGGTCATGGTCGGTCCTCTTAGATCTTGGAGCGGGAGAGCTTGTGCCACGACAGGACACGGCCCTCGATGAAGTCGAGCAGGGAGTTCAGGAGCAGGCCGAGGATCGCGAGCGCGAGCATCCACGACCACATGTTCAGCAGCTGGAACCGGCCCTGCGCCTGCACGAGCTGGTAGCCGATGCCGTTCGTGGCCAGCATGAACTCGGACACGATCGCGAGCAGCAGAGCCGCGGTGCTCGCGATCCTGAGGCCGGCGAAGATCTTCGGCATCGCCGCGGGCAGGATGATGGTGAAGAGCCGGCGGGCCGGAGAGACCCGGAACACGCGGCCGAGGTCGAGCATCGTCTTGTGGATCGAGCCCACGCCGGCCGCCGTGTTGATGAGGACGAACCACGAGACGCCGTACGCGATGAAGACCACGCGCATGTCGTCGCCTCCGCCGAGCAGGATGATGAACAGCGGCAGTGTCGCCGTCGCGGGGATGGACCGCAGGAACTCGACGATCGGGGTCACGGTCTCGCGGGCGGCGCGACTGAGGCCCATGCCGGTGCCCACGGCGATGCCCCACGCCGAGCCGATCGCGAAGCCGAGGAGCATCCGGCCCACGGTGGCGAGGAAGTCGTTCCTGAAGACCTCGGTGACCAGCTGATCCCCGCCGAACAGGAGCGTCCACAGGTTCTCGGCGATCGCGATCGGCGGCGGGAAGAAGGGGGAGGGCGCCAGGGTCGTGGCGAGCTGCCAGAGCGCCACGAGCACGATGAGCGGAACGGCGAAGTACGCCAGGCTGACGAGCGCCTTCTTGCCGCGTCGCGGGCGACGGGCGACCGGGATGCTGTGCGTGTAGACGGAACGCGGAGTCGTGGCGGTCATCAGTTGCTCTCCCGGGTCGTCGAGTCCCAGCCGAAGTAGCGCCGTTCGGCCCAGCCGATGGCGAGGCTGATCAGCAGGCCGAGAATGCCGGCGGTGATGGTCGCGGCGAGCACCGCGAGATACGAGTCGGCGTCGCCGTATGCCCGCTCCCGCGAGATGAAGGCGCCGATGCCCTGCGCGCCGCCCGCGATGAGCTCCACGGTGATGACCACGATCAGGGCGATGGACGACGCGATCCGGATGCCCGTCACGATGAACGGCGCCGAGGAGGGGATGATGATCCGGCGCACGACGCCGAACCGGCCGACCCCGAAGCTGCGCGCCATCTCCTTGGCGTACGGGTCGACGTCGTTCACGCCGTAGAGGGTGTTGAACATGATCGGCCAGACCGCGGCGAAGACCACGATCACGAGCTTCATCTCGAGGCCGGCGCCGAGGATCAGGAGCACGAGGGGGATGAGCGCCACGGGAGGGATGGGGCGCATCAGCTCGACGGTGGCCCTGGCCGCGCGATACGCGGGACGGAACAGGCCGAAGAGGATGCCGAGCGGGATCGCGATCACGCTCGCGATGAGCATGCCGTAGACGTACGTCAGGAGTGTGGCGAACACGTCCTCGCGGAACGCGGGCTCGCCCCACAGGGCGAAGGCCTCGGCGACCACGCTCGAGAACGGCGGCAGGAAGGCGGGGTTGACCAGGCCGGACCTGGAGATCAGCTCGAGGATCACCGCGAGGCCCGCGACGCCGGCGATGCCCCGCCAGATCGCGGTCGCTCGGCGGCTCAGCCTGGGGCCGGACGGCCGGCTGGCCGGCCTGGTGTCAGTGGCGATCGCCAACGTCGACTCCTTCGTCATTCTGGTGGGGCGGGGCGATCGGGCGGGCGGCACGCGTGACGCGCGGCGCCCGCCCGATCGGCCGGGTTCAGCAGTTGTCGGGCACGGGGAGGATGTACGGCGCGAAGTCGAACTCCTCGGCCAGGCGACCGCTCGAGTGGTAGACCTCCGCGTTGCGCTGGATCATGTCCTCGCGGTTCGTCGTCTGGTACTCGAGCATGACCTCGTTGGCCGCGACCGCTTCCGGCGCGCCGAGGAACGAGGAGAACTGCGTCTCGAAGAACGCGCGGTCCTCGGCGAGCGCGCCCTGCGCCGCGAAGATCGAGCACTGGATGGCGGCGATGGTGTTCGGGTTCTGCTCCACGAACGCGCGGGAGGCGACCCAGCCCGACTCGGCCATGTCGACGTACTCGCCGTCGCCGTAGTCGAACACCGTCACGCTGTCGAGGCCCTTCACGGCCGCGAGCGTGGGCCCGACGGCGCTCGACGCGTCGATCGTGCCCTGCTCGAGCGCGGCGGCGACCTCGCCGTAGGGCAGCTCGACCCAGTCGACCGCCTCGGGGTCGAGCCCCTCCTTCAGCATGGTGTCGCGGAGCTTGATGGCGTGGCTGCTCGTCAGCGAGATGACGTTCACCGTCTTGCCCTCGAGGTCCTCGAGGCTCGTGATGCCCGACGAGGGCAGCGCCTCGAGCGAGCCGGTCCCGGGCGTGCTCGCCCAGCCCTCCGCGATGACGATGAGGTCGAGGCCCTCGTTGATGGCATCGATCGCGCCGAAGTAGCTCGTGTTCACCGCGGCAGCGTCTCCCGAGATCACCGCGGTCACGGCGACGCCGCTGTTGTCCACGAAGTACGGCTCGATCGTGAGCCCGTACTCGCTGCCGTACTCATCGGCCGCGACCTGCAGGGGGATGGTCCCCGGGCCCTTGATGCCGGCGAGGGCGACCTCCGTCACCTCGGGGGCGTGCGGGTCCACGTCGGCCGCTTCGATGGGCGCCGCGGAGTCGGATCCGCCGCCTCCGGAGCAGCCGGCGAGCAGTGCTGCGATGCCGAGTGCTGCCGTGCCGGCGAGGAGCCGCCCGGCGCGGGTACGTCGGGGGTGCAGTGCAGGGGCAGTCATGTGCAGTCCTCTCCATTGAGACACAGAAGCTATCTTTGTCCGACAATAGTACGGTCATGTCGTCAGGTGTCAAGCTGCGTGTCGAGGCCGCGACGATCGGGGCGCGCACGCGAGAGGCTCGCCGAACGCCACCGCCGTCGAGGCCGGCGGGGTGTCACGTCCGGCGCCTGGGCGGGTCGGTTCCGGGCGGCGATGCTTGCGCCGGGAGCTACCCGGCCTGCCGCAGCTGCTTGAGTGCGGTCTTCGCGGCGTTGCGCAGGTGTACCGCGTACAGGCGGGCGGCATCGGCGGCCTTCCGCGCCTGCGCGGCCTCGACCACCAGCCTGAGCTCGGCGGCGGCCTCGTCGGCGCGGCCGGGCTCGCTCATGGAGGTCGCGCGCAGGAGGCGCACGCGAGCCTGGATCCCCTCGATGATGTTCTTCAGCGCCGGGCTCGCCGCACCCTCGATGAGCACCTCGTAGAGCCGGTCCTTCGCCTCGAGGATGACGAGGATGTCCTCGGAGTCCGCCGTGGTCTCGGCGAAGTACTCGACGGCCTCGCGCAGTCGGACGAGCTGATCGTCGGTCGCGCGGCCCACGAAGCGCTCGACGAGGATCGACTCGAGCACGGTTCGGATCTCGTACAGGTCTTCGGCCTCGGCCAGCGACGGGGCGGTCACGACCGCGCCGCGCTGAGGGATGACGGTCACGAGCCCCTCGCTCGTGAGCTCGCGCAGCGCCTCGCGCACGGTCGTGCGGGACACGCCGAGCTGGTCGATGAGCTCGCGCTCGACGAGCCGTTGCCCGGGGCGCAGCCGGAACTCGAGGATCGCGGTCCGCAGTGCGGTGATGACCTGCTCGCGCAGCGGGGCCGCCACGCGGTCGACCGCTGCGTTCGGCCAGGCCTGGGCGAGAGTGTTCGGAGACGCCATCGTGGATCCTTACTGCCAGCTTGGTGGCGATCATACCGTCGGCCCGTCTGCCGGACGGCGGCTCGCCGGGGCGGTGGGCTCGTTGGTCCATATATATTATCGTCAGACAATCTGAGATGAACCCGTTCGACGCGGGATCCGGGATCGGCCGATGGGGGCCGGGGAATGGAGCGGAACGATGGCGTACGCAGGTCTGGACGGCAAGGTGGCGATCGTCACCGGTGGCACGGGCGGCATCGGGTCGGCGGTGGTGACTCGGCTGTCCGAGGCCGGGGCGAGGCTCGTCATCGTCGATCTGGACGCCGATCGGGCGAAGGCGGCGGCCGACGCGCTGGACGGCGAGGCGATCGGCGTGGGGGCCGACGTCTCGACCGAGGCGGGCGTCGACGCGTATCTCGAGGCGGCGATCCAGACCTACGGGTCGGCCGACCTGCACCACCTCAACGCGGGCATCGCCGGCACGCCCGGCATCCAGCTCACCGACTCGACGGTCGACGAGTGGGATGCGGTCATGGGCGTGAACCTGCGCGGGCCCTTCCTCGGGACGCGCGCCGCGCTGCGGCACTTCGTCGCGACCGGTACGACCGGCTCCATCGTGGTCACCGCCTCCATCGCCAGCCTTCGCGGCGCGGCCGACCTGCTCGCCTACACCACGTCGAAGCACGGTGTCGTGGGGCTCGTCCACGGGGCGTCGGTGTACGCGGGGCCGATCGGGGTGCGCGTGAACGGCGTGGCGCCCGGCATCGTCCCGACACCGATCTTCGGGGAGGCCGGCATCCAGGACATGCGCAAGCGCGCGAGCACGTCACCGCTCCGCCGCGCGGGCGAGCCGGACGAGGTCGCGGCCGCGGTCGCGTTCCTGTTGAGCGACGACGCGTCCTACATCACCGGCACGGTGCTCTCGGTCGACGGCGGCGCGAGCATTCAGAACACCAACCGCTACGGCGGTGGCGCGGGCCTCTGGGACACGGCCCCGGTCGACGCCGCGCTGCTCGAGGCGTTCGGCCGAGGATGAGGACGAGCACATTTGGTGTGATTGTCATACAGTATTGACATCAGACCGTAAGACGAGAAACGATGGTGGCGGCGCGACCTCGCCGTCGGGGGCTTGTCGTCCAGAGTATTCGCGCTGTTTCAAAGGGGAAGCCGCATGTATGTCGTGACCGGAGTGAGCGGGTACGTCGGGGGTGCCGTGGCCGAGCGTCTGCTCGAGCGGGTGCCCGCCGATCAGGTGATCGTCACGAGCCGAGACGAGGCGTCGCTCGAGACCTGGCGCGCTCGGGGTGTCGATGTGCGCGTCGCCGACTTCGCGGACCGGGCGTCGCTCGAGGCGGCGTTCCGTGGCGGCGAGCGGCTGCTCATGATCTCGACCATGGAGGTCGGGCCGCGCCGGCAGCAGCAGCACCGGAACGCCGTCGAAGCCGCCCAGGCCGCGGGCGTTCGGCACCTCGTGTACACGTCGTTCATCGGCACCGAGAAGCCCGAGGTGGACTCGGTCGAGGTGACCGATCACAAGTTCACGGAGGCGCTCGTCACCGCGAGCGGACTCACGTGGAACTTCCTGCGCAACAACCAGTACGCCGACGCGATGGCCGAGAACCAGGCGGCGATCGCGATCACCTCCGGGCGGAGCATCGGGAACACCGCCGACGGGCTCGTGGGCTTCGTCTCCCGTGACGATGTCGCCGGGGTGGCCGCGAGCCTGCTCCTCGGCGACGGCGAGCCGGACACCGGCTACGACGTCACGGGGCCCGAGCTGCTGACCTACCGTCAAGTGGGCGAGATGATCTCCGAGCTGAGCGGTGCGCCGATCGAGATCGTGGACCTCACGGACGACGAGATGTACGCGATGTGGGACGCACTCGGCGTCCCGCGGGAGGCGACCGGTGACTTCTCGGCCTCGCCCGTGCCGTGGTGCAGCGACGGCATGGTCACGTTCGGCCGGATGATCCGGGCCGGACACCTCGCGAAGCTCACCGATGTGGTGGAGCGGTTCACCGGGCGACCGCCGCGGTCGCTCCGCGATCTCATGCTCGAACGGCGGCACACCTGGCCGCCCGTGCCCCAGGAGGCCTGAACGATGCCCGAACAGTACGAGGTCGTGATCGCCCAGTACGGCACCCGACAGGGCCACCGTGCCGAGGTCTACCTGAACTATCACATCTACGGGCAGCCCGACGGGCCGATCGGCATGGACTACTTCGTGTGGGTCATCCGGAACGACGAGCGCACCATCCTGGTCGACACCGGGTTCTCCCGGGCGGGCGGCGCGAATCGCAAGCGCACGTTCGTGAAGGACCCGTCCGAGATCTACGCCGCCCTCGGCATCGACACCGAGGCCGAGCAGACCATCGTGGTGACGCACGCGCACTACGACCACATCGGCAACCTCGCGATGTTCCCGAAGGGCGAGATCGTGATCGCGCAGGCCGAGTACGACTTCTGGACGAGCGGCCTCGGCGAGCGGGCGCAGTTCCGCTGGTCGACCGAGGACGAGGAGATCGAGCAGCTGCGCCTCGCGCACGCCGAGGGCCGGGTCCGCACGTTCACGGGGTCGCTCGAGCTCGCGCCGGGCGTCGAGCTGATCGAGCTCGGCGGGCACACGCCAGGGCAGTCCGCCGTACGCGTCGCGACGAGCGAGGGCGACGTGCTCCTCGCCTCCGACGCGGTGCACTACTACGAGGAGCTCGACGACGACCTGCCGTTCGCGTTCGTCGCCGACCTCCCGAAGATGTACGCCGGCTTCGACCGCGTCCGTGAGCTCATGGCCGACGGGGTCGCGCACGTGGTGCCGGGGCACGATCCCGCCACGCTCGACCGCTTCCGGCGCATCGACGACGGCCCGCTCGCCGGGATCGCCGCGACCATCGGCACGTCAGATCGAACAGGAGCATGACATGAACGACCGCATCGGATTCATCGGCCTCGGCAACATGGGCGGGCGGATGACCCGGCGACTCGTCGACGGCGGCATGCCGGTGCTCGGCTTCGACATGAACCGTGCGGCGGTCGAGGTGGCGGGTGCCACGCCGGCCGAGAGCGCGGCCGAGCTCGTCGCCGCGAGCGACGTCGTGCTGCTTTCGCTGCCCGACAGCCGTGTCGTCGAACAGGTCGTGCTCGGCGACGCCGGGTTCTCGGCCGCGCTGCGTCCCGGCATGGTCGTCGTCGATCTCAGCACCGCCGCGCCCAGCTCGACCCAGTCGATCCATGCCCGCCTCGCCGAGTCGGGCGTCCAGTACCTGGACGCCGGAATCTCCGGAGGTGCCGCCGCCGCCGAGCGCGGTGCGCTGACCCTCATGGTCGGCGGTGACGCGGACGCGCTCGACCGGGTCCGGCCGGCGCTCGCGCACGTCGCCACGAACATCTTCCATATGGGGGCGAGCGGCTCGGGCCACAGCACCAAGCTGCTGAACAACTTCCTCAACGCGATCAGCCTCGCGGCCACGGCCGAGGTGATGGTCGCGGCCAAGAAGGCCGGCCTCGACCTCGAGACCGTGCTCGAGGTGCTGAACACGAGCTCGGGGGTGAACTTCGCGACGCAGAACCGGTTCCCGAAGATCATCCACGGCGACTACCTCAAGGGCGGCCTCACGAATGCGCTGATGATGAAGGACGTCGTGCTCTACGTCGACCACCTCCACGAGCTGGGCGTGAACTCGCTCAACGCCGCCGGCCCGATGGCGAGCTTCGGGCTCGCGAACGCCCTCGGCTACAAGGACGAGATCAGCAACACCGTCGTCGACGCGATCGGCGACATCTCCGGCCGGATCCGGCTGCACGAATCAGGCTCCGAGGCATGAGCGAGGCCCCCGCGGCCGCACGCGCCGAGCAGATCACCCCGTCACGACATGAACCACGAGCAGAAGGGCCGGCGACGATGCGAACGGACCAGGACACCACCAGGCAGCAGACCTACGAGGACGGGCTCCGCGTGCGACGCGAGGTGCTCGGCGCCGCGCACGTCGACCGCTCGCTCGGCCAGGTCACCGAGTTCTCACGACCCATCCAGGAGCTCGTGACCGAGTACTGCTGGGGCGCGGTGTGGAACCGCGACGGGCTCGACCGGCGCACCAGGAGCCTGCTCAACCTCGTCACCCTGACGGCGCTGAACCGGGGGCATGAGCTCGGCGTGCACGTGCGGGGCGCGATCCGCAACGGCGTGACGATCGAGGAGATCCAGGAGAGCCTGCTCCAGGCGGCCATCTACATCGGCGTGCCGGCGGCGCTCGAGTCGTTCCGGATCGCGGAGGCGAAGCTCGAGGAGATGAAAGCGGCGGGCGAGCTGTGAGCGCCGAAGCCCGGATCGCCGCAGGCGACCGTGCCCCGGTCGCCTTCATCGGCCTCGGCAACATGGGCTCGCCCATGGCCGACCGCCTGATCGCCGCGGGTCACCGGGTCACCGGGTTCGACGTGTCCGAGGCCGCACGGGCCCAACTCGAGGCATCCGGTGGCACCTCGGCGACCACCGCGATCGACGCGGCCCGCGCCGCGGACCTCGTGATCCTCATGCTGCCGAACTCGGACATCGTCGAAGCGGTGCTCACCGGCGACGGCGGGCTCCTCGAGGCCGTCGCGCCGGGGACGCTCATCGTCGACATGAGCTCGTCGGAGCCGTTGCGCACGCGGGCGCTCGCCGACGCGGTCGTCTCCGCGGGTGCCCGGCTCATCGACGCGCCGGTCTCGGGCGGCGTCAAGGGCGCCGTCAACGGCACGCTCACGATCATGGTCGGCGGCGCGGCGGACGACGCGGCACGTGCGAACCCGGTGCTGGAGGTGCTCGGCACGCCGACGCACGTCGGCCCGGTGGGCGCAGGGCACGCGCTGAAGTCGATCAACAACCTGATGTCGGCGTCGCACCTGTGGGTCACGAGCGAGGCGATGCTGACCGGCATGGCGTTCGGGCTCGACCCCGAGGTGATGCTCGCGGCGATCAACCGGTCGAGCGGCCGAAGCGGATCGACCGAGCACAAGTGGCCCAACTTCATCGTCGGGGAGACCTACGACTCGGGCTTCGCGCTCGCGCTGATGCTCAAGGACATGCGGATCGCGACCGGGCTCGCCGAGCGGCTCGGCATCCCGCACACCGTGAGCGACGTCGTCGTCGAGCACTGGGGTGCGGCGAGCGAGGAGCTCGGTGCCGGGGCCGACCACACGGAGGTGGCGCGCTGGCTCCGCCGGCGGCTGCCCGAGGCGGATCGGGAGCAGACGGCGGCCGCCCCCGGCGCGACCGACCAGGAACAGGAGCGTGCATCGTGACCAGTGAGACCCGGAGCGCCGAGATCCGGCGCGAGTACGAGGAGACCCACGGCGAGTGGACGGGCGAGCTGCAGGCCGTGCTCGACCTCGACCCGGAGTTCCTGGCCGCCTACTCGCGCCTCGAGGGTGTCCCCGCCAGGACGAGAGTGCTGCCCGAGAAGCTCCAGCACCTCATCCGCCTCGCGGTCGCCGCGAACGCGACGCACCTCTATATCAAGCCCGTGCGCGGACACATCCGCCGAGCCCTCGACGCGGGCGCCACGCCGGCGGAGGTCATGGAGGTCCTGGAGTGCTGCGCGACGCTCGGCATCCACGCCATGAACATCGGGGTGCCGATCCTCGCCGAGGTCCTCGAGGAGGCGGGTGTACGCACCGGCCCGGCCGAGCTCGACGAGTACCAGCAGCGCCTGAAGGCCGAGTTCACCGAGAAGCGCGGCTACTGGCACGAGTTCTGGAACGAGATCCTCGAGCTCGCCCCGGAGTTCTTCGACGCGTACACCGAGTTCTCGTCGGTGCCCTGGGTGAGCGGCACCCTCGACCCGAAGGTCAAGGAGTTCATCTACATCGCGTTCGACACCTCGGCGACGCACCTCTACACGAAGGGGCTCCGTCTCCACCTGGAGAATGCCGTGCGCTACGGGGCGACGGCCGCCGAGCTGATCGAGGTCATGGAGATCGCGGCGACGCTCGGCATGCACGGCGTGCTCGAGGCCGCGCCGATCCTCGCGGAGGAGATGAGGCGCGCACGATGAGCGCCCGCGACGAGCCCTTTGTGCTCGACCCGGCGGTCGAGCAGCGCTTCCGCGACGTCCTCGGCGACGACGCCGTGGTCGTCGACCGCGCCGGCCGTGATGCGTACCGCGATCCGTACTGGTTCCAGGGCGACCTCACCTACGACTCGTCCGCCGTGCTGTACCCGGGCTCGACCGAGCAGGTGCAAGCCGTCGTGCGTATCGCGAACGAGTTCGGGGTGCCGCTCTGGACGTCCTCGCAGGGCCGGAACAACGGCTACGGCGGGCCGTCGCCCCGCGTCGCGGGCTCGGTGCTCGTGAGCCTCAGGCGCATGAACCGGGTCCTCGAGATCGATCCGCGTCTCGCGTACGCGGTCGTGGAGCCGGGCGTGACCTGGATGGACCTCTACGAGGCGCTCCGCGAGGGCGGTCACGACGACCTCATGGTCTCGGTGCCGGACCTCGGCTGGGGCTCGGTGATCGGCAACACGCTCGACAGCGGGGTCACCTACCTCCCGCTGGGCACGGACTTCCAGGCGCCCACCGGCATGGAGGTCGTGCTCGCCGACGGCTCGCTGCTGCGCACGGGCATGGGCGCGATCCCCGACTCGAAGGCCTGGCACGTGTACAAGCGCGGCCTCGGGCCGGTGCTCGATCCGCTGTTCGTGCAGTCGAACTACGGGATCGTCACGCGGATGGGCTACTGGCTCATGCGCAAGCCCGCCGCATACGCCCCGCTGTTCCTCACGGTGCCGAAGGACACCCAGCTCGAGCAGGCGATCGACATCCTCCGCGAGCTGCGGCTCGACGGCGTGATCCGCGGCGTGCCGGTGATGCAGAACACGATCACCCTCGCGTCGCACTTCCCCGAGCTGCTCGGCAAGATGCAGGGCGCGAACGCCACGCTGAGCGAGGCGCAGCTGCAAGAGCTGGCGGATGTCTCGGGTGTCGGCCGCTGGGGCATGCGCACCGCCGTGTGGGGTGACGAGGCCGTCGTCGCGCACCACGTGGCCCGCATCACGGAGGCCTGGTCGGCGATCGAGGGCGCTCGGGTCGATCACGAACGCACCTTCCTGCGAGACGAATGGGACGAGATCGTCACGTTCGTCGACAAGGTGCAGGCCGGCATCCCGAACCTCGACATGCTCGAGTCGCTGCCGGATCACGTCGGCCACGTGGGCTTCTCGCCGGCGGTGCCCCTCGTGGGCGAGCAGGTGCGCGAGGTGGTCGACCTCCTGGAGGACATCGTCGTCAACCAGGCCGGAGTGAACTTCGTCGCCGGCATCTGCGTCGCGAGCGAGCGCAGCGCGCTCATCGTGAGCGGCCTGGCCTTCGACACGACCGACGAGCGGCAGACCAGGACGGCGTTCGAGACCGCGAAGGCCATGGTGCGCGAGGCCGGCAAGCTCGGCTACGGCGAGTACCGCGCCCACCTCGACTTCATGGAGCTCGCGGCCGAGCAGTACTCGTTCGGCGATCACGCGTACCGCCGCTTCTGCGAACGCATCAAGGACGCGGTCGACCCGAACGGCATCCTCTCGCCGGGCCGGCACGGCATCTGGCCCGCGAACCGCAGGTAACGACAAGGAGCACCCCCATGCCAGTCGCACATGACACCGCCGTCGCAGAGCTCAGGGACGCGCTGACCGGACCCGTCCACGCCCGGGACGACGACGGCTACCAGGCCGAGATCGACGGCTTCAACTCGCTCTCGCCCATGGCGCCCGACCTGGTCGTCGGCGCGGCCGACGAGCGCGACGTGCAGCTCGCGGTGCGGTTCGCGGCCGAACACGGCCTCGAGGTGACCGTGCAGGCGACGGGTCACGGCTCCTACCGGCCGGTGGATCGTGGCCTCCTCATCCGCACCCACCGCCTCGACCGGGTCGACGTCGATCCCGCGACGCGGACGTTCACCATCGGCGCGGGCGCTCGATGGATGGACATCCTGCCGCGGCTCGCGGAGCACGGCCTCGCCGCCGTGACCGGCTCGTCGCCGAGCGTGGGCGCTGTGGGGCTGACCCTCGGCGGCGGGGTCGGCCCGCTCAGCCGGACGCTGGGCTGGGCCGCCGATCGTGCGGTCGCCTATCGCGTCGTGGTGGCCGACGGCTCGGTCGTCGTCGCGTCGGCGGATGCGCACCCCGACCTGTTCTGGGCGCTCAAGGGCGGCAAGGTGGGGCTCGGCATCGTCACCGAGCTGACGCTCTCGGCCCTCGCGCTGCCCGAGGTGTACGGCGGTGGCCTGTTCTTCGCCGAGGAGCACATCGAGGCCGTGCACCGCGGCTGGCTGGACTGGACGGCGGAGCTGCCGGACGAGGTGAACACCTCGATCGCGATCCTCCGCCTCCCGCCCGTCGGCGTGCCCGAGCCGCTCGCCGGCCGCACGCTCGCCCACGTGCGCTTCGCCTACGTGGAGCCGGGCGCGACGGCCGCGGAGCTCACCGAGCGCGGCGAGTCGCACCTGGCTACGATCCGCGCGATCGCGCCCGTGCATCTCGACGGGGTCGGGATCCTGCCGACCGCCGAGGTCGGCACGATCCACGCCGAGCCATTCGGGCCGCTGCCCATCTGGGAGCGCGGCGAGTTCCTCGACCAGGTCGACCAGGACTACGTCTCCGCGTTGCTCGAGCATGCGGGCGCCGGGGTGGACGCCCCGTTCGCGACGGTCGAGACCCGGCTGCTCGGTGCGGCCGCGGGCCGCGAGCCCGAGCAGCCGAGCGCGATCGGCGGCCGGCACGCCGCCTACTCGCTGCTCGCCATCGCCGCGGTGATCCCCGGGCTCAACGACGAGGCGCTGCCCGTGGCGGGCCCGGCGCTGTTCGACCGGGTCGCGGGCTACGCCCACGCCGAGGTCAACTACAACTGGGCGGGACATCCGACCGCCGAGGTCTTCGCGCGACTGTGGCCCGCGGAGACGGCCAGCAGGCTCGCCGAGGTGCGGGCGACCTACGACCCCGACCGGCTGTTCGCCTTCGGGAATTGAGTGGATCGATCGGCGTGAGGGGGAGGACAGCATGACCAGCATCGCGGGACGGGTCGCCGTCGTCACCGGCGGCGCCTCGGGCATCGGGCGCGGCATCGCCGAGCAGCTCATCGCCGAGGGCGCCGAGGTGGTCATCGCCGACGTCCAGGAGGACGCGCTCGCCGCGGCCGCGGCGGAGATCGGCGCGGTCCCGATGCAGGTCGACGTGACGGATGCCTCGAGTGTGGAGGCCCTCGCGGCCGCCGTGGTCGATCGCTTCGGATCCGTCGGCATCGTCGTGAACAACGCCGGCATCGGTCCGCTCGCGCGGCTCGCCGACATGACCACGGCCGACTGGCGCTGGCTCATCGACGTGAACCTCTGGGGCGTCATCCACGGGGTGCAGGCGTTCCTGCCGATCCTCACCGCGAATCACGACGGCGGCCACATCGTCAACACCGGGTCGATGGCCTCCTTCGCGCCCATGTCGGGCGCGGGTGCGTATGCGGTCACCAAGTTCGGGGTCGCCGCGCTCACCGAGGCGCTCGCGATCGAGCTCGCGGAGGACGGCAGCGACGTCCACGTGACCCTGCTCGCGCCCGGCACGGTTCGGACGAACATCAAGCACAGCCTGCGCAATCGGCCCGACTCGGCGGCGGGTGCCCTTCAGGACGTCGACATCTCGGAGGGCCCGGGTGCGGACCTCCGCTGGATCGATCCGATCGACGCCGGCCGCATCGTCACCCGGGCGATCCGCAACGACGATCTCTACGCCATCACCCATCCGGACTGGTGGCACCTCGTGGAAGGACGGCAGCAGCTCGTGAAGCACGCATTCGAGCAGTACCCGGTGGAGTCGGCATGAGCGTCCGGGGCAGGGCCGGCGTGCTGCGCACGCTCAGGGAGCCGTTCTCGATCGAGGAGGTCGAGATGCTCCCGCTCGACCCCGGGCGGGTGCTGGTGAAGACGCACGCGAGCCCGTTCTGCTCGACCGACGTCAAGAACTGGAAAGGCCTGCTCTACAAGATCCCGCCGACGATCCTCGGGCACGCCTCGATCGGCGAGGTCGTCGAGGTGGGCTCGGACGTGCACGGCGTCAGTGTCGGCCAGCGCGTCGTCGTGCCGGGCACGCCCGAGTGCGGCCACTGCTACTACTGCTCGATCGGCGAGCCGTGGCAGTGCAGCGAGCTCTTCGACCTCGGCGGCGTCTATCCCGACATCGCGCGGGGCGACGACGGTGCGCCGATCTCGTGCGCGGGCTGCGTCGGCGGGTACGCCGACTACATGTCGATCTCGGGCAACCAGGTCTTCCCGGTGGAGTCTGATCTGCCCTCGGACGTGCTCTCGATGCTCGGGTGCGGGGTCACCACCGGGGTCGGGTCCGTCTTCAACGTGGCGAAGGTCCAGCCGGGTGAGTCGGTCGCGATCGTGGGCGCCGGGCACCTCGGGCTCTGGATGCTCCAGGCCGCGCGGCTCGCGGGCGCCGGATCCGTGACCGTCGTCGAGCCGCATGCCGGCCGGCGTGAGCTGGCCGGCGAGCTCGGCGCCGATCATCTGGTCGACCCGAGCGCCGAGGACGCGGTCGCTGCCGTGCGCGGGGCCACGGGCGGACGAGGTGCGGATGTCACGCTCGAGGCCGCCGGCCCGACCGAGTCGCAGCGGCTCGCCCTGCTCGCGACGCGCCGGGGCGGCCGCGTGGTCTACACCGGGTTCGAGATCGGCGGCGCGGAGCTCACGCTGCCGCAGGTCGAGACCGGACTGCAGAGCCGGCAGATCCTGAGTTCGCAGAACGGTCAGGTCCACATGCGGAGCGATCTGCAGCGCTATACCGGCCTGCTCGAGCGCGGCCTGCTCGACCCCGCGCCGATCCTCACACGCACCTACCCCCTCGACGAGCTCGACCTCGCGCGCGACCGCTCGGGCTCCCTCGACGACGTCTGCGGCGTCATCGTCTTCGACCATTGAGCGCGGCATCCGGAGCCGGCTGGACTGACCGGGTAGCGAGCGCCGGCGAGCCCTTCCCGCCGGTCGCGTAGCGAGCGACCGACGGGTGGTGATCGACGGCCGGGCCTATGCGTCGCGGTAGCGGGCGGGCCAGACGCCGTGGCGGCCGGGGGAGAGGATGCCCTTCGGGTCGACGGCGTCCTTGATGGCCTCGGTGAAGCGTCGGTACGCGTGGTCCCCGAACGAGTACTGGTCGGCGGCGAGGTCCATGACGTCGAGGTGCGCGCGGTACTCGCCGTAGCCCTGTTCACCGAGCTCGATGACGAGCTCCCGCACGGTGTCGAACGTCGCCCGCACGTGGTCGGGATCGCGGCGGTCGAAGCTCATGGCGCTCACGATCATGGCGCTGCGGTCGTTCGTCGGGAACACCGCGCAGACAAAGTTGACGCCCGTGCGTTCGATGACGCGCGCCTTGATCTGGTCGACGACCTTCACGACCTCCCGGCCCGTGAGCGGCACGATCGGCGAGAAGCCGACGTGCCCCACCCAGTCGGGCATCTGCTCCATCATGTCGAAGCTCGGCACGCCGGCGGAGATCCGCTGCATGAAGGTCGAGATCTCGCCCCAGTTCTCCCGGGTGAAGGTGCCCAGGTGGTCGACGCGGCCTCCGTCGATGGCCGACCACGCCTCGCGGATCCTCGCGAGGTGGTGCTCGACCACGGGCGGGTCGCCCCAGAGCGCGGTGCGCACGCCCCAGCGGCCGATGCCCGTCTCGTCGGCGAGCCGGTCGAGCCGCTCCTCGCTCCAGGTGGGATCTGCGCCCGGGAACTTGCCCATGTGCTCGGGGAACTGCGTGCCCATGGTGATGAGGTTCTGGATGTTCGGCACGCCGCGGATCACGCCGTCGAGGCGGAGCTCGCGCACGAGGTCGATGGCCTGCCCCAGCTGGTGATCACGTGGGATCGACAGATAGAGCGGTGCGTAGGCGCGCGGGCGGCGCATGAGCCAGACCCCCATGCGCGTGACGATGCCGTAGTTGGACTGCATGAAGAGCGGGTCCAGCACCGGGCCCAGGCCGCGCTTGTAGAGATGCCAGGAGCGGTTCTCGGGGATCGCGCCCATGCCCGTGCGCAGGAGCGAGCCGTCGGCGAGCACGACCTCGAGCCCGCAGGGCGCCGCCCAGTCCGACCCGAGGGGGAGGTAGGTCATCCCGTTGTCGAGCGAGTTGCCGACGACCGAACCCCAGCCGATGTCGGGCACCGAGACCATGAGCTCGTCGCCGAGCTCGTGGAGCGCGTCGTAGAGATCGAACCAGCGCACCCCCGGCTCGACGACCGCGTACGCCAGCTCGGTGTCGATCTCGAGGATCCTGTTCATCCGCCTGAGGCTGATGAGCAGCGACCCGGCCACGCGCGCCGAGGGGCCGCCGTATCCGTTGTTGCGCCCCTGAGACGAGGTCCAGACCGGGATCTCGTACCGGCTCGCGACGCGTACGACCGCCTGGACCTGCTCGACCGAATCGGGGAAGACGACGGCGGAGGAGTCGTACGTCCGGTCGTCCTCGTGCCAGTACGGGTCGCGGTAGGTGTCGCGTTCGGCCTCGGTGAGCAGGAGGTGCTCGCGACCCACGATCGCGATGAGCTCGTCACGTGCCTCGTCGGGCAGTGTGATCGGCTCGGGCTGCGGGAAGCGGCGTCCGGTCTGCACCCGTTCGGTCACCGCTCAGCCCTGCGCCTTCGCGTACTCCTCGTCGCTGACCTCCTCGAGCCAGACGGTGTCGCCCAGCGTGATGGCGGTGTGGCCCATGAGCGAGTCGGGGGTGCCGCCGTGCCAGTGGCGCTCGCCCGGTTCGATCCAGACGGTGTCGCCCTGCTCGATCACGCGCGGCTCACCGTCCCGGCCGCAGACGAATCCGCGCCCGCGGAAGACCTGCAGGATCTGGCCGTGCTCGTGATGGTGCCAGTAGGTGCGCGCGCACGGCGTGAAGATGACATTGTTGATCTTCACGTCGGACTGGTCGGTGATCACCCCATCCATCCACACCTCTCCGGTGAAGGTGTTCGCCGCGGTGCTGGAGGGGGCGCCTGATCGGCCCGAGATGATGCGCATGGTCTGCCTCTCTGAACGTCGTCGTCCTTGGATTGTCCGACAGTACTATAAACCTCTCACGTGCGGAACGCCGACCGACAATTTAGTTGTAACAGGTGTAACTACCTGCTAGCGTGGCTGCACGCGCGGGCCGGGACGCCCGCAACGAGCAACGCAGAGGGGCGCAACGATGACATCTGCCGAATTCACGGCCGAACGTCCGTCGAAGTGGGAGTTCCGCGACGTCATGGGGCGCTTCGCGAGCGGCGTGACCGTGATCACCACGCGCGACGATGAGACCGACTACGGTGCGGCGGCGAGCGCGGTCAGCTCCCTCTCGGACGAGCCGCCCATGCTGCTGATCTGCCTGAACGTGAGCTCGAGCACCGCGCAGGCGATCATGCGCTCGGGCACGTTCGCCGTGAACGTGCTCTCCGAGGACTCGGCGCCGGTCGCTCAGCGCTTCGCGAGCAAGGCGCCCGACAAGTTCCAGTCCGTCGCGTTGGAGCGCGGGCACCGGGACATCCCCCTCATCTCGGGCTCGATCGCGCAGTTCGAGTGCGTCGTCGAGGAGACCGTGCGCGGCGGGACGCACCTCGTCTTCCTCGCACAGGTGGTGCGCGTCACCTCCCACCCCGGCAACCCGCTCGCTTACTTCCGCGGTTCCTTCGGCCGCATGCAGACCGCGCCCGACGCCGCCGCGTTGCACGCGGTCCGCGACTATGTCGTGAGCAGCGTCACCGACATCTCGGTCCCGCTCGATGCCGAGCGCATCTCGGCGCAGCTCGACCTCGAGGTCGGGCGCACCTACCAGGCCCTCGTCGCCCTGGTCGACGAGGGCCTCGTGCGCCGGACCGGTGCGGTCTTCGAGGTCGAGCCCGTGCCCGACGAGGTGATCTTCGACTACTACGCCGCCAAGCTCGCGGTCGAGGTGGGCGCCGCCGCCCAGACGGTCGGCCGGGTCGGCCAGGCCGAGCTCGCGGAGCTCCGCCGGCTCATGGAGGCCACCCTCGAGTTCGTCCACGGCGATGAGTTCGGGGACGCCGAGGGATGGATCCGGTCGAACGCCGAGTTCCACGAATACCTCGTGGGGCTCGCGGGGAGCGTCATCCTGAACGAGACGTACAAGGGGCTGCGACTGCCCGCGCTCGAGCTGCGGACCATCCGCGAGTCCACGCGTGCGACGACGAAACTCCTCGAGGATCACTCCGCCATCGTCGAGGGGTACGAGGCGGGTGACCTCACCGCGGTGCTCGAGACGCTCGTCGCGCACGCTCGCCGACCGCAAGAGACCCGCGCCGCGGCGCTCGCCTGAGCTCACCGCGCAGCACCGAGCGGATCTTCCACCCAGAGCACCCCGACTCAAAGGAGAGCGACTGTGCACACCTTCCCCCGTCCGAGCGAGGAACGGCTGTTCGTGGAACGAGCGCCGGTGCCCGCGAGCTGTCCCGAGTGCGGTTCCGACGACGTCCGGAGTTACCGCGCGCTGAGCGAGGGCGGGTGGTGGACGGTCGTGAAGTGCCAGGACTGCCTGCACTCGCTCGAGCGCACGCCCGCGCCCGCGCTCGGCTCGTTCATCCCGCTCGGGTCCACGGTCTGAGCCGGAAGGGCAGGAGCGCACGATGATCGGAGTCGATGTCGGCGGCACGTTCACCGATGTGGTGGCGATCCGCGACGGACGTGTCGAGGTCACGAAGGTGCCGAGCAGCCGGACCGACCCGGCGGGGTCGGTGGTCGAGGGCGCCAGGCGCCTGGGCGTGGACGACAGCGCGGTGTTCAACCACGCGAGCACGATGGGCCTGAACGCGGTGCTCGAGCGCCGCCTGCCGAAGGTCGCCTTCCTCACGACCGACGGGTTCAGGGACGTGCTCGATCGCGGGTCTGTGCACCGTCCGCTCGATGCGCAGACCGACCCGGCGTGGCGGCGCACGTTCGGGGACGCGGCGCGTCCGCTCGTCCCGCGCTACCTCAGGCGAGGCATCCGCGAGCGTCTGACCGCCGACGGCTCGGAGCTCATCGCACTCGACGAGGCGCAGACGCGCCGCGAGCTCGAGGTGCTGCGGCGGTGCGAGGTCGAGGGCGTCGCGATCTGCCTGCTCAACGCCTACGTGAACCCGGCCCATGAGCTGCGGCTTCGCGAGCTCGTGCACGAGGTGCTCGGCGCCGGCGTCGCGGTGTCGATCTCGTCGGCGACCTCGCCGCTCGCGAAAGAGTACGAGCGGGCGTCGACCACCGTCATCGACGTGGTCATGAAGCTGCTCTTCGACGGGTACGCCCGAGAGCTCGACGCCGAGCTCTCGGGGCTCGGCTTCGGCGGACAGCTGAACTTCGCCGACTGCGCCGCGAACCTGCTGCCCTGGCAGGAGGCGCTCGAGCGCCCCTTCCGCATCCTCTTCGCCGGCCCGGCCGCGGGGACCGTCTCGAGCGGACACCTCGGCGCCGCCATCGGCCGCGCCAACCTGCTCTGCGCGGATGTCGGCGGCACGTCGACGGATGTCTCGATCATCGTCGACGGCCGGCCGTTCGTGCAGAACACGTTCGAGATCGAGCACGACCTCATCATCAACGCCCTCTCGACCGAGGTCTCCAGTGTGGGCGCGGGCGGCGGGAGCCTCGTCTCGGTGTCGTCCGCCGGCGGCATCGTCGTCGGACCGGGCAGCGCGGGCGCCGAGCCCGGGCCCGCCTGCTACGGCCGTGGCGGCACCCGCCCGACCGTGACGGACGCCGCCCTGCTGATCGGGATCCTCGATCCGGAGGGCTTCGCCGGCGGGGAGCTCTCGCTCGACCGTGACGCGTCCGAGCGCGCCTTCGCGGCCTTGGACACCCCGGTGCCGCACGGCGAGCGCATCCGGACCGCCTACCGGCTCGCGGTCGCCCACATGGCCGAGGAGATCCTGAACGTCGCGGTGCGGCACGGCGTCGACATCCGCGACTTCACGCTCATGGCGTACGGCGCGGCCGGCGGGATGCTCCTGCCGGCCGCGCTCGACCTCCTCCCGCTCCGAGAGGTCGTCATCCCGCCGCACCCCGGGCTCTTCTCGGCGCTCGGCCTGCTCTCGACCGACCAGGTCTACTCGGAGTCGGAGAGCGCGTACGTCGTGTTCGGTGCGGACACGGCCGAGCACGTCGAGGCGGTCTACGCGGGCATGGAGGCGCAGCTGCGCGCGCGCCTCGGGCCGGCCGCCGCCGACCTCCCGGTTCGCCGCAGCTTCGACGGACGCCTCGTCGGCCAGAGCTGGGAGACGCCGTTCGTGCCGATCCCCGACGGGCCGATCGGACCGCACACGATCGATCAGGTCGTCGCCGGCTTCCACGACGCGTACGAGCAGCGCAACGGGAACCGGTTCGACGCCTTCCCCGTCGAAGGCGTCACCTACCGGGTCGAGCTCGTGATCCCGGCCGAGAAGGTCGAGTACGTCCCGGCGGACCCGGTCGAGCCGTACCCGGCCGCCCCCGAGGGCACCACGACGCTCCGCCACCTCTCCGACGAGCCGGTGCAGGCCGAGTGGTTCACGCGCGCGAACCTCGGGGTCGGCGCCACCGTGACCGGCCCGGCCGTCATCCGCGAGGAGCTGAGCACGACGTTCGTGCCGGACGGGCACGCGGCCACCGTCGGCCGCTGCGGCGAGATCATCATCACCGCCGGGAGGACGGCATGACCATCACCACCCAGCAGGAGCGGGCCGAGCGCCGGCTCATCCGGGACCTCGACGACCGCGCGTTCCGGTCGCACTACGACTGCGACCGGTACACGGCGACCGTGCTCGGCAACCGCTTCGACTACCTCGTCGAGCACATGAGCGCGCGCCTGCTCACCGGCGCGTTCTCACCCGTGCTCAGAGACTTCTACGACCTCGCCTGCACGATCGCCGGTCCGCCCGAGCTCGGCTACCCCGTGCCCGCGGCCAGCAACGGCATCGTGCTGATGGCCGGCACGACGATCGACGCCGTGCCCAACATGGTGTCCGAGTACGGGGTCGACCGGCTGCGCCCGGGGGACGTGCTCATCGCGAACGATCCGTACCGCACCGGCAACCACAACAACGACCTCGTGTTCACGCGGCCCGTGTTCGTCGGGGACGCGATCGTTGCGTTCGTGACGCTGAACGCGCACCAGCTCGACATGGGCGGCACCGTGCCCGGCGGGTTCAGCGCCACGAAGCAGAACGTGTTCGAGAACGGGCTCGTGCTCTCGCCACGTCTGCTCGTGCGCCAGGGCGAGAACGTCCCGGAGACCTGGAGCGTCATCTTCGACAATGTGCGCATGGCGGAGGTGCTGTATCCCGACATGCTGACGGTGTGCTCGAGCCTCGAGCTCGGCGAACGGCTCGTGCACGAGTCGATCGACCGGTACGGGCTCGCCGCGTTCCACGGCGCCATGCGGTACGCCACGGATGCCGCCGCCGAGCGCATGGCGCTCGGCATGGCCGAGTTGCCGGATGGCGACTGGGAGGCCGAGCACGGCGTGGACTGCGACGGCGTGGATGACACCGAGTCCTACCCGGTGCATGTGGCGATCCGAAAGCGCGGCGACCGGATCGAGGTGGACTTCTCGGGCACGCACCGGCAGGCGCGGACCTCGATCAACGCGACGGTCTGGGAGGTGAAGACGGCGATCGGCGTCGCGCTGAAGTACAACTTCGACCCGCGGGGCCGGTTCAACTCCGGGCTCTTCCGGAACATCGACATCGTCGTGCCCGAGGGAACGGTGGTGTCGGCACTCCCGCCCGACGGCGCGGTGTTCCTCTATTTCGAGCAGAGCCAGGTCATCCTCGCGACGGCGTTGATGGCGCTCGAGCGGGCGCTCGGCGATCGGGCGATCGCGGGGGACCGGGCGGGCACCAACCTGCACACCGCGTTCGGCTCGTGGCCCGACGGGCGACCGTGGGTCTCGGCGATGCAGTGCGGCGGTGAGATCGGCCCGTACGGCGCGAACCGGCATGGCGACGCGGACACCCAGTGCATGTCGTACCTCGCGAACGGCGTCGCCCCGTCGGTCGAGGCCGTGGAGAAGGAGAGCCCGGTGGTGATGCTGCGGCACGAGCCCGTGCCGGACACGGCGGGGCCCGGCGTCCACCGCGGCGGCAACGCCATGCTGCGCGACACGCTCTGGCTCACGGATGCGATGCACTCGATCATCGAGCTGCGCCATCGATCCGTGACGGGGTTCGGTGTGCACGGCGGCGGGTCGGGCGTCAATGGCGGGGTGTGGATCTTCCCGCCCGACGAGACGGGTGAGCCGGCGATCCCGGCGACCGACCGCGCCTCCTTCGCGGCCGGCACCGCGTGGGCCGGTGTCATCGACCCGGACAGCAATGCACCCTCGGCCGACGGCGAGTACCGCTACCCGTTCGCCAACGCGAACACGAGCTCGTCGCAGTCGGTGCTGCGCTACATCACCAATGGCGCGGGCGGATGGGGGGACCCGCTCGAACGCGATCCGGACCTCGTCCGCCGGGATGTGCGCGATGAGTACGTGACCATCGAGGGTGCAGCACGACTGTACGGCGTGGTGGTGTCCGGTGATCCGCATTACGACCCCGAGGGGGTCCGGGTCGACGAGCGAGCCACGCAGGAGTTGCGCGCGCGCCTGCGGTCGGAGGGCGTCTGAACCACCGCTCTCACTTAACGCTGTTGAGTGTGGCTGAACAATGTGTATGATGATCGCATTGTCCGACAAGAGTGTCTGACGATACGACAACGAAGTCAGGAAGCGAGCACGCACATGCAACGGAGCACCAGAGGCGCGTTGGGCGCTCTCGCCGTCGTCGCGGCGATGTCGCTCGTCGTCACGGGCTGCAGTTCGAACCCGGCCGGCGGCGAAGGCGGCGAGGCGGCAGACATCTACCCCGACGCCGAGGGAAACTGCAACGTCGAACCGCTCGACGGCGTCGACTACGACGCGGCGGCCGAGATCATCGAGACGTATCAGACCAAGCCCGACCGGCTCGTCGTCACCGAGCCGCTCCCCGAGCCCATCGACCCCAGCACCACCGTGGCCTTCCTCAACAACGGCACCGCGGTGGCCGGGCTCATGTGGTCGTTCATCGAGCCCGCCGCGCAGGCGGCCGGGGTGCAGATCACGAACGTCGACACCGGCACCGACGCGCAGAGCATCAACTCGGCCCTCAACACCGTGGTCGAGACCCGCCCGGACATCGTGCTCGGCGTGGGCCTCGACCCGTCGTTCTACATCGACCAGCTGGGTTCGCTCCAGGACGAGGGCACCACGATCGTCTCGGCGTCGATCACCAACGCCGAGGACTACGACCTCCTCGACTCGTTCGGCGGGCTCGGCGCCTCGACGGAGAACGGCCGCGTCCTCGCGGCCGCGGCGGTCGCCTTCACCTGCGGCGCGGCGACGGACTTCGTGTTCTATCACGTCCCCGAGTTCCCGTTCTCGCACGTGCAGCTCGCGAGCACCAAGGAGTTCCTGCCGGAGATCTGCGACGACTGCACCCTGCGCGTCGTCGAGCTCCCGGTCGCGAGCCTCGACACGACCGCCGGCGACGCCGTGATCAGCGACCTGCAGGCGCACCCCGAGACCAAGTACTTCGTCACGCCCGCCGATCAGATCCAGATCGGCATGCAGGCCAAGCAGGAGCTCGCCGGCATCTCGGTGCCCGGGCTCGGCCAGTCGTCGCTGCCGCCGAACATCGAGCAGATCGCGAACGGGCTGCAGTCCGGCGGGTTCGCGGTCGACTTCGACCTCTTCATGTGGCTGCTCATCGACGAGGGACTGCGCCGGCACATGGGCGCCGAGGTGAACTACGGCGACTGGGCGGAGATCAACCCGCTCCTCTCGCAGGTGCTCAGCAGCGCGAACGCCGACGACTACCTCGAGGGCTTCGTCGCGTACCCCGACTTCAAGGACGACTTCCTGGAACTGTGGGGAAAGTGACGCCATGACCGTCGAGTCGCCAGCACCGCGCCCGGCGACGAGCGACACCTCGTCGCTGCTGACGATCGAGGGACTGACCAAGGACTTCCCGGGCCTGCGCGCCCTGGACGCGGTCGACCTCGAGGTCCGCAGCGGCGAGGTCGTCGCGGTCGTGGGCCACAACGGCTCCGGCAAGTCGACCCTCGTCAAGATCCTCGCCGGGGTCTACACCGCCGATGGCGGCACCGTCGAGTTCGCCGAGCACGGCGGCCTGCAGACCGAGCTGCACATCATCCATCAGGACCTCGGGCTCATCGCGCCCCTGACCGCCATCGAGAACCTCGGGCTGAACCGCGACCGGGGCGGCGCCGCGGTCGCGCCCTTCAACGTCAAGCGCGAGCGGGAACGCGCGCGCAGGCTCATCGGGCGGTTCGGCGAGGCGTTCGACGTCGACGTGCCGATCGCCACCCTCGCGCCGGCGCAGCGCTCGATCATCGCCATCGCGAGAGCGCTCGACGGCTGGGCGCACGAGCGGAACGTGCTCATCCTCGACGAGCCGACCGAGGCGCTGCACGCGAGCGAGGTTCGCATCCTGTTCGACGCCGTGAAGAAGGTCGCGGCGGCGGGCGCGGGCGTCATCTTCATCTCGCACCGCCTCGACGAGGTGCTGGACCTCGCCGACCGCGTCGTCGTGCTGCGGGACGGCCGGAAGGTCGCGGACGAGGCCCGGGCCGGCATCGACCACGACACCCTCGTGTCCTACGTGACGGGTGTGCCGGTCGGTGAGGGCGAGTCCGGGAGGACCGGCCGCGAGCGCGGCGACGTCGTGCTCGAGGTCGCGGGGCTCACCGGCGCCGGCATCGAGTCCGTCGACCTCACCCTGCACGCGGGCGAGGTCGTCGGCGTGGCCGGCGTGCTCGGATCCGGGCGAGAGGCGCTGCCCGCGCTGCTCTTCGGCTCGGCCGAGTCGACGGCCGAGTCGTTCACGCTCGGCGGCCGGTCCTACGACCGGCGTGTGCCGGCCGAGAGCATCCGGCGCGGCATGGGCTTCGTCGCGGGCGACCGCGGGCGGCTCGGCGCGGTGCGGCCCATGAACGCGCGCGAGAACATCACGCTGCCCGAACTGCGCAGCCTCCGCACCGCGCTCGGCGCCCTCGACGGGCGCAAGGAGCGCGCCGAGGCCGACGCGCTGATCACGGCGTACGACGTGAAGCCGCCGCGCGCCGAGCAGACGTTCGCGCAGTTCAGCGGGGGCAACCAGCAGAAGATCGTCATGGCCAAATGGCTGCGGAACCGGCCGTCGGTGCTGCTGCTCGAAGAGCCGACGCAGGGCGTCGACATCGGTGCGAAGCAGGCCATCTACGGCGCGATCGACCAGGCCGCCGGCCAGGGCGCCGGCGTGCTGGTCTGCTCCTCGGAGGCCAAGGAGCTCGTGCGGCTCTGCGACCGGGTGCTCGTGCTCCGCGACGGTCGCGTCGTGGTCGAGCTGTCGGGCGAGCAGCTGACGGAGGCACGACTCGTCCTCGAGGGACACGGACTGTCGGAGCACGCCGACGCATCAGCAGACAGGGGACACCAGTGACGAACACCGAAAGCACCACGCGCGGGAGGGCGGCGAAACTGCTGTCGTTCCGCAACATCAGCGCGATCTACATCTTCATCGCGATCTTCGCCATCTTCTCGCTGCTCACGCCGCAGACGTTCCTGCAGCCCGGGGTCTGGCGCACGCTGCTCGACGCGCAGGCGATCACGGTGATCGCGGCGATCGCGGTGCTCATCCCGCTCGTGACCGGCGCGTTCAACCTGGCGATCGGCGCGGAGGTCGGCTTCGCCGGCATCCTCGTCGCGTTCCTGATCGTCCGGGCGGGCCTGCCCTGGCCGGTCGCGATCCCGCTGACCCTCGCGGGCGGCGCGTTCGTCGGGCTGATCTCCGGGCTCATCATCACCAAGGGCAAGATCGACTCGTTCATCGCCACGCTCGGCATGAGCTCGATCCTGCTGGCTGCGCTGGCCTGGCTGTCTTCGAGCCAGCAGATCCTCGGGATGCCTCAGGACTTCCGTCTCGTCGCCACCGGCAGCTTCCTCGGCGTGACGAACCCGGCGTACATCATGATCGTGATCGCGTTCATCGCGTGGTACGTGCTCGAGCGGACCCCCGTCGGCCGCCGGATGTACGCGGCGGGCTACAACGCCGACGGCGCCCGGCTGGCCGGCGTCAACGTGGGGCGGCTGCAGATCGGCGCGCTCGTCGCCGGCGGCGTGATCGCGGCCATCGCGGGCATCCTGATCACGTCGAGGATCAACACGGGTGACCCGACCGTCGGCCCGAGCCTGCTGCTGCCCGCGCTGACGGCCGTGTTCCTCGGCTCGACGCAGTTCCGTGGCGGCCGGTTCAACGTCTGGGGCACCGTCATCTCGGTGTACGTGCTCGCCGTCGGGATCAAGGGGCTGCAGCTGATCGGCGCACCGCCGTGGATCAACGATCTGTTCAACGGCGTCGCCCTGCTCGCCGCGGTCGGGCTCTCGCAGTGGGAGCGCACGGCGAAGCGGACCGGCGCGATCGGCCGGGTGCTGCCCTTCGGGAGGAAGGGCGGACCGGACGGTGACACCGCCCCGAAGCAGGACGAGAAGGAACGCCTTCCAGTCGGCTGACCGTCGGTCGAGTAGCGAGCGAGACCGGGTGCGTTGGTCGAGTAGCGAAGCGTATCGAGACCCTCGCGAGGGGTCTCGATACGCTCGCTGGCGCTCGCTACTCGACCGACGGTGGTGGCGCCGCGGTCAGAGCAGGTCGCGGCGGCTGACCTCGGCGATCGCGCTCCAGTCGCCGTCCTTCAGCTCGGGGTCGGCGAGCGTGCGATCGAACACCGCGATGAGGGCGCCGAGGGTCGCGAGGTGGACGCCCGTGGCGGTCGCGACCTCCTCGGCGAGGCCGAGGTCTTTCCGGCCGAGCGAGACGTGGAAGCCGGGAGGGAAGTACTCGCCCTTCGCGATGATCGATCCGTACCCGCTGTACACCACGCCGCCGAAGAGCGTGCTCGTGAGCAGCTCGACGAACTGCTCGGCGTCCACGCCGAGTCGTTCGGTCATCGCGATGGACTCGCCGAGGGCCTGCATGGCGTGGATGATGTTGTAGTTGACCGCGGCCTTCACGGCGTTCGCGACCGAGGGCCGCTCGCCGAGCCGCCAGACCCGCTTGCCCATGGCCTCGAGGTACGGCTCGACCTCGTCGACCGTCGCCGCGGGTCCGGCGGCCATGATGTTCAGCTCACCGGCCGCGGCGACCGCGGGGCGGCCGAGCACGGGCGCCGCGACGTACGCGGCCCCCGCCTCGGTGAACGCGGCCGCCATCCGGTCGGCGAGGTCGGGACTGATCGAGGCCATGAGCACGTGGATCCGCCCGGACGCCGCGCGGACGGTCTCGGCGTCCAGCACTGACTCGACCGCCTCGTCGTTCGCGAGCATCGAGAACGACACGTCCGCCGCGAGCGCCTCGCCCGGCGTGCCGGCGCGGAGCGCGCCGGCCGCCACGAGCTCGTCCGCGGCTTCGGGTGAGCGGTTCCAGACCGTCACGGTGTGGCCGGCATCGATGAGACGCCGGGCCATGCCGGCGCCCATGGAGCCCAGCCCGAGGAAGCCGAGCGTGGTCATGCCTCGCCGCGTCCCCACGTGGTGTTCAGGTGCGACTGCGAGTCGCGCGTGAGCTCGAGCGGGCCGCCGACCGCGTAGTAGCGCTGACCGGCCACGAGCAGCTCTTCAGCCGGGAACTTCGTGATGACCTCGCAGCCGTCGGCGGTGACGACCACCTCCTCCTCGATGCGGGCGGCGCCCCAGCCGTCCGCGGACGGCCAGTACGTCTCGAGCGCGAAGACCATGCCCTCCTTGAGCTCCTCGGGGTGATCGAGCGAGGTGAGCCGGGAGAAGATCGGCTTCTCCCAGATCGAGAGCCCGACGCCGTGGCCGTACTGCAACGCGAACGCGGCCTCCTCGTCCGGGAAGCCGAACTCCTGGGCGGTGGGCCAGACCTTCACGATGTCCGCAGTGGTCGCGCCGGGGCGCACGAGCGCGATCGCGCGGTCCATGTACTCGCGCGCCCGGGTGTAGGCGTCGCGCTGCGCCGAGCTTGCCGAGCCGACCGCGAACGTCCGGTAGTAGCACGTGCGGTAGCCGTTGAAGCTGTGCAGGATGTCGAAGAACGCCGGGTCGCCGGGGCGGATGAGCCGGTCGGAGAACACGTGCGGATGCGGCGAGCAGCGCTCGCCCGAGATGGCATTGACGCCCTCGACGTACTCGGAGCCGAGGTCGTAGAGGGTCTTCGCGACGAGGCCGACCGCCTCGTTCTCGCGCACGCCCGGCCGCAGGAATCGGTAGAGGTCCTCGTAGGCGGCATCCACCATCGACGCGGCCTGCGTGAGCAGCCGGATCTCGTCGTGCGTCTTGATGCGACGAGCCTCCATGAAGACCTGCTGGCCGTCGACGACCTGGATGCCCTCGCGCTGCAGCGCGAACAGGATGGGCAGCTCGATGACGTCGACGCCGAGTGGCTGGTCGGCGAGGCCGAACTTCTCGAGCTCGCGCTTGATCTTCTTGGCGACGCCCTCGGCGATCTCGGCATCGGGCGGGAACGCGCCGCGGAGCGTGGAGATGCCCGCTCGCGCGCCGCTCTCGAGGCGCGGGCGCTTTGCGCCCTCGTGCGGGGCATTGGGGTCCGCGTCCATCTCGGCGGACGTGACGTCGAGCCAGGGGTTGTAGAGCTTGTGGTGCTTCGCCGCCGAACCGAAGTCCCACGAGATGGGATCGGTGTTCCGCGTGAGCAGGGCGAACCGGATCAGCTTGTCCATGGCCCAGGTGCCGATATGCGTGGCGGTCATGTAGCGGATGTTCGAGAAGTCGAACGCGAGCACAGCGCCCAGATCGGATCGTTCCAGCTCGGCCTTGAGGCGTGCCAGCCGATCGTCGCGGAGGCGATCGAAATCGACTCGGGCCTCCCAGTCGACGGCGTTGGTTCCGGTGGTGCCGGTGCTCTTCATCGAGTACTCCTGTCAGGAAAGTTCCGCGCAGCACTGTACGCCGCGTACAGTAGAGCTTAACACGAGGACAACGCCGTCCGCCCTCCGGGCCCTACAATGGCGGCAGAACCTGAGCGACCGGCGCGTGCGTCGTCGTTCCAGACAGGACGCACATGGGAGCGAACATGCCGGACAGCCTCGGTGAACGCCTGCGCGACGCCAGACTGAAGCGGGGGTTGAGCCTGCGCAGAGTGGCGCAGTCCCTCGGCGTCTCCGCGAGCCTCATCTCGCAGGTCGAGATCGGCAAGACGCAGCCCTCGGTCGCGACGCTCTACGCGCTCGCCAACCACCTGGGCGCCTCGCTCGACGAGCTGCTCGGACTCGCCGACGAGTCCGTGGCGCCTGCGGTGGGCGCGGTCGACGGCTCGGGCGGGCTGCTCGCTGTGCAGCGTGCCGACGACAACCCGGTCATCGAGATGGAGAACGGGGTGCGGTGGGAGCGGCTCGCCGCCGCCGCGGGCGGACCGGCCGACGCGATCCTCGTCACCTACGAGCCCGGCGCCAGCAGCTCGGTCGAGGGCAAGCTCATGCGGCACGCAGGTATCGAGTACGCCTACCTGCTCGAGGGGGAGCTCACGCTGCACCTCGACTTCGACACGTACGTGCTCCGACCCGGCGATTCGCTGCAGTTCGACTCGGTGCGGCCGCACCTCTACGAGAACCGCGGGTCCGGCATCGCCAAGGGCGTCTGGTTCGTCGTCGGCCGCCGTCAGCAGAATCAGGCGATGCGGGATGCACCGGGCGAGCCCGTGAAGCCGGGCGCGACGATCGGCTCCGCCGTGGACGTGCTGCGCTCGCTCGACGAGCTCGGCGCCTGACGCCCCATCGCGCCACCCGCGCCAGCCCAGACGATCCGCGCCAGGTGCGACGGTCGTACCTGGCGCGGATCGTCGCGGGTGGCGCGAGCGAGCGGGACGGCCGGGGATCAGCGCGCGTGCACCGCGCGGCGCGGTGCCGAGATCCACGGGTCCACGAGGGTCTTGATCTGCTCCGAGTGCCCCTCGAGCAGCGGCCGCAGCGCGTGCTCGCCCACCTGATCGAGGGGGATCACCTCGCCCGCGATATCGGACCAGTCCTCGCGCGTGCCGAGCAGACGCACGGCCTCGGGGAAATCGTCGTGGTAGACGTGCGCGACGGTGCCGACGATCGTGTACTCGTTGAGCGTCCAGCGGCCGAGCGGCAGGGCCGGCTCGCCGCGCTGGATGCCGACCGGAACGATCGTCGCACCGGGCTCGGCCGCCTCGAGCACGGAGGCGAGCCCGGGCGCCGAGCCGCTCACCTCGAAGAAGACGTCGGGATCCATGCCGAGCTCGTCGAGCCGGTCGGTCAGGGTGGTCGTCCCGGCGCGAAGCGTCGCCGACGCGCCGAGCCGGGTGGCGAGCTCGAGCCGGTCCTCGTTCAGGTCGACCACGAGCACGCGAGCACCCGTCGCGGCCGCCGCGACCGTGATGAAGGCGCCGATGCCGCCGACGCCGACGATGACCGCGTCCTGGCCATCGCGGAGCCCGCTGCGGCGCACCGCGTGCACGGCGATCGCCATGGGCTGTGCGAGCCCGAGCGTGTCCATGGCGAGGCCGCTGTCGCTCACGTCCAGCACGATTCCGGCGGGCGCGACGACGTACCCCGCGAGTCCGCCGTCGTGGTGGAAGCCGAGCGTCGTGTAGCTGCGGCAGAGGTTGGTACGGCCCTGGCGGCACGGCTTGCACTCGCCGCACGAGATTCCCGCGCCGCAGATCACCGTCGCGCCGACGGCCGGTCCGTCGACGCCGGGCCCGAGGGCCTCGACGGTGCCGGCGAACTCGTGACCGAGGGTCACGGGCGGCTGCGCGAGGACGAGACCCCGCCCGTACTCCGTCGCGTCGCTGCCGCACACCCCGCACACCGCGACCCGGATCAGCACCTCGCCCGGACCGGGCTCGGGCACGGGACGCGTGTCGATGCGGAGGTCGCCCACGGCGTGCAGCACTGCGGCGCGCATGTCGGTCACCGGAATGCGCCTTCGCTGATCGGCAGCTGGACCGCGGCACGCTCCCCGATCATGCGACCGAGGTGCTCCTCGTAGACGGCGAGGTGCAGCGGGTGGTCGAGGTAGGCGTCGAGGCCGGCGGCGTCGTCGAGGATCGCCGCGACGCCGTAGTCGGCGCCCGCGGGGCGAAGGTGGAGGTTCGGGCCGGCCGAGTACGAGCGGATCTCCGGGATCTGCGTCGCCATCTGCGTCAGCGCGTCGGTGAGCGCGGTGACGTCCGCCTCGGTGACGTCGTCCTTCCAGCGGAACGCTGCGATGTGGAGGATCATTCGGTCCTGCTCTCCTCGTCGAGATGTGCAGCCATGATGTACATGGCGATGGGTCTGTCCCACGATATCAGCCGACGACCGCCTTTAGTGTACATCTGTGCTGTATCGTGTTCGGTGCCAATGGAGGAACGGAGGCGCGGATGAGCGACCCGCGGATCGCGGTGCTGGGAGCCGGGGCGAACGGTGCGTCGATCGGCGCCGATCTGACGGCGGCCGGCCTCGATGCCGTCCTCGTCGAGCAGTGGCCGGCCCACGTCGAGCGGATGCGGGCCGAGGGCCTGCGGATCCTCTCGCCCGAGGGTGAGCTCCACGTCCGCCCGCGCACCATGCACCTCTGCGAGGTCGCCGAGCTGAAGCAGCCGTTCGACGTCGTGCTCATGGTCATGAAGGCCTACGACTCGCGATGGGCCGCTGAGCTGATCGCGCCGTACCTCGCCGAGGACGGGCTCATGGTCGGCGTGCAGAACGGCATGACGGCACGCGCGATCGAGCAGGTCGCCGGCCCCGATCGCACCATGGGAGCGGTCATCGAGTGTTCCGCGACGATGGACGAGCCGGGCATCGTGCACCGCCATACGGGTGTCCCGCGCTCGTGGTTCGCGGTCGGTGCGCTTCCGGGCGGGCCCGCTGCGCGCGCCGAGGAGATCGCGGCGCTGCTCCGGCACTCCGGCACGGTCCAGCGGTTCGACGACATCGAAGCGGCGAAGTGGATGAAGCTCGTGAGCAACGCGACGCTGCTCGTCACCTCGGCGATCCTCGGCCTGCCCATGCTGGACGCGCTGCACACCCCGGGTTTCCGCGATGTCATGGTGGCGGCGGGCGAAGAGGCGCTCACGGTCGGCGCCGCACTGGGGCATCCGGTCCTGCCGATCTTCGGGCTCACGCCCGACGAGATCGCCGAGCCGGACCGGGTCGTGGAGATCATGACCGACAAGCTGTTCGCGGGCTTCGTCGTGCCCGGCGCGACGACGACCGTGCTCCAGGACTGGCGCAAGGGCCGGCACAGCGAGGTCGACGACCTGAACGGGCACGTCGTCGAAGCCGGCGCCGGGCTCGGCATCCCGACCCCGGTCAACAGGGCCGTCGTGGAGGTCGCGCACCGCATCGAGCGCGATGAGCTGCAGCCCGATGCCGCCCATCTCGCCCTCCTGCACCGCGTGCTGGCGTGAGGCGCCCGGCCGGGGCCGTCGTCCCCGCCACGCTGGCCGCGCTCGCGGCCGGCGCGGGGGTCGCGGCGCAGACCTCGATCAACGGCCACGCGAGCGTGGCGGTCGGCTCGCCGGTCTACGCGACCGCGATCAACCACGGCTCGGCGCTCGTGCTCGCGCTCCTCGTGGCCGTCGTCACCGGCGCGGTGCCCCGAGCACTCCGCCGGCTGCGAGCCGGGGTCGTGCCACTGCGCCGGTGGTGGTTCCTCGGCGGTGCCATGGGCTATGTCGCGGTGCTCGCGATCGTCATCGTGACGCCGGAGGTCGGCGTCGTGACGGTGGCCGTCGCCATCACGCTGGGCCAGCTCGCCGGATCGGTCATGGCCGACTCCTGGAATCTCGGCCCAGGCGGCCGTCGGTCGCTCACCCCGCTCCGAGCAGCGGGCCTGGCCGTCGCGGTGATCGCCGTGCTCGTGGGTGCGTTCGGCCGCTTCGACCCGGCGAACGTCGCGGTCGTCCCCGTGGTCGTCGTCGCCGGCATCATCGTCGCGATCCAGCAGGCGGCCAACGGATGGGTCGTCGTCGCCACCGGCGAGTTCGCGGCCATGTCGGTCATCAATTTCGCGACCTCGGGCGTGCTCGCGGTCATCGGCCTCCTGATCGCGAACGCCATCGACCCCATCGATTTCGCCGCGGTGCCCGCCTGGGCGCCGCTCGGCGGTGCCGTGGGTGCGGTGGTCGGGGTCGTCACCGCGGTCACCGTACGCACGATCGGCGTGCTGAGTGTCATCATGTGCGTCGCCGCCGGGCAGGCTATCGCGTCACTCGCACTGGACCTGCTCATCCCCGTCGACGCGATGGGGCTGACCGGTGCATCCGTCGTCGGCGCGGCGCTCGCCGTGGCCGCCGTCGCGCTCGCCGGGCTGGGGGCGGTCTCGCTCCCGCGCCGCCGCGGCGCCGCGGACCCGGGCGAGGCGACCTGACCGGCCGCGACCGGCCGCGACTCGCCGCGACCGACCGACCGAGGACTGGAGACCACAGAGAGAGGAGTCGGCATGCCGACCACGATCCGCGCCGCGGTGGCGCATGACGGGGCGACGGAGTTCGCCGTGGAGCGCGTTGCGCTCCGCGACCCGGGCGAGTCCGACGTGGTCGTCGAGATCGACGCGAGCGCGTTCTGCTACAGCGACTGGCTCGCGCTGAAGGGCGACACCGGGCTGTCCGAGCTCGGCGTCCATCCCGTCGTACTCGGACACGCGGCCGTCGGCACGATCGCCGACGCCGGGGCATCCGCTCGCCATGCTCGTGGCCGGCGCGTGCTGATCACGGCGACGCCCGAGTGCGGGCGCTGCTTCTGGTGCGTGAACGGTCGCGTCGACCAGTGCGAGGGGTTGTTCGTCGAGCCGCCGGTCATCGGGAGGCTCGACGACGGGCGCGAGGTGCGCGCGCCCGGCTCGTCGGCCACGTACGCCGAGGCCTCGGTGATCCGCGACATCCAGGTGTTCCCGATCGAGAGCGACCTGCCCGACGAATGGCTCGCGATGTTCGGCTGCGGGATCGTGTCGGGCATGGGCGCGGTCGTCAACGTCGGGCGGGTCGAGCCGGGCAGCTCGGTCGTCGTGGTCGGTTGCGGTCAGATCGGGCTCTGGATGATCCAGGCCGCCCGGATCCTCGGTGCGGCACGCATCGTCGCGGTCGACCCCATCGCCGAGCGTCGCCGGCTGGCCGAACGGGTCGGGGCGACGCACGTGATCGATCCGGAGGCCGTCGACCTCCGCGAGGCGGTCCTCGCGGCCACGCACGGCCGCGGTGCCGATTTCGGCTTCGATGCCGGCGGCTCCGTCGAGTCCGTGCGTCAGGCCTTCGAGCTCACGCGGCTCGGCGGCGTGGTGACGCTGACCTCGTATGTCACGCGCGACACGGAGGTCGCGTTCCCGCTGTTCGACCTCGCGCTGCGCGGGCGGGACGTGCGCAGCTCGCAGAGCGGGCGGCTCGACATGAGGCGGGACATCGCGACGTTCGGCCCGATGCTCGAGTCGGGGGCGGTGGACGTCGAGGCGATGCTCGGCGGCATCCGGCCCCTCGAGCGGATCGACGAGACGCTCGCGGCGTCGCGCGACCGCGCTGAGATCACGCCGATCGTCGCGCCGTAACAGGCCACTCGGATCGGACGGATCGCGGGGCGACCGTCAGTACAGCTCGGGGAGCCGCGGCCGGTACGGCGCCTCCAACCGGGCCGCCTCCTCGTCGGTGAGCGCGAGATCCAGCGCGGCGACCGCGTCGTGGAGGTGCTGCTCCTTCGTGACCCCGATGAGCGGTGCGCTGAGCGCCGGGTTGCGCCGCAGCCACGCGATCGCCACCTGGGCCATCGGCACACCGCGCTCGGCGGCGACCGCTGCCACGGCGTCGACGACGGCGTGGTCGGAGTCCACCGCTTGCCGGTAGTGGTCGAGCGCGACGGCGTCGCGACTGGTCCGGTGGGTCTCGGTGCCCCAGGGGCGGGTCAGCTTCCCGCGCCCGAGCGGGCTCCACGGGATCGCGCCCACCCCGACGTGCGCGCAGTACGGCAGCAGCTCGCGCTCGTCCTCGCGCGAGATGAGGCTGTACTGGTTCTGCATCGAGACGAAGGGCGCCAGGCCGAGCTCGCGCTGCCGCTCGCGCGCCATCACGAACCGCCACGCGTGCATCGACGATGCGCCCAGGTAGAGCACCTTGCCGTCGCGCACGAGCTGGTCGAGCGCGATGAGCGTCTCGTCGAGGGGGACCTCCGGGTCGAACCGGTGGATCTGCAGGAGGTCGATATAGTCGACGCCCAGGCGCCGCAGGCTCGCGTCGACCTCCTGGCGGATGGCCTTGCGAGAAAGCCCGCGTCGGTTCGGACCCGCGCCCATGGGCCCGTGCACCTTCGTCGCGATGACGAGCTCGTCTCGCGGCGCGACCTCGGCGAGCACGCGGCCGAGGATCTCCTCGCCAGAGCCGTCCGAGTACACGTTCGCGGTGTCGAAGAAGTTGAGCCCGAGCTCGACCGCGAGCGTGATCAGCTCCCGGCTGCGCTCCTCGCCGAGCGTCCAGGGGTGCGTGCCGCGGCCGGGCTCGCCGAAGCTCATGCTGCCGACGGCGATCGGCGAGATCTCGAGTCCGCTCGATCCGAGCCGGATGTAGTCCATTCGATGCCTTTCGTCAGGTGGGGGAGTCGGTCGCGCCCGCCGAGAGGCCGACGAACAGCTCGGGATGCCGCGACAGCTGCCGGCGCGTGCGCCGGATGTGGGCGGCGAGGACGCGCTCGGCCTCGTGAACGTCGCGGTCGCGCAGCGCCACGACGAGCAGGTGGTGCTCGTCGTTCGCGATGCGTCGCGCCTCGTCGCCGAAGGCCCGGGTGTACGTGCGGCGGTACGGCTGGGTGGTGTTCCACAGTTTGGTCACGAGCTCGCCGAGCTGGCTCGTCGCCGCGCGCCGATAGGAGGCGAGGTGGAATCGTCGATCGAGCTCGAGGAAGCGATCGAGATCGTCCGTCGCCGCCATCTCCTGAGCGAGGGCGGCGAGCTCGTCGAGGTCCCCGTCGTCCAGGTATGGGGCGGAGTAGGCGAGCAGGAGCGGCTCGAGGCGCTCGCGCATCTGATAGATCTCCTCGCACTCGTCGGCGGTGAGCGAGGACACCCAGGCGCCGGTGTTGGCGACCAGCGTGACGAGTCCTTCGTGTTCGAGGATCCGGAGCGCCTCGCGGACGGGCACGCGGCTCGCCCCGAATCGCTCCGCGACGTCCTCCTGCCGGATTCGGGTGCCCGGCGGGAACTCGCCGGCGAGGATCGCGTCGCGGATCCCGTCGGCGACGCGCGCGCCGGCGTCGCCGCCGCGGGTCATCCGCACCATGCCGGATGCCTCGGGCCGCGTCGCCGTCATCGGCGAGCCGCCGCGGCGACCGGAGCCGTCCGGGGAAGTTGGGTCTGCACGGCTTGGTCTCCTGTCGCCGGTCATCAGCGGAACTCGATTGGATCCATTCTTATCGGCCCGATGCGGTTTTGGCCACCGCCGAGGGGGTACGCGCTCCCCGGTTGCATGCAATGGACCACAGCTTCGCTTGCCGATTCGCCTCATCGCTGCTGGAATGAAGCGGGCGCGGACGAAGTCCGCGGTCGTCGACGACGCGAAGAAGTGCACTCATGACACGACACGACCCGCGTGGCGCGCTCGGCGCCCGCCGCGTGCTCCTCGACGGCACGGCGGACGAGGCTCACGAGTTCGCCGCGCAGCTGCTCAACCGGCATCGCATGCGTCTCGGGCAGGACTCGGCCAGGTTCCGGGCCGAGATCCGTGCGACGCCGGGCACCGACGTCTCCATGCTCGCCTTCTCGTACCGGGCGTCGGTCGAGATCACCGCCGCTCCGCTCGACGGCTTCTGCACCGTGCACATCCCGCTGCGTGGCCGACTGGGCTTCGAACGCGGCGACGAACGGCACGTCGTCGGAACCGGCGAGGGCGCCGTGTTCTCGGACGCCGCACCGGTCCGGATGCGGTGGAGCGGTGATCTCGAACTGCTCGTCGTCCGGCTGGAGACCGAGGCGCTCGCGCGGAAGTGGGAGACGCTCGGCGGCGGTCGCGATGCTCGCCCGATGCGCTTCCGGCCGACACTCGGCGCCGGCAGCCAGGACGCGCTGATCGTGGGCCTCGTCCGATCGCTGGCCGCGGCGATGGATGACCTCGGGACGGACCCGAGGCGGGCGGTGGTGGTCGAGGAGCTTCGCGAGCTCCTGCTCTCGACCATGCTGCTCCACCACGCCCATGACCGCATGGACGAGCTCGGGCCGTCGCCCGCTCCGGCCGGATCCCCGTGGGTCGACCGTGCCGCGGCGTGGATCCGCGAGCACCACGCCGAGACGATCACGGCCGCGACGATCGCCGAGCAGGTCCACGTCAGCGAACGCGCGGTGTACGCCGCGTTCCGGCGTGAGTTCGGCATCACGCCGCTCGAGTACGTCACACGGGTGCGCTTGGAGGCGGCGCGGAGGGACCTCCAGCGCGTCGCCGCCGGCCGATCGCGCGCGACGGTGGCCGACATCGCGCGTGCACGCGGGTTCGGCAACCCCGGTCGGTTCTCCGGAACCTATCGGGCCAGGTACGGGGAGCTGCCGTCGGCGACGCTCCGTGCCTCCGAGGCACTCCGTGCCTCCGACACGCTCCGCACTTCCGAGGCCTTACGGGACTGAGCCGACCGGGGCGCCCGACAGGGTGCGAAGCGCAGCGTCGAGCCCGTCGATCCCGTCCGACGTGCGCGCTCGCCAGGCGACGAACGCGTCGGGCCGGACGAGGATCGCGCCATCGGATTCGATGTCCCGGGTCGAGGCCCACGCGCCGGAGACGTCGGCGATCGCGCGATCGACGCCGACCTCGATCACGTCGACGTGGGCGGCGAGCGGTGCGTCCGACGCGCTGAGCGAGTCGCGCCAGGCCTCCGCTCGGTCATCGACGATCAGCGCCCAGCGCCCCGGCCCCTGGAGGTCGAGCGTCGATCGTTCGACGCCGTCCTCCACGAGCCAGCAGTGGGGAAGGTGATGGCCCGGGACCGTGCTCGGCTCGTAGACGAGTGCCCCGAAGGAGTCCTGGTCCGAGCCGTCCTCCGGGATGAGGGCGCCCTCCGGGTAGCCGAAGCCGATCTCGGTCCCGTGCGCGTGGAACTCCTGATCGAGCACCGTCATCGCCTCGGCCACCGCGGCGCGGCGCGCGTCGCCCCGCGCTCCACTCGCCCAGAGCTCGCCGAGCGCCCGCCACCCGTCGTCGGGCTGCTGCCCGGGCTCGAGGCCGAGCGCGCGGTCCACGATCCCGCCGTGGTTCTGGAAATTCCGCAGCGAGGTGTCCGCGACGTTGCGGGCGATCCGTCGGCGCTCCCGGTCATACGTGTCGAGCAGCGGCTCGAACGCGGGGTCGGCCAAGGCCGCCGCGAGCTTCCACGCGAGGTTGTGCGCGTCCTGCACGCCGGTGTTCAGGCCGAGTGCCCCCCACGGCGGAATGCGGTGTGCCGCGTCTCCGACCAGGAACACGTCGCCCTGGCGGAACCGGTCGGCCACGACCGCGTTGATGTGCCAGTGGGAGATGGAGTTCACCTCGAGCTCGAGGTCCGGGACGCCGAGGGTGCGCTGCATGCGCAACCGCATGCCGGCTTCGTCGAACCGCACCGGATCGCCGGGGATCGAGGCGGCGGCGAAGACCCATTCCCGTGACGCTCCGCGGTCGTCCCAGGGCCCGATGTGGTACAGGTACCCGGCGCCGATCGAGCCGCCGAGGTCCGGGTTGACGAACCAGTGGATGAGGCTGTCGTGGTGCGGCAGGATCGCGGACAGGTCTGCGGTCACATGCGCGCTGACCATGTCGACGAGGTCGCGCGGCCCGGTCTCGGTGATGCCGAGCTGGGCGGCCACCGATCGGCCGCCGTCGGCGACGATCACGAATCGTGCGGTCAGGTCGAGCGCAGACCCCTCAGGCGTGCGGATCGTGACGCGTGCCCCCTCCGCCTCTGGCGTCACCAGTTCGACCTCGTGCCCGAAGCGGATCTCCCCCTCGGCGTACGACTCGGCCGCGCGCTTCAGCACCGGCTCGAGCCGGATCTGCGGAATCATGAGGTAGGGCGCCGGACTCGCGGCGCGGTACTCCTCGGCGTAGCGGCCGCCGCCCCACGCGTCGCGGGCGGCGATCTGGCGGCCGTGCAGGGGCGTCGGCCCGGCGAAGGACGTGTGCCACGACGTGCCGCCCACCGTGTGCGGCGGTGCCGCGAGCGCCGCCACTTCGTCGGCGATGCCGACGTCGCGGAAGATCTCCGAGGTGCGCTGGTTGAGGCCGACGGCCTTCGGATGGACGGACGTTCCGGGGTGTCGCTCGAACAGGGCATGGCGCACCCGCATCCGGCTGAGCATGATCGAGGTCATCAGCCCGACGGGGCCGCCGCCGACGATGATGATCGGGACATCGGGCTCCGACATGTGGTCTTCCTCCTTGAAGTCGTCACTGCCGCGCAGGGCCGCGTCCTGCGGCTACGGACATCGAACGCGATGCGCGTCCGGTACGACGGGCTTCCCGAGGAGTGTGCGGGATCCGGATATCGACGATGCGGGCTGCGGACGGCGGGCGCCGACCGCGTAGCCCGACCTCACTCCGCGGGGCGCGCCGGGTGCCAGAGGGTCCGGTCGAGTCCGCGCTCGTACGCCTTGCCACCGGGGAAGCTGACGAGCTCGAACTGCATGCCCCATGGGCTGAGGAAGTACACCCAGCGCTGTCCTTCGCTGGCGTTGCGACTCGCGGTGGGCTCGCCGAGCACACGGACGCCCTGGGATCGCAGGAACTCCACGGCCTCGTCGAGGTCGTCGACGTAGATCGCGACGTGGTGGCCGCCGAGGTCGCTGTTGCGCGGCTGTGAAGCCTGGCCGTCGGCCGGCTCGTACTCGAAGACCTCGAGGTTGGTGCCAGTGCCGAGTCGGTAGAACCTGAGCCGTCGCATCACGGTGCGCGGATGCACGTTCAGATGTTCCGCCATCCAGTCGCCCTCGTCGTGGACGAACGGGCCCAGCTCGTAGAACCGCTCGGCGCCGAGGATGTCGACGAGGAAGGCGTCGGCCTCATCGAGATCTGGCACCGTGACGCCCAGGTGGTCGGCGCCTCGCATCCCCGGAAGTGGCATGCATCCTCCTTGATTGGATTCAAGCATGGCGCAGCGGCCGCCATTCTGTCTATATTTCCCCTGTGCGCGATTGTGATTGGATGCAATCACGAGTAGTGTCGGCTCCACGTGGCGTATCGGGCGCCGCGATCCGCCCCATCGATGGAGAAGAGGGACGATGCCGACGCACGAACGCCTTGAGGCGGCCGCGCCATGGGTCCGGCTCACGACCACCGCCGCCGACTGGAAGGGCGCCGACCCGGCGCTCCTCGCCGGCATGCTGGCCCAGCTGCACCTGATCCGCGCCTTCGAGGAGACGGTGCTCGAGCTCGCCTCCGAGGGGCTCGTGCACGGACCCGCGCACTCCAGCATCGGCCAGGAGGGCGGAGCGGTCGGCTCGATCATCGGCCTGCGCAGCAGCGACGCGATCAATGGCTCGCACCGCGGGCACCACCAGTTCCTCGCCAAGGCGCTGACCCACGTCGCGGGCGGCCGGCACGACCTCGCCGCGGTCGCAACGACGCCCGTGCAGGAGGTGCTCCAGAAGACGCTGGCCGAGATCCTCGGCCTCGCACAGGGCTACTGCAAGGGCCGGGGAGGCTCGATGCACCTGCAGTGGTTCGAGGCCGGGGCGCTCGGCACGAACGCGATCGTCGGCGGCGGCGCGCCGATGGCCGCCGGCAACGCCTGGGCCCAGAAGCACTCGGACACGACCGATCTCACCGTCAACTACTTCGGCGACGGTGCCAGCCAGATCGGCTCGGTCCTCGAGAGCATGAACCTCGCGGCCACCTGGCAGCTGCCCGTCGCCTTCTTCATCGAGAACAACCTCTACGGCGTCTCCACACACGTGACCGAGGTCACGGCGGACACGCGCCTGTCGGTCCGCGGGCAGGGGTTCGCGATCCCGTCCTGGCAGGTCGACGGAATGGACCCGCTCGCCGTGCACCTCGCGATGGACGAGGCGGCGGAGCGGATGCGCGCGGGGGAGGGCCCCGCCGTCATCGAGGCCGAGGTCTACCGCTACTTCCACCAGAACGGGCCCTACCCCGGAAGCGCCTTCGGATATCGGAGCAAGGAGGAGGAGGCCGAGTGGCGCGCTCGGGACCCGCTGCTGCGCGTCGCGAGCGAGATGGAGGCGCTCGGCTATCTCGCCCCGGAGGAGGTCGAGTCCGTGCGCGCGCAGGCGCAGGAGGCGATGCGCGCAGCGGCCGCTGAGCTGCTCGAGGCCGACCCCGAGCGAGAGGGCAAGCGCCGGATCCGTCCCGATCTGTGGCCGGACCCCGCATTCGTCGACGTGGGTGTGCGCGGTGACGCCAGCGAGCTCGCCGGCGCACGCACGCTCGAGCCGATCGGCGCCGACGTGACGATGACGCCCGCCAAGTTCGTCGATGCCGTCGCCCGGGTCATGGAGCGTCGCATGGACGAGGACCCGCGCATCGTCGTGCTCGGAGAGGATGTGCACCGGCTCGCCGGCGGCACCAACGGCGCGACCAAGGGGCTCGCCGCGCGGTTCCCCGATCGCGTGCTCGGCACACCGATCAGCGAGAACGCGTTCGTGGGGCTCGGTGGCGGCCTCGCGCTCGACGGCCGGTTCCGGCCCGTGGTCGAGTTCATGTATCCGGATTTCATGTGGGTCGCCGCAGACCAGGTGTTCAATCAGATCGGCAAGGCGCGGCACATGTTCGGCGGCGTGAACCCCGTGCCGCTCGTGCTGCGCACCAAGGTGGCGATGGGGTCGGGGTATGGCTCCCAGCACCTGATGGACCCGGCCGGCATCTTCTCGACGAGCCCTGGCTGGCGCATCGTGGCCCCTTCGACCGCCGCCGACTACGTCGGCCTCATGAACGCCGCGCTCGCGCTCGAGGATCCCGTGCTCGTGATCGAGCACATCGACCTCTACGGCGCCGCCGACGAGATCCCCGATGGCGACCTCGACTACCAGCTGCCCTTCGGCAAGGCCGGTCTGCGCCGCACGGGCGAGGACGCCACGATCATCAGCTACCTCTCGATGGTCCGGCACAGCCTCGAGGCCGTGGAGCAGACCGGTCTCGACGCCGACGTGATCGATCTGCGCTGGCTCGACCGCGCATCGATCGACTGGGCGACGATCGAGGAGTCGGTCAAGAAGACGAACGCCGTGCTCATCGTCGAGCAGGGTGCGCAGGGGACGTCGTACGGCGGCTGGCTCGCCGACGAGATCCAGCGGCGCTACTTCGACTGGCTCGACCAGCCGGTGCAGCGGGTCACCGGCAGCGAGGCCAGCCCGAGCATCTCCAAGGTGCTGGAGCGCGCGGCGATCGCGAGGACCGAAGAGGTCATCGCGGGCATCGAACGGCTCCGTGCCGGGATGGGCGGTGCCTGATGGCGACCATCATCCGCATGCCCGAGGTGCTCACCGGCATCACCGAGGCGGCGATCCAGGTGTGGCTCGTCGAGCCCGGCCAGGAGGTGACCGTCGGTTCGCCGCTCGCCGAGGTCGAGACCGAGAAGGCCGTCGTCGAGTACGCCGCCGAGACCGAGGGCACCGTCCTCCGGCTGCTGGTCGAAGCCGGCGCGCCGGTGGCGATCGGCGATCCGATCGCGGTCGTCGGTGCGGCCGGCGAGGCCGTCGACGACGGCGATCTCGCGGGTGGCGCCGCGTCGGGTGCGTCGGCGCCCACGGCGGCGTCGGCGGATGTCTCGGCGCCCGCGACCGGCTCGGACGCCGACCCCGAGTCCGGCGCGCCCGTCATCGAGCCCACGCCCGATGTGCCGGACGCCGACGCGGAACGCCGGCCCGAGCAGCATCCGGACCCGCAGCCCGGGCCGCGACGGTTCGCGAGCCCCATCGTGCGACGGCTCGCGCGAGAGCAGGGAATCGACCTGTCGCGCCTCGTCGGCACCGGACCCGGTGGCCGGATCGTCCGGCGCGACCTCGAGACGCAGGCGGGCGACGCCCGGACGCCCGAGGTCCGGGCCTCGGGCGCTGGGGAGCGGCCCGCGCGCGACGAACCGGCGCGAGCGGTGTCGCTCGCCGCTGGGCCGGCCGGGCTCGAGCCCGAGGAGGTCCGGCTGACGCCGATGCGTCGCGCCATCGCGCGCCGGGTGACCGAGAGCAAGTCCACCGTGCCGCACTTCTACCTCACGGCCGACTGCCGGGTGGAGGAGCTGCTCGAGCTGCGTCGGCGCGTCAACGAGGCCTCGCCGGTCCGGGTCTCCCTGAACGACTTCGTGCTGAAGGCCTGCGCGGGCGCATTCGCCGAGGTCCCCGAGGCCAACGCCACGTGGGGTGACACGGTGATCCACCGCCACCGCTCGGTCGACATCGCGGTCGCGGTGGCCATCGAGGGCGGGCTGCTGACCCCGGTGGTGCGCGGCGTCGATCGGCTCGGGCTGGCCGACATCTCGGCCGCCGTCGCCGACCTCGCCGAGCGCGGGCGTGCCGGGCGGCTGCGTCAGGACGAGCTCGAGGGCGGCAGCTTCAGCGTCTCCAACCTCGGCATGTACGGCACGTCGGAGTTCTCCGCGATCATCAATCCGCCGCACGCGGGCATCCTCGCCGTCGGAGCGGCCCGTCAGGTCCCCGTCGTCGACGACGGGCAGCTCGCAGTCGGCACGGTGATGACGGTGACGCTCTCGGCCGACCATCGCGTCATCGACGGCGCGCTGGCGGCGCAATGGCTGGCGGCGTTCGTGCGGCGCATCGAGCAGCCCCTGTCCATCCTGCTGTAGCGACGGGATCGCCAGCACACGGCGCCCGGGCGGACCTCCGTCCGGGCGCCGTTCGTCATGGAGCGCGCGCGTCGCGCGCGTCGCGGGTCAGCGCTGAGCGGAGCCGTCGCCGGGGACGTAGCTCTCGTCGTCGGCGTACTCCGCCCACTTCGAGGCCTCGTCCTCGTACTGGTCGTGCTGCGAGTTGGTGAGCTCGCGCTCGAGCGCACTGTAGTCGGTGTCGGGGCTGAAGTACTTCAGCTCCCGAGCGACCTTGGTGTGCTTGGCTTTCTGACGGCCGCGCCCCATGCGTGACCCCCTTACGACGTCTGGCCGGGTGGAATGCGTCTCACCCGGCTCACTCTGATGATGAACACGCTTGCCCACCAGTTTAGCACCGCTGATTGGTCTCCCCTCCTGTGGTTCGGAGCGCAGACATGCTGAGATGGAGTGTGCATCCCGTGCCCGAGCGAGTGAAGGTGGCGGTGGTCGGCGCCGGTCAGGCCGGGCTCTCCGTCGCGTACTATCTGCGACGATTCGAACTCGTCGCCGACGAGGACTTCACCATGCTCGACCGCGCACCCGGCCCCGGCGGTGCGTGGCAGCACCGGTGGTCGTCGCTGCGGCTCGGCACGGCGCACCGCGTGAACGATCTGCCGGGAATGGCCGACCTCGGGCTGAGCTTCGACGACGCCGATCGCCAGCTGCCGGCGCGCGAGGTCGTCGCCGACTATTACGGGCGCTTCGAGGAGCACTACGACCTCCGCGTGCACCGGCCCGTGCAGGTCCGGCGGGTCGAGAATGCCGGAGCCGACCTGAGGATCGACTACGAGGACCTCAGCGCCCCCGTGGCCGAGGAGACGCCGGTCGAAGCGCCCAAGGCGCGCGGGTTCTTCGGCCGCCGCCGGAAGACCTTCCACGAGGTCAGGCAGCCCGTCATGCCGCGGCACACGCTGCACGCCCAGTTCCTGGTCAACGCGACCGGCACCTGGGGGTCCCCGTTCGTTCCGTTCTATCCGGGCATGAGCGACTTCCGCGGCCGGCATCTGCACACGACCGACTTCGTCGACGCCGAGGAGTTCCGCGACCGGAACGTCGTGGTCGTCGGCGGCGGCACGTCCGCGATCGGGTTCATGCTCGAGCTCGAGGGCGTCGCCGCGCAGCTCACCTGGGTGGCCCGGCGGCCTATCGACTGGCTCGACCGCCAGGAGCTCGACCTCGAGGGTGCGTCCGCCGCGGTCGCCGTGCAAGACGAGGCCGCACGCGCGGGCCGCGCACTGCCGTCGATCGTGAGCGGAACCGGCGTGCCGAAGAGCCGCCGCATCGCGTCAGCCATCGAGCGAGGGCATCTCACCGCGCGCCCGATGTTCGACCACATCGAGGCGGACCGCGTCGTGTGGTCGGACGGCGATTCGGCCCCCGCCGACGCCATCATCTGGGCGACGGGCTTCCGGCCCGAGCTGCGGCATCTCTCGCCGCTGCGTCTGCGCGAGAAGGCCGGCGGCGTGACGGTCGGACAGGGCGCGACGTGGGGCGACCCGCGCGTGTTCCTCGCGGGCTACGGCCCGCAGGCGTCGACGATCGGCGCGAACCGTGCCGGCCGCATGATCGCGCGCCAGATCATGGCCATGCTGTAGCGGCCCTCACGGCTACGGCGCAGGCTCAGCGGGTGCCCCGCCGCGCGGCGCGCTGCGCACCGCACCGATCGAGGCGGCCACCACGAGCCCGACCGCGATCGCCCCGACCCAGGTGAAGGTCTGCCCGAGGAACACCAGCCCCGCGAGCGTCGCGATCGCCGGCGCGAGCGCGAGCAGCACCGCGAACGTCGACGCGTGCAGCCGGCGCAGCGCGATGAGCTCGAGCGCGTAGGGGATGGCGGAGCTGAGCAGGGCGACGGCCGCGCCGAGCAGGAGCAGGTCGGGTCGTACGAGTGCCGAGCCCGAGGTCGCGATGCCGAACGGGAGGATCATCACCCCGCCGATCGCCATGGCGATCGCGAGCCCGTCGAGGCGCGCGAACTCGGCGCCGGTGCGTGCGGAGAGCAGGATGTAGAGCATCCAGCCCACCCCGGCGCCCGCGGCGAGCAGGATGCCGAGCGGGTCGAGGTGCCCGAAGCTGCCCTGGCCGAGGAGCACGACGCCGACGGCGGCGAGCCCGGCCCACAGCCAGGCCGACGCGCGACGACTCGCGATGACCGAGAGCACGAGCGGCCCGAGCACCTCGATGGTCACGGCGGCCCCGAGCGGGATGCGGTCGAGCGAGAGGTAGAAGAGGCCGTTCATGATCGCGAGCACCGCGCCGAACGCGACCACGGTCGCCCAGGCGCGGGTCGACCGGCCGCGCCAGCTGGGTCGCGCGATCGCGAGCAGGATGAGCGCCGAGAAGACGAGCCGGAACGTCACCATGCCGAGCGGGCCCGCGCTGGGGAACAGCAGCACGGCCAGCGCGGCCCCGGCCTCCTGGGCGATCAGCCCGAGCACGACGAGCGCGGTGGCGCCGACCGGGCCGCCGGCGAGCTGGGGGAGGCGGGTCACCGACTGAGCTTACCCGCCCGCCCGGATCCGCTTCGGCGTCGCGCCTTCGAGCGGCCGCCGCGGCACCGGCCGTGCCGGCCGCACCGGCTCGCCGCGCCGGTCCTGCCCGGGCAGCGGGCGCGAGCGCCGCCCGTAGAGCAGGTCGGAGGAGTCGAGCAGCCACGGCACGAGCGCGACGGTCACGCCGTGCACGAGCATGAGCTTCTGCCGGATGCGACGGGCCTTGTGGTTGTGCAGCAGGTTCTCCCACCAGTGGCCCACGATGAACTGCGGCATGTACACGGTCACGACCTGCGGGCCGTACTCCTGGCGCCGCTCCTTGATGTAGTGCACGAGCGGGTAGCTCAGGTCGCGGTAGGGCGATGACAGGATGCGCAGCTTCACGTGGATGTTCTGCTTCACCCAGTCGCGCTTCAGCCGCTTGGTCTGCGCCTCGTCGAGCGAGACGTGCACCGCCTCGAGCGAATCGTGCCGGGCGGCGATCGCGTAGTCGAGCGCCTTGAGGGTCGGCTTCTGCATCCGGCCGACGAGCACGATCGCGTGGTCGCCGCTCGCGCCGAACGTCGTGGTCGGGTCGGGTTCGATCTCCTTCTCGACGTCGCGGTAGTACCGGTGCACGCCCAGCATGAGCAGGAACAGGATGGGCATCAGCACGAACACGATCCAGGCGCCGTGCGTGAACTTCGTGATCGTGACGACGATGAGCACGACCGCGGTCATCACCGCGCCGAGCGCGTTGATCACGAGCGCACGCATCATGGCTGGCCGGGTCAGCGGGCGCACATCGGATGGCACGGGCGAGTGATGCTGCGCCGGTTTGGCCTTCGTCGATGGCCGTTTCGTCGACGGATGCTTCGTCGACGACGGATGCCTCGACGAGCCCCGATGGCCCGCCCGGCCGAGTTCACGCAACCAGTGCCGCACCATGCCGGTCTGCCCGAGCGTGAACGAGACGAACACCCCGATGATGTACAGCTGGATGAGCACCGTCAGATTCGCCTGGAACACGACGAGGATGAGGCTGGCCGCGAGCGCCAGGATGATCACGCCGTTGGAGTAGATGAGCCGGTCGCCGCGCGTCGAGAGCGACTTCGGCGCGTAGCCGTCGCGTGCCAGCACCGACCCGAGCAACGGGAAGCCGTTGAACGCCGTGTTCGCCGCGAGCAGGAGGACGAGCGCGGTCGCGGCCTGGATGACGTAGAAGAGCACCGTGGCGTCGCCGAACGTGGCGGCCGCGACCTGGGCGATCAGGCTCCGTTGCGGCTCGGTCGCGCAGTCGGTCCAGCCGATGAGGTGGCACGGCACCTCGGCGTAGTGCACGCCCGAGATGAGCGCGACCGCGGTGAGGCCGGCGAACAGCACGATCGCGATCCCGCCCATGGCGACGAGCGTGCGCTGGGCGTTGCCGATCTTCGGCCGGCGGAACGCGGGCACGCCGTTCGAGATCGCCTCCACGCCCGTCAGGGCGGAGCATCCGCTCGCGAAGCTGCGCAGCAGCAACAGGACGACCGCGGCCTGCGTGAGCGACTCGGCCTGCACCTCGTAGCCGGCCGACTCGGCGACCGGAGGGTCGCCGAAGACGGTGCGGACGAGCCCGACGACGACCATCAGGAACACGCTGCCGATGAAGAGGTAGGTCGGCACCGCGAACGCGCGTGAGGACTCGCTCACGCCGCGCAGGTTGATCGCGGCCAGGATGAGCACGAAGGCCACCGCGAGCCCGACCCGCCACGGGTTCAGCTCGGGGATGGCGGAGATGATGTTGTCGACGCCCGACGCGACCGAGACGACCACGGTCATGACGTAGTCGACCAGCAGCGCCGACGCGACCACGAGCCCCGGCTTCTCGCCGAGGTTGCGGTGCGCGACCTCGTAGTCGCCGCCACCCGACGGGTAGGCGCGGATGAGCTGCCGGTAGCTCGCGACCACGGTCACCAGCAGCACGACGACCGCGAGCGCGACCCACGGCGCGAACGACAGGAACGCGAGCCCGCCGACGAGCAGGATCATCAACAGCTCTTGTGGGGCGTACGCCACCGACGACAGCGGGTCGCTCGCGAAGATCGGCAACGCGAGGCGCTTCGGGAGGAGCTGGCCCTCGAGCTTCTCGGTGGGGAGCGGATCGCCGATGATCCAGTGCTTCGCCGACTTGAGCTCGGCGGGCGGGGCGGCTGGAGGTGTGTCCTCCTCATGTATCACGGCGGATGACATTACACCTGCCGCACCCAGTGTCAAGTGGTCGGGGGTTGCTAGCATGGCGGCGGCCGCGGGCGCTGCCCGCGGGAGGCATCCGCCGGCGACGACAGGACCATACATGACCACGCTCACCCGCCCCCGACGCGTTCGTTCGACCCGCGCGATCGCCGCTGCCGCGGCGCTCTTCGGGGCGATGGCGCTCGCCGTCGCGGGCGCTGCCGCGCCCGCGATCGCGCATGACGAGCTGCTCGGCTCGTCGCCTGAGCCCGGTGCGGTGCTCGAGACCGCGCCCGAGGCCGTCGAGCTGACGTTCTCGAACGACGTGATCGAGGTCGGCACGGTCATCGAGGTCGTCGATCACCACGGCGAGGCGATCGATGTGGGCGCGACCGAGGTGCTCGGTCCGGAGGTCTCGGCGACGCTGCCGTCCGACCTGTCGGGCGAGTACCAGGTGCGGTGGCGGGTCGTCTCGTCCGACGGGCACCCCATCGAGGGAACGATCGACTTCGGCGTGGGCGCCGGAGCGACCGGGGTCTGGGAGTCGGAGCCGCCGCACGACGACGCGGCGGCCGACGACGACTCCGACACGGCTGCGACGACCGGCGGCGAGTCCGGCCCCGATGGCTGGGCGATCGCCGCGTTCGTCGTGGGCGGCATCGTGATCCTCGGCCTGGTGATCGTGCTCATCGTGCGCACCACGCGGCGGCGGCCGCCGGGTGCCGACGCGCCGTGACCGGCGCGGCGGACCGTGCCCCGTACGGCCTCGACCCGTCGACGTGGGTCGCGGTGACCCGTGACGATCGCGAGGTCGTGGGCTACCTGCAGCCGACCGCACCCGACTTCGCCGCGGTGATCCCGCGGAACCGGCTCGGGCACGCCGTCGGCGGCCCGCAGGAGTACGTCGAGGCCGAAGAGCTGCTCATCGACCGCGGCATCGGCGAGCTCGCCGAGCACTGGCGGCTCGACGGGGGAGGGCAGGCGCTCGCGATCTCCGAGCTCTCGGCGAACGGCATCGTGCTGCGCGACGCGCTGCTCTCGAAGGCGCTCGTCCACGGCGAGGCCGTCATCGTCGACTGGCCCGACCTCGCGGGGCGCCTGACGCGCTGAGCCGGCGGGCGCGCGATTCTGTCGAGAACGGCCAGGGCACGAGCATTCCGAAACCGTCAGTGTATTGCCATATTAGTTTTTGAATGTTTGGCTCTCGGTCATCGCTCGGATCCTTCAGCGGAGGCGCACGACCGCGTCGCCTGGAACTGGGTGGCTCAGACCTTCAAAATCGAGAGATCCACTGATACGATCAGGAATATTAGTACACAAAGGAGATTGCCATGACTATCCCCCTTCGCCCCCGTTCTCGAGGCCGAATCGCGGTTGTCGCGGCGGCCAGCCTGGTTGCCCTAGGTGCGTTCGCGGGTGCCCCGGCGCACGCCCAATCGGTTGAGACTGGCAATCAGGCCTACTGGATCGGCGGTGCCGTGCTGCTCAATGACGAGACGACGGCCTACCTCGCCGTGCTCTACACGTGCGCGGCAGAGACCGAGGCCGTGGTGACCGTGAAGCTGGTCCAGGACGATGCTCGACAAGGGAAAGCGAGTGTCACCGTGCCCTGCACCGGAAAGCCCCGTCACGTGAACGTCCGGGTTTCAGCTGCCGGCGCACCATGGCAGTACGGGTACTCGACGGCGTACGCGGACATCACCGGGAACGTCCTCGACGCGAGCGTCCCGCACCGTATTGCGATGGCGGAGGCCATCCACGACTATCCGGATGAGCAAGGTCGCTGAGTCGTACTGACCGCGTTAACGAAACCTACGGTCGAGTCGGCACCGCGCCCTTCACGCACATCCGCGTGAAGGGCGCGGTACTGTCCGGGGTTGCTGACGGTGGGTACGCCTCGTGCGGAGTGATCCGTGGCGTCGTCACGCACCCGATCGCCGGAACACCCACACGTTCGACGTGGCCCGGGTGCCCTTCGGGTGTTCGAACTCCTCCTCGCCCTCGAGAGTGAAGCCCGCCTTGCGGCAGATGGCGTTCGATGCGGTGTTCGCGACCCGCGGGTAGGCGTAGACCGGGAGGCCGGGTTCGCGGCGGGCGGCGTCGGCGAGGGCAAGAAGTAGGGCGGCGGTCGCGAGACCGCGGCCCTGGTAGTCGGTCTCCACGGCCCAGCCGGTCTCGAACGCGCGCTCGCCGTGGTGCTCGTGCCGCCAGTACCCGATCGTGCCGACGCCCTCGGGGTGGTCCGGCGTCACGATGCGGAACATCCACGCCGAGCCCTCGCGGCCTAGGCGCAGATACCGCTCGTGACGTGCGACGAGCTGCTCCTCGGTCTCGGGCCCGCCGAGATACGTCATCATCTCCGGCGCGTTCGCACGCCGCAGCGTCTCGAGGTCATCGTCGGCCCACGGCCGGAGGGCGACATCGCTCATGTTCCCAGTGAAGCATCCGCCACCCGCGCCCCGCGCGCCCCGCGCGCCCTGGGTCGAGTGATACAGGAACGACCCGAACGCAGCCGCATCTCGGCCACGGTCGAGACGGATCGGTATCACTCGCGAGGGAGGCCGAGCTCGGCGAGCACGTCGGCGCGAACCTGCGCGAGCTGCGTGCGCAGCCGGTCGACCGTGTCCGGCGAGACACGCGCGCGATGCGCCTGCGTGCGCAGGTCGGTGCGCAACTGTTGCCGGAACTCGTTGATCACCAGGTCCGCCTCGTGCACGGCTCGGTTCGAGTCCACGTGCAGGTTCGTCGTGCCGCCACCCGAGCCGCTCGCCGACCCGCCAGATCCACTCGACCCGCTCGCCGACCGTGCGGCGCGCTTCGCCTCCCGCGCGGCGCTTGCGAGCTCGGCGCGCAGCGTGCGCATGGCGTCGTTGACCTCGGCGCGCACGCCGTCGGCGAGGCGGCGGACCGAGTCGGTCACCTCGTCCTCGATGGCGTCGAGCTCGGGTCGTCGCGCCTCGAGCTCGGCGCGGCCGGCCTCGGTGATCGCGTACACGGTCTTGCGGCCGTCGGCCTGCTTGGAGACGAGCCCCTCCTCCTCGAGCTTCGCGAGGCGCGGGTAGATCGTGCCGGCGCTCGGCGAGTACGTGCCGCCGAACCGCTCGGAGAGCGCCTGGATCAGCTCGTACCCGTGTCGCGGGCGCTCGTCGAGCAGCGCGAGCAGATACAGGCGCAGGCTGCCATGGGAGAAGACCGGCGGCGTCATTCGGATGCTCCTTCGCCCGCGCCGCCCGAGGCCTCCGCGCGACCGGCGCTCGCGCGGTGCATGACCGAGATGTTGCCGGTGACGCTGTTGGCGCTGAGGTCGAGCCACTCGCCCGCGAGCTCGCCGACGGTGCGCTCGAACCCCTTGCCGAGCACGCCGCGGAACTGCGAGTCGTCGATGAGCAACGTCCCGCTCACCGAGTTCACGCGGTAGCGCGCGCCCGAACCGAGGTCGCAGCGCACGGTGAGGTCGCCAGAGATCGTGTTCGCGTCGACCTTCGCGGGGGTGCCCTTGGCGTCGAGGATCATGTTGCCCGACACGGTCTTCGCCGTGAACGCCGACACCTCGCCGGACGCGATCACGTCGCCAGACACGGAGTTCGCCCTGACGCGGCCGACATGATTGCCCGCCGAGAGCTCGCCCGAGACGCTCGACAGCTCGACGTCGCCGCGGTGGTTGTCGACGACGAGGTCGCCCGACACGGTGCTGAAGCGGGCGTCGCCGTCGAACCCGGAGACGAGCGCCTCGCCGGTCACGACCCCGAGCTTCAGGGCGGCGCTGCGCGGCGCGAGGATCGAGACATCCGCCTTCGCGTGGCCGCGGAAGTTGGCGAAGACCTCGAGGAAGTTGTCCCAGCGCAACTGGGGGTGGTCGATCTCGAGGCGGTCGCCGTCGATGGAGACCGCGAGGTCCTTGCCGCTCACGTTCGAGATCTCGACGCGCGCGCCGGGCTCGTCGTGCGCGATGACATCGACCTTGCCGCCGACGAGGCTCACCTTGAGGGTGCGGACGAGTTCGAGGTCGATCACCCGGCTCTCGCCGGGTGCGATGCTCCACTGTTCCATGGTCATGGTGATGCGCTCCTTCGTTCGCGCGATCGGGCCGAACCCGTCGGAAATCGCGCTATATCGCGTATGAACGAAGTCACGATATAACGCGTTTCGGCGGGCGGCAAGGGTTCAGCGCGAGATTCCGGATGCCTCGGGGTTGACCTTGACGTAACGTCAACCTCTACCGTGGCATCCGAACGATACACGCCGAACAGACCGAACCGGAAGGAGGCGACATGGACTGGTCGATCCAGGAGGTCGCGAGGCTGGCGGGCACGACGAGCCGCACGCTGCGTCACTACGACGATCTCGGCCTGCTCGCCCCGACCCGGGTCGGGACCAACGGATACCGCTACTACGACCAGGCCGCACTCGTGCGGCTGCAGCGCATCCTGCTGCTGCGCGACCTCGGTCTCGGGCTGCCCGTCATCGCGGACGTGATCGCGGGTGAGGCGTCCGAGTCCCGGGCGCTCACCGGCCACCTGGCGTCGCTCAGGCAGGAACAGGACCGGCTGGCGCGACAGATCGCGTCGGTCGAACGCACCATCGACGCCGTGGAAGGAGGTGATCAGATCATGGCAAGCGACATGTTCGACGGGTTCGACCACACCCGGTACAAGGAGGAGGTCGAACAGCGTTGGGGCAAGGATGCGTACGAGCGGAGCGACCGCTGGTGGCGCGGCATGAGCGATGAGGAGCGCACGGCCTGGAAGGCCCGAGTCGAGGAGCTGGGCCGCGACTGGGTCTCGGCCGCGACCTCGGGCGCGACGCCCGACGGGGACGAGGCGCAGGCGCTCGCGAAGCGCCACGTCGAGTGGCTGACGAGTGTGCCCGGCACGCCCGCGCACGGCGGCGACGCGAAGGCGTACGTCATCGGGCTCGGCGAGATGTACGTCGCGGACCCGCGCTTCGGCGCGAACTACGGCGGCACGCAGGGTGCCGAGTTCGTGCGCGACGCGCTCCGCGTCTACGCGGAAGCGAACCTCTAACCCCTCGTTGGTCGAGTAGCGAAGCGTATCGAGACCCGGCGCCGGGTCTCGATACGCTCGCTGGAGCGTAGCTCACTCGACCAGCGGGCCTCGCCGCCGGAGCTAGTTGGCGGGGGAGTCGTCGGGGATGAGCGGTGGCTCGGGGCGGCTGGGTTCCGGCACGGCAGGGTCGAGGCGAGGCCTGGCTGCGGGCGAGCCATCCGCCCGCCTGATCGCGAAGAGCGGGATCGCCCACCCGCAGAGCGGCCCGATCGTGAGCGCGAACAGGAGTGTCCCGATGCCGACGTTGCCGCCGAGCAGCCAGCCGATCGCGAGGACGATGACCTCGATGCCCGTGCGCACGATCCAGATGCGCCAGCCCGTCACGCGGTGCAGGCCCGTCATGAGCCCGTCGCGCGGGCCCGGCCCGAAGTGCGCCCCGATGTACAGCCCGGTCGCGATCGCGAGCACGACGATGCCGCCGGGCAGCAGGAGCATGCGCACCCAGAGGTCGAGGCCCTCGGGGATGAGCCACAGGCCGACGTCGGCCGCCGGGCCGACGAGCACGGCGTTCATGAGCGTGCCGAACCCGGGCCGCTGCCGGATCGGGATCCAGAGGAGCAGCACCACGCCAGACGTGAGGATCGTGATGAGCCCGAAGTTCAGGCCGGTCTGCTTCACGATGCCCTGCGTGAGCACGTCCCACGGCGCGACGCCGAGCTCGCCACGCACGATCATGGCGATCCCCATGCCGTAGAGGAACAGCCCGACGAACAGCTGGACGAGGCGTCGGGTGAGCACGGGACCGGAATCGCGGAACGAGGCGGGGACGTGGAGCATGAGGGATATCCAATTCCACAATTGGCCTTCACGCAAGTAGCCAATCCGCCTAAAGTGGCTCGCATGACGGATGCCTCGATCAGCGCCCGCGCACTCGACACGCTGCTCGGGGACTGGCGGGCCGGCGCTGCCGGCGGCACCGTCTACCGGGCGCTCGCCGAACGCGTGCGCCTGCTCGTGCTCGACGGTCGCATCCCCGTCGGCACTCGGCTGCCGGCCGAGCGCGACCTCGCCGAGCGTCTCAGGCTCAGTCGCACGACCGTCACCGCGGCATACCGTGCCCTGCGCGAGCAGGGCCTGCTGCACAGCGTGCGCGGATCGGGGTCGGTGGCCCGGCTGCCCGGCGCGCCCGCCATCCTGCCCGCACCTCCCGCGACCGACTACGTCGATTTCTCGAAGGCGTCGCCGCCCGCGCTGCCCTGGCTCGCCGACGTCGCGCGCGAGGCGGCCGACGACCTGCCCCGGCACCTCGGCGACGCCGGCTTCGACCCGATCGGCATCCCCGAGCTCCGCGAGGCGATCGCGGCCCGGTACACGCAGCGCGGGCTGCCCACGACGCCCGACGAGATCATGGTCACGATCGGTGCGCAGCACGCCATCGCGCTGCTCTCGCGTGCCCTCGTCGGCCGTGGTGACCGGGCGGTCATCGAGGCGCCCACTTATCCGCACGCGTACGAGGCGCTCAGGGTCGCCGGCGCACGCCTCGTGCCCGTGCCCGTCGTGCCGCACGGCGCGGACGTCGGCGAGCTCGGCGACACCTCCGACGAGGGCGACGAGCTCGTGCAGGCGCTCCGCCACGCGAACCCCGTGGCCGCCTACCTCATGCCCGACTTCCAGAACCCGACCGGGCGCAGCCTCGACGAGCGCACACGGGAGCGCGTGCTCGAGGCGGCCGCGCGACAGGGCACGGTCGTCATCGCCGACGAGACCATCGCCGAGCTCGACATCGACCGTCGCCGCCCTCTGCTGCCGCTCGCCGCCTACGGGCCGGCGGTCATGATCGGCTCCGTCGGCAAGACGGTCTGGGGCGGCGTGCGCGTCGGCTGGATCCGCGCCGACCGGCCGCTCATCCGTCGGCTGCTCGCGGTGCGCGCGCCCGGCGACCTCGGCACGCCCATCCTCGAACAGCTCATCGTCGCGCGCCTGCTCGACCGGATGGACGACGTGCTCGCGCTGCGCCGCGACCAGCTTCGTGCCGGTCGCGACCACCTCGAGGCGCGGCTCGCCGAGCAGTTCCCCGACTGGCAGGTCCCGCACGTCGACGGCGGCATCGTCACCTGGGTGAACCTCGGCGCGCCCGTGAGCTCGCAGCTCGCGCTCGCCGCCCGAGGCCAGGGCCTGATCGTCGCCGCGGGGCCGCGGTTCGGCATCGACGGCGCCTTCGAACGGTTCCTCCGGCTCCCGTTCTGCTCCGACGCGGCGACGACCGACGCCGCGATCGCGGCGCTCGCGCGCGCCTGGCAGGCGTTGCCGGCCGCGCCCGCCCCCGACCCCGCGCTGCCCCTCGCCGAGGTCGTCTGAATCCGTTGGTCGTGGAGCGCGCGACGGGTCTCGATACGCGTGCTCGTTCCTCGCGCGCTACTCGACCAACGGAAGTGGCGACGCCCCCGTTGGTCGAGTAGCGCCGACACGAAGTGGCGACGCGTATCGAGACCCGATGACGCGAGAGCGGGCGCGAGTACATTCGCGACCCCGCGCGATTGAGCCCGGGCGTGCTCGCGCCATCCGACCGGCGCCTCGAGTTCACCTGACGGACATCCGACGGATGTCTCGGGTCGCCAGGGTGGGGACGATCCCCGACCACTACCGACCGAAGGTGACCCATGCTGCCCTCCCGGCCCTTCTTCCGGCGCGCCGCGGTCCCGCTCGTGCTGAGCGCGGCCCTCGCTGCCGGATGTCTCGCCACGGCGCCCGCCGCAGCCCTGACCGGCCCCATCCGCACCGCGACCGCGCCGATCGCGGACGCCCCCGAGGTCTCGGCCGAGGGCGCAGCGCTCTCGCTGAGGACGGTGGGCACCTACGAGAGCGGGATCTTCGACAGATCCGCCGCCGAGATCGTCGCCTACTACGGCGAACGGCTCTACGTCGTCAACGCGCTGGCGGGGCTCATCGACGTGCTCGACGTGAGCGACCCGGCGGTTCCCGTGAGGGTGGGTGAGCTCGCCGGCGACGGCGTCGCGAACTCGCTTGCGGTGCGCGCCGACGGCCTCGGTGTCGTCGCGCTCGAGGACCGCGAGGACAAGACCGCTCCCGGCCGGCTCATGTTCTTCGACGCGACCGCGGCGTCGCCCGTCTCGCTCGGCACCGTCGTCGTCGGCTCACTGCCCGACATGGTGGCCATCTCGGCTGACGGTACGCGCGCGGTCGTCGCCAACGAGGGCGAGCCGGCGGGCGACTTCTCGAGCGACCCCGAGGGCTCCGTCGGCATCGTCGAACTGCCCTCGACCGTCGCGGCGCCCGAGCAGAGCGCGGTCCGCACGGCGGACTTCCACGAGTTCGAGGAGGGTGGCTCGAAGACGCTGCACCCCGACGTGCGCGTGTTCGGCCCGACGCCCGAGGCCGACCTCCCGGTCTCGCGGAACCTCGAGCCCGAGTACGTCACGATCGACGGCGACGTCGCCTACGCGGCGCTGCAGGAGGCGAACGCGATCGCGGTCGTCGACCTCGTGGACGCGACCGTGACCGACATCCTCCCGCTCGGCTTCGTCGACCACTCGGCCGAGGGTCACGGCATCGACGCGTCGGACCGCGACGGCGGCTTCGACATCCGGACCTTCCCGGGCCTCAAGGGCATGTACCTGCCCGACGGCATGCAGTCGTACCAGGCCGGCGGCGAGACCTACCTGGTCACCGCGAACGAGGGTGACGCCCGCGAATGGGGCGAGTACGTCGAGCCCGCGCGCGTGAAGGACCTCGGCGACGACGACCTCGCGCCGGTCTGCGCGACCAGCCCGGCCGCCGGTCTCCTCGGCGACGCCGACCTCGGCCGGCTGAACGTGTCGACGGCCATGGGCCTCTCGGCCGACGGCAGCTGCTACGAGGAGCTCTACTCCTTCGGATCCCGCTCGTTCTCCATCTGGGGCACGGACGGCTCGCTGGTCTTCGACTCGGGCGAGGCGTTCGAGCGCATCACCCACGAGGCCGCACCCGAGTTCTTCAACTCGAACCACAGCGAGTCGAACTTCGAGGGCCGCAGCGACGACAAGGGACCCGAGCCCGAGAATCTCGCGATCGGCGAGGTCGACGGCCGCACCTACGCGTTCATCGGCTTCGAGCGGGTCGGCGGCATCGCCGTGTTCGACATCACGACCCCCACCGAGTCGGCGTTCGTCACCTACCTCAACTACCGCGACTTCGACGTCTCGGTCGAGGATGACGGCGAGGCGCAGCTCTCGGCCGCGGGCGACCTCGGCCCGGAGGGCATCACGTTCATCCCGGCGGCGACGAGCCCGACCGGCGAGCCCATGCTCGCGGTCGGCAACGAGGTCTCCGGAACGACGACGATCCTCGCGGTCGACGTCGCGACGCCCGAGACGGTGCAGCTGCTCTCGATCAACGACTTCCACGGTCGTCTCGAGCAGGACCTCGGCGGCGGCCTGCCCGGTGCGGCCGTGCTCGCCGGCGCGGTCGACCAGCTGCGCGACGAGAACCGGCACACGGTGTTCGCCTCGGCGGGCGACAACATCGGCGCCTCGACCTTCACGTCGTTCTCGCAGGAGGACCAGCCCACGATCGACGCGCTCATGGCGATGGGCCTCGACGTGAGCTCGGTCGGCAACCACGAGTTCGACCAGGGCTACCGCGACCTCATCGACCGGGTCATTCCGGCCTATGGCGACGCGGGCCTCGCGCTGGGTGCGAACGTCTACCTGAAGGGCACCGACACCCCGGCCCTCGATGAGTTCAAGATCGTCGAGACCGGCGGCGTGAAGATCGGGTACATCGGCGTCGTGACCGAGCAGACCGACTCGCTCGTCGCCCCCGACGGCATCGCCGAGATCGAGTTCGGTTCGCAGCTCGAGGCCGTGAACCGGGTCGCCGCGCAGCTGCGTGACGGTGACGCCCAGAACGGCGAGGCCGACGTGGTCGTGCTGCTCGCGCACGACGGCTCGGAGGAGACCTCGTGCGACGTCATCGCGAACGAGGACTCGGTGTACGGGGAGCTCGTGCGCGAGGCATCCGCCGACATCGACGCCATCTTCTCGGGCCACACGCACAAGAACGTCGCGTGCGAGTTCCCGGTCGACGGCGCCGCGTTCGACCGCCCCGTGGTGTCGGCCGGCGAGTACGCCAAGCACGTGGCCCGCATCCAGCTGGCGATCGACCCCGAGACCAAGCGCGCGACCGCGGCGACGGTCGACACGCTGCCGCTGCTCGTCGACGGCGTCGCCCAGTACCCGGCCGACGCCGGGGTGCAGGCGATCGTCGACGCGGCGGTCGCCGCGGCCGACGTGGTCGGTGCGGTCGAGATCGGCTCGATCACGGGTGACATCCTCCGTGGCGGCGAGCCCGCCGGTGCGGACCGCGGCGTGGAGTCCTCGCTCGGCAACCTGGTCGCCGACCAGCAGCTCTGGGCGACCTCGAGCGCGAACGACGCGTTCGCCGGCACGCCGTCGCAGATCGCCTTCATGAACCCGGGCGGCCTCCGCGCCGACCTGCTCTACGGCGAGGACGGCACCGTCACCTACAAGGACGTCGCGAGCACGCAGCCGTTCGGCAACACGCTGTTCCAGATGGACCTGACCGGCGCGCAGATCGAGCAGGCGCTCGAAGAGCAGTGGCAGCCCGACGGCTCGAGCCGGCCGAAGCTGCACCTGGGGGTCTCCGAGGGCTTCGGCTACGTCTACGAGCCCGACGCCGCGCGCGGCGAGCACATCGTGTCCATGTCGCTCCAGGGCGAGGAGATCGAGGCGTCCGACGTGTTCCGCGTGACGGTCAACTCCTTCCTCGCGCCGGGCGGCGACAACTTCGGCGCGTTCGCGGAGGGCACGAACCGCGCCGACAGCGGCCAGATCGACCTGGTGGCCGCGGTGTCGTACTTCGAGGAGTTCGTCACGGTCGCGCCGGCTCCGCTCGGCCGCGCGGTGGTCGCGCGCACGGACTGGGCGGATGTCTCGCTCAGCAGCTCGACGGTGCGGCAGGGCGGCTCGTTCGAGGTGTCGGTGACCGGGCTCGAGCCGGGGCAGCAGATCTCGGCGACGCTGTTCAGCGAGCCGCTCGTGATCGAGGGCATCCCGGTCGCGAGCGCTGAGGGCGCCACGTCGTTCACGGTCCGGGTGCCCGCCGACTTCGTGGTCGGGGCGCACACGCTGATCGTCGAGTCGGCGGGCCACGAGCCGATCGCGGCCGCGGTGACCGTGACCGCGGCAGCCGGCGGCGGTGGCGCTGGCGGTGGGGCCGGCTCGGGTCTTGCGTCGACGGGTGCCGACGTGCTGCCCGGCCTCGTGCTCGCCGCGCTGCTCGCAGCGGCCGGCGCGCTGTTCGTGATCCGCCGTCGTCGGGGTGCCGCGACGAACGACTGATCGCTCGGCGCGTGCCGCGTGCCGCGACTGAAGTCGGGAAGTGGGTTGGAGTGCCGCCTGGGCGGCATTCCGACCCACTTTTCGCCTTCCATCGCGTAACTGCAGGAGCCTGGCGTTCCCACTGGACACCGAGGTATGCTGAGATCCGCATCAATTGATGCGGCTTCTGATCGGAACCTCATGCGAACGACCATCACCATCGACGACGCGCTGGTCGAGCGCGCGGTGGAGCTGACCGGTGTCGCGGAGCGGTCGGCCTTGCTGCGCGCGGGTCTCGAGACCTTGATCCGCGTTGAGGCGGGAAGGCGGCTGGCGGCGCTGGGCGGGTCTGATCCTGAGGCGACTGCGGCGCCGCGGCGTCGCGGTTCTGCTGCATGATCCTGGTCGATACGTCAGTATGGATCGACCATTTCCGTGCCGCCGATTCCGCACTGAACACGGCGTTGGAGCACGACGAGGTCGGGACTCATCCGTTCGTGATCGAGGAGCTCGCGCTCGGATCGATCGCGCAGCGCGACACCGTGCTGGACCTGCTCGGTGACCTTCGGAGTTTCCCCGTACTCCGTCATGGAGAGGCGCTCCTCCTGGTCGATCGACGCAGGCTCTGGGGTCGAGGGCTCAGCCCGACCGACGCGCATCTGATCGGGGCGGTGGCTCTGGTTCCAGGGGCGAGGCTGTGGACGCGAGACAAGCGCCTCGCGTCGGCGTGCGCGGACCTCCACGTGTCGGTCATCACCGACTGAGCTGGGCATGGCGGGGCGGCGGCCCGGACCGGGTGGTCCGGGTCGCCGCCACGCGAGCGGATGCCTCGCCCGCTCAGTTCCGCGCGGCGAAGCGCCGGAACCCGAAGAGCAGCAGGCCCGCGAGCAGCACGAGGCCGCCGGCGATGGCGAGCCCCGCGACATCCGCGCCGGTCGAGGCGAGCACGCCCGTCGAGGACGTGCCGGCCGCGATCACGGTGACGTCACCGGCGCCCGCGACCGAGGAACCCGGGGTCACCGAGCCGTCGTCACCGGGAGTCCCGGGAGTGGTCGGGTCGGTGGGGTCCGTCGGGTCCACCGGCGTGCCGGGGTCCGTCGGGTCGACCGGGTCGACCGGGTCCGTCGGGTCGGTCGGGTCGGTCGGGTCGACCGGGGTGCCGGGGTCGGTCGGCTCACCGGGGACGACGACCGTCGTCGGGCCATCCGTCTCGCTGTCGCCGATCACGCTGATCGCGTTGCCGCCGACCGTGATCGGCAGGGCGATGCCGGGGATGATCTGCGAACCGCCGAGCAGGCCGTCGGACCCGCCGGTGATCGCCTCGCCCGAGCCGCCGTTCCCGGGAACGACCACGGTCTCCGCATCGGTCGACGAGGTGTCGCCGACGACCGAGATCGCGTTGCCGCCGACCGTCACCGGCAGGCTGACCTCGGGCAGCAGCTGGCTGCCGCCGAGGATCGAGTCATCGCCGCCGGTCGAGGCGCCCTCGCCGCCGGCCGTGCCGGTGCCCGGCATGACCGCGTTGGCCGCGCTCTCGCTCGAGCTGTCGCCGATGACCGAGATGGCGTTGCCGCCCACGGTCACGGGGGCGACGGCGTCGGCGCCGACCTGGGTGCCGCCGAGGACGCCGTCCTCACCGCCGGTCGTCGCGCCGTCGCTGCCGGCCGTGCCGGTGCCCGGCATGACCGCGTTGGCCGCGCCCTCGCTCGAGCTGTCGCCGATGATGGAGACGGCGTTGCCGCCCACCGTCACGGGAGCGACGGCGTCGATCAGGCCCTGCGTGCCGCCGAGGATCGAGTCCTCACCGCTCGTCGCGGCGCCCTCGGTCGAGCCCGAGCCCGAGCCCGAGCCGCCGGCCGCGACCGCGTTGGCCGCGCCCTCGGTCGAGCTGTCGCCGATGACGGAGATCGCGTTGCCGCCCACGGTCACCGGGGCGACGGCGTCGGCGTCGGCCTGCGTGCCGCTCGCGACGCCCTCGGAACCCGAGGTCCAGGCGTCACCGCCGTACGGGGTGCTGATGTTCATCTCCTCGCCCCAGCGCCACGATCCCTCGTCGGTGCCGGTCGTGGTCCCGGTGGCACCGGATCCGGTCATCGCGCCGTCGGTCGAGCTGTCGCCGAGCACCGAGATGGCGTTGCCGCCGATGGTGACCGGCACGGCGACGTCGATGAGGCCCTGCGTGCCGCCGAGCAGCGAGTCGTCACCGCTCGTCGCGGGCGCCTCCGCCGGCGCTGCCGGAGCGGCCGGCGCCTCAGCCGCCGGCGCCTCGGCGGCCGGAGCCTGCTCGGTCGTGGCATCCGTCGTCGAGGTGTCGCCGAGCACGCTGATCGCGTTCCCGCCGATCGTCACCGGCACGGAGACGTCGATGACGGCCTGGCTGCCCGATCCGACGCCGTCGTCGCCCGAGGTGACGGGCGCGGCCGGGGCTTCCGCCGGCGCCGCCGCGGACGTCTCGGCCTCCGACGACGTGGCGTCGCCGAGCACCGAGATGCCGTTGCCGGAGAGGTTGATGGGCAGGTCGATCGAGATGCCGGCCTGGGTGCCGGAGAGCACCCCGTCCTCGCCCCCGGTCTCTGCGGCGTGTGCCACGCCGGCCCCGAGGAGTGTGATCCCCCCGGTCATGAGGGTCGCGTACAGCGCCCTCGTTGCGAACCGCTTGAGGTCCATGATGATCAGTCCTCCTGACTGAATTGGGTGAATGTGCCCGGCGACGCAGAGTGCGTCCGAGCCATGACCGTGTCCGCCTGCACGGCGGAACGGCCCCCGTCAGTCAGGGGTGGTGTCGGTCCCGAAGACCGGCGACGACGGCAGTGCATCGTCGACCGAGTTGAGCACGAGCGACGCGGACGCGCTGAGCGCGTCGGCGTCGAAGACGGCGTCGGATGCCGCGGCGGAACCGCCGGCGGCGCTTGCCGAACCGGCGGTGCCGGCCGCGCCGGGTGCGTTCACCGGTGCGGCGGGCGACGGCTCGGGTGCGCCCTGGTGGTCGCCCGATCCGTCGAGGACCGCGGTCGTTCCGGATGCCTCGAGCGCACCGCTCGTCGGCGCGCCGGCGGAGCGGTCTCGCGAGTCGAAGGCGGCGGCGGCCGCCGAAGCGAGCACGGATGCCTCGGCCGCGCGCACGGCCTCACCGGCGCCATCCGGGGTCACGGGCAGGCTCGGCAGCGCAGGCAGGCTCGGCGTCGGAAGCGCGGGCGCGCCGGGGCTGCCGGGCGCACCGCCGATGCCCGGCAGCAGCGGGATGCTGGGAACCGTCGGGAGGACGCCGTCCTCGGGAAGCGTGCCGACCGAGCCGACGACCGTGCCGAGCGTGTCGTCGAGCAGCCCGGCGACGGGGGTCACGATGCCGCCGATCAGATCGTCGCCGAGCAGGTCGCCGACGATGGGAAGCCCGCCGACGATGCCGTCGACCGAGCCGGTCACCGGGCCGGTGAGGCCGCCGACGAGACCGCTCGACGCGGTGTCCGAGAGTACGCCTGAGACGCCGCCGATGATCCCCGTCGTCACCCCGTCGACGCCGTCGAGCACGCCGTTCACGAGCCCGGTCGCGCCGTCGACGACGCCGGGGACGGCGCCCACGATCGTGCCCGCCGGAGCGGCCGGCGTCGCGGCCGGAGCGGCCGGAGCAGCAGGTGCCGCGGGCTGCGGTGCGGCGGGCGCAGGTGCCGGGGCCGGCGCGGGCGCAGGTGCGGTCGGCGCAGGTGCCGGGGCCGGCGCGGGCGCAGGTGCGGTCGGCGCAGGTGCCGGAGGCGGGACGGCCGCCGGCTCCGGCGACACGGCCTGGAGCACCGGCTCGACCACGGAATTGACCGGTTCGACCGCCGCGTCGACGAGTCCGCCGACCGCGTCACCGACCGCGCCGGTGGTGTCCGAGACGCCGCCGAGCACCGATCCGACGGCGCCGAGCAGGCCCGAACCGTCGCGGTCGTCGGCCGAGGCGCCCTGAGCGCCGGAGACGAGGCTGATCGTGAGCCAGCCCGCCGAGACGGCGGCGCCGAGGAGTGCATAGCGAAGGAACGGCCGACGCCGAGTGCGCGTCGCAGATGCCATTCCGATCACCCCCACATCTGTCTAGCACGCTAGGCCGGAGGATTTCCTCCGCAAAACCCCTTGTGGTTTCCTGAGCAAAAGTGCTAGCGCAAAGCGGGTATTCAGCTCCGCGTGACCTCCGGCTGATAGAACTCGAGTCATGCATCTGCTTGCCCGACTCAGCATGAAGAACCGCGCCCTGATCGCTCTCATCACGGTCGTCGTCGCGATCTTCGGCGGGATCTCGCTCACGAGCCTCAAGCAGGAGCTGGCCCCCTCGATCGAGTTCCCGCAGCTGGCGATCGTCACGAGCTATCCCGGCGCCTCGCCCGACGTCGTGAACGCCGACGTCTCGACGCCGATCGAGACGTCCATCCAGGGCATCACGGGACTCGAATCCACCTCGACGACGAGCTCGACCGGTCTCTCGAGAGTCACCGCGAGCTTCACGTACGGCACCGACCTCGCCTTCGCCGAACAGAAGCTGCTGTCGTCGGTGAACCGCATCTCCAGCCAGCTGCCCGACGACGTCGACCCCCAGGTCGTCGCGTTCAGCATCGACGACTTCCCGGTCATCTCGGTCGCGGTCACCGGTGCCGACGACCTCAGTGCGCTGTCCGACGAGATCACCCGCACGACCCTCGGCGAGATCAACGACCTCGACGGCGTGCGCGAGGCCACCCTCGTCGGCGACATCGGCCAGCGCGTGACGATCACGCCGAATCAGACCGAGCTCGCCGTCCGCGGCCTCACCCAGCAGGCGATCCGCGACGCGCTCCAGCAGAACGGCCTGCTCGTGCCGGCGGGCACGATCACCGAGGGAGACTCGACGTTCGCGGTGCAGAGCGGCACCCGGATCGGCAGCGTCGACGAGATCTCCGCACTGCCCGTGCTCGGCGGCTCCACTTCGGCCACCATCGCCGACGTGGCATCCGTCGACCTGACCGACAACCCGGTCAGCAGCATCTCGCGCGTCGATGGTGAGCCGGCGCTCACCATCTCGGTCACCAAGCTCCCGGCCGCGAACACGGTCGAGGTGTCGAACGCCGTGACCGCGCTGCTTCCCGATCTCGCGGCGTCGCTCGACACGACGAACCCGGGCGCGACGTTCACGGTCGTGTTCGACCAGGCCCCCTACATCGAGCAGTCCATCGAGGCGCTCGCGGTCGAGGGGGTGCTCGGGCTCGTGTTCGCGGTGCTCGTGATCCTCGTGTTCCTGCTGTCGGTGCGCGCGACGCTCGTGACCGCGATCTCGATCCCGACCTCGGTGCTGGTCACGTTCATCGGGCTGCAGGTCTCGGACTACACGCTCAACATCCTCACGCTCGGCGCGCTCACGATCTCGATCGGCCGTGTGGTGGACGACTCGATCGTCGTCATCGAGAACATCAAGCGGCACCTCGTGGCCGGCGCCGACAAGGCCTCGACCATCGTCCACGCCGTGCGCGAGGTCGCGGGCGCCATCACAGCGTCGACGATCACCTCGGTCGCGGTGTTCCTGCCGATCGCGCTCGTCGAAGGGGTCACGGGCGAGCTCTTCCGTCCGTTCTCGCTTACGGTCACGATCGCGCTGCTCGCGTCACTGATCGTGTCGCTCACGATCGTGCCGGTGCTCGCGTACTGGTTCCTGAAGCCCGCGAAGCGGGCCAAGCACAGCGAGTCGGATGCCGCGGCGGCGGCGTTCGTCGACGAGGCCGCGCCGGCCGGGCCGGTGAACACCGGCCCCGACGAGCTCGAGCACCCGTCGCGACTGCAGCGCGGCTACCTCCCGATCATCGGCTGGACGCTGAAGCACGGCGTCGCGACCCTCGTCGCCGCGGTGCTCGTGCTCGGCGGGACCATCGCGCTGACGCCGCTCATGAAGACGAACTTCCTGGGATCGTCGGGTCAGAACACGTTCCAGGTCACGCAGGAGCTGCCGGTCGGCACGAGCCTCGACGCGCTCGAGGCGGCCTCGCAACCCGTCGAGGAGGTGCTGCTCGGCACCGAGGGCATCGAGACGGTGCAGACCTCGATCGGGTCGGGGAGCGGACTCACCGCGGCATTCGGCGGGGGCGGGGCGACGGTGACCTACTCGGTGACCACCGACGAGGGCGCCGACCAGGACGCGCTGCAGGCCGACGTGCGCGAAGAGCTCGACGGCATCGACGATGCGGGCGAGATCACGCTCGCCGCGTCGAGCGGGTTCGGCGCGTCCAACGACATCGAGGTCGACATCACGGCGTCGAACGCCGAAGACCTGCGCGCCGCGACCGACGCGGTCGTCGCCGAGCTCGACGGCGTCGACTCGCTCGCGCAGGTGACCTCGAACCTGGAGGCCGGGCGTCCGTACATCGCGATCGAGATCGACCGCACCGCGGCCGCCGACGCCGGATACTCCGAGGTCGCGCTCGGCGGATTCGTCTCGGCCGCGATGCAGCCGCAGTCGGCCGGGTCGGTCGTCATCGACGAGAAGACGCTCACCATCTACCTCGCGAGCGAGGACCCGCCGACGAGCGTGGAGGCGCTGAGCGCGCTCGAGGTGCCGACCACGGCCGGTCTCGTGCGGCTCGACACCCTCGCGACCGTCGCGCAGGTCGACGGGCCCGCGACGGTCACCACCGTGCAGGGCCTCCGCAGCGCGACCGTTTCGGCCACGCCCTCGGGCGACGACCTCGGCACCGCGAGCGCCGCGGTCTCGGCCGCGGTGGAGTCGGTCGATCTGCCGGCGGGCACGTCCGCCTCGCTCGGCGGGGTCACGGCCGATCAGAACGAGTCGTTCGCCCAGCTCGGGCTGGCGCTGCTCGCGGCGATCCTCATCGTGTACATCGTGATGGTCGCGACGTTCCGCTCGCTGCTGCAGCCGCTGCTGCTGCTCGTGTCGGTGCCGTTCGCGGCGACCGGTGCGGTGCTGTTGCAGGTCGTCACGGGCATCCCGCTCGGCGTCGCCTCGCTCGTCGGCGTGCTCATGCTCGTCGGCATCGTCGTGACGAACGCGATCGTGCTCGTCGACCTCGTGAACCAGTACCGCGATCGAGGCATGAGCGTGCGCGACGCGCTCGTGCACGGGGCATCCCGTCGTCTGCGTCCGATCCTGATGACCGCGCTCGCGACGATCTTCGCGCTGCTGCCCATGGCGCTCGGAATCACGGGGCACGGCGGCTTCATCTCGCAGCCGCTCGCGCTCGTCGTGATCGGCGGGCTCGTGTCGTCGACCGCGCTGACGCTCGTGGTGCTGCCCGTGCTCTACGACCTGGTGGAGGGTGCGCGCGAGCGCCGCCGCGCGCGGCGCGCGGCGAGCGCCTCGCCCGACGAGACCCCGACGCTCGTCGACGTCTAGATCGGACGGCTCAGACCTTCGCCGAACGGTCGCGGATGGCGGGTGGCATCGCGCGACACCCGCCATCTGCGCCCGTTCGACTCGGTCGGCACGGCGCGCGGCGGTTCGGTCCGTTCACGGAGAGTTCACTCGCGCGTTCCTGAGGCTCAACCGGACACGCCTCCCGCGCTCCATAGGGTCGGGGGCATGTCAGTGACCACCGCACCCGTGTCGCAGCGCGTGCGCACCGCGCTCCGCGAACGCATCGAACGCGGCGAGTGGGCGGCGGGCATGCCGCTTCCGAGCGAAGCCGCCCTGTGCCGCGAGTTCGGCACGTCCCGCGGCCCGGTGCGACGGGCGCTCTCGGCGCTGCGCGCCGAGGGGTTCGTGGTCGGCGGGCGCGGTCGCGCACCGGTCGTCGGCAAGGTCGTGCCGGCGCAGTCGCTGGCGACGTTCCGTTCGTTCACCGAATGGGCGACCGAGGAGGGCAAGGCGCCCGGGACCCGCACGCTCACCCTCGAACGGCGGGCGTCGACCACGACGGTCGCCGGGCTGCTCGAACTCGACGAGGGCGCCGTCGTGGTCGATCTCGTGCGCGTGCGGCTGCTCGACGAGGTGCCGATCATGATCGAGCGGGCGTCGTTCGTGCCCGAGGTCGGCCGGCACCTGTTCGGGTTCGACGTCGATCACGGGTCGGTCTCGGCCGAGCTCGCGCGGCATGGGGCGCCGCTCATGAGCGCGAGCCACACGATCGACGCGGTCGCCGCGAACCGGCTGGACGCCGAGGCGCTCGGCATCCCGGCCGGCGCGCCGCTGCTGCGCGAGCGGCGCCTGTCGAAGGATGCCTCGGGCCGCCCCGTCGAGCACGCCGAGGCGCGGTACCGTTCGGAGTTCGCGACGTTCCGCATCGACAACCGTGCGAAGGACGACGCCGGCCCCATCGAGGTCCGCTCGGGCGCCTGACCCACACCCGCACGCTATGCTCCGCACCCGCACGCTCCGCTCCGCACCCGCACGCTCCGCATCCACCGTTCCTCCTTCCTCAGGAAGAACGCTGCCGTCTGCGGCGTGCCGGTCGTCCGCCTCCGGCGTGTCGCGCCGCCCTTCCTGAGTAGGGATCGGTCAGCGGCGCAGGGCGGCGCGGGCGGATGCCTCGGGGCGCAGGTCGAGACGCCGCAGCAGTTGTGCGTTCAGGGCGACGATCACGGTCGAGAGGCTCATGAGCAGCGCGCCGACCGACATCGGCAGCACGAACCCGATCGGCGCGAGCACGCCTGCGGCGAGCGGCACCGACAGCAGGTTGTAGCCGGCGGCCCACCACAGGTTCTGCCGCATCTTGCGGTAGCTCGCCCGCGACAGCTCGATGACCGAGAGCACCGACCGGGGGTCGCTCGACGCGAGGATGACGCCCGCGGACGCGATCGCGACATCCGTGCCGGCGCCGATCGCGATGCCGACGTCGGCCTGCGCGAGCGCGGGCGCGTCGTTCACACCGTCGCCGACCATCGCCACGGACCGGCGCTCGCGCTGCAGCTCGCGGACCTTGGCCGCCTTGTCCTCCGGGCGGACGCCCGCGAACACCCGGTCGATCCCGAGCTCGGCGGCGACCGTGCGCGCGACCGGTTCGGCGTCGCCCGTGATCATCACGACGTGCACGCCGAGCGCGTGCAGCGCGTCGACCGCGTCCCGCGACTCTGGCCGGATCTCGTCGGCGAGCGCCAGCGCGCCAGCGACCTCGCCGTCGACGAGCACGTGCAGCACGGTCGCTCCGGCCTCGGCCCAGGCGACGGATGCCTCGAGCGGCGCGAGTCCGGACTGCTCGAGCAGTGCGGGCCCGCCGACCTCCACGAGCACGGCGCCCGCCGTCTCCGCTGGTCGAGTAGCGCCCGACGCCTCCGTTGGTCGCGTAGCGCCCGACGAAGGAGGGCGCGTATCGAGACCCGGTGATTGCGTCCCGGCTTCGGTGTGCGGGGTCTCGATACGCTCGCTGGCGCTCGCTACTCGACCAGCGAGGGGTGCGGCGTTGGCGCTCGCTACTCGGCCGACGGGGGCTGCGACGTGGGCGCGGACGCCGACGGCGGGGGAGGCGGCGAAGTCGGTCGCGGCGAGGCGAGGGAGGTCGCGTGCGGCGGCGGCCTGCACGATCGCCTTCGCGAGCGGGTGCTCGGAGTCGCCCTCTGCGGCCGCGGCGAGGGCGAGCACCTCGTCGAGGTCGCGGCCGGGTGCCGCCGAGGCATCCGTCATCGCCGGCTCGCCCCTGGTCAGCGTGCCCGTCTTGTCGAACAGGACCGTGTCGACCGTGCGCATCGTCTCGAGCGCGAGGCGGTCGGTGACGAGCACGCCGCCGCGCGCGGCGCGCTCGGTCGCGATCTGCACGACGAGCGGGATCGCGAGACCGAGCGCGTGCGGGCACGCGATCACGAGCACGGTGATCGTGCGCATGACGGCGTCGTCCGGGTTGCCGAGCAGCGTCCACGCGACCGCGGTGAGCACGGCCGCGCCGAGTGCGAACCAGAACAGCCAGGCCGCGGCCCGGTCGGCGAGTCGCTGCGCGCGCGAGCTCGAGGCCTGCGCCTGCGCGACGAGGCGCTGGATGCCCGCGAGCGCCGTGTCGGCGCCGACGGCGGTCACACGAACCCGGATCGCGGTGTCGGTGGCGACCGTGCCGGCGACGACCTGCGTGCCGGGGCCGCGGGTCACGGTCGCGGACTCGCCGGTGATCATGGACTCGTCGACCGCGGCCGTGCCCTCGACGACCTCACCGTCGGCCGGGATCCGGCCGCCGGGGCGGACGACGACGACGTCGCCGACGCGGAGCTCGGACGGGGCGACGGCCTCGGTCGTCGTGGTGCCGTCACCGGAATCCGTCACGCGCTCGGCCTCATCCGGCAGCAGCGCGGCCAGTGCGTCGAGCGCGCTGCCGGCCTGCGCGATCGAGCGCATCTCGATCCAGTGGCCGAGCAGCATGATGACGATCAGGAGCGCGAGCTCCCACCAGAAGTCGAGGTGATGGTCGAGCAGTCCGAGACTCGCGCCGAGCGAGGCGCCGTAGGCGACCGTGATCGCGAGGCCGATCAGGAGCATCATGCCGGGGGTGCGCGCGCGGAGCTCCGCCCAGGCGCCGGTGAGGAACGGGCGACCGCCCCAGACGAACATGACCGTGCCGAGCACGGGCGAGATCCACGGGGTGATCGCGAGATCGGGCAGCGGATAGCCGAGGATCGACGCGAACATCGGCGAGAAGCCGATCGTCGGGACCGCGAGGACGAGGTTGATCCAGAACAGGCGGCGGAACTGGGCGACGTGATCGCCGTGGCCGGCATGGCCGCCGTGTCCGCCGGGGGTGTCGTGGCCGACGCTGTGCTCGTCATGCCCGTGTCCGCGGTCGGGATGGCTGTCGTGCCCGTGCCCGTGCTCCTGCCCATGCCCGGGCTCGTGCTCCTGCCCATGCCCGGGCTCGTGCTCCTGCCCATGCCCGGGCTCATGCCCGTCGCGACCGGTGTCCTCGTCGCCGCCGGAAGTGGGTTCGTCGTGCGTGTGTGGGTGGGAAGCCGCCCCTGCGGCGTTTCCATCCCGTTCGGCGTGCTCGGTCCCACTTCTCGCGGCGCCCGCGCGGTCCTCAGCGTGGCCGTGTGTCATGTCGGCATCCTCTCGCCCGTTCGTCTTCACTCTAATACCCCCTGGGGGTATCAACAAGATCCACAGCGTGGCATTCCCGGCGGCGCGCGGCATCTGCGCGGAGCGAACAGGTGCGCGTCAGAGGCATCCGGTCTGGTGGGATGAGGCGCATGGAGCTGCTGATTCTCGGAGGAACCGCGTGGCTCGGGCGCGCGCTCGCCGCGGACGCCGTGCGTCGCGGCCACCGTGTCATCTGCCTCGCGCGCGGGGAGGCCGGCGACGTCGCCGACGGCGCCGAGCTCGTGGTCGCCGATCGCTCGCGCGCCGACGCCTACGATGCGGTCGCCGGTCGGCACTGGGATGCGGTGGTCGACGTGACACGTCACCCCGGGTTCGCGCGCCGCGCGGCCGCGGCGCTCGCGGGGCGTGCCGCGCACTGGACGTTCGTCTCGTCGGGCAACGTCTACGCGCGGCACGACGAGCCGGGCGCGGATGAATCGGCGGAGCTCCTGCCGCCGCTCGACGCCGACGAATCGACACCCGAGACATACGGCGAGGCGAAGTCGGCGATCGAACACGCGTACCGGGAGGCGCTCGACGGGCGACTGCTGATCGTGCGGCCCGGCCTCATCGGCGGGCCCGGGGATGCCTCGGGTCGGTCGGGGTACTACGTCGCCCGGGCGGCGCGCGACGACGAGCCCATGCTCGTCCCCGCGATCGCGGATGCCGCCGCGCAGCTCATCGACGTGCGCGACCTCGTGACGTGGATGCTCGACTCGATCGAGCACGGCCTGAGCGGAGCGTTCGATGCCGTCGGCGTTCGGTCGACGGTCGGTGCGTACGTGGCGGCGTCGCGCGCGGTGGGCGGGCACCGCGGCGAGTCGGTCGAGGCGCCCGGTGCGTGGCTCGCCGAGCAGGGCGTGGCCGAATGGTCGGGCCCCGAGTCGTTGCCGCTGTGGATCGCGGATCCGGCCTGGGCGGCGTTCCAGGATCGGTCGAACGCCGCCGCGGTACGGGCGGGGCTCCGCCTGCGGCCGCTCGAGGAGACGCTCGCCGACCTGCTGGAGTGGGAGCGGGTCGAAGGGCTCACCCGGGATCGCGGCGCAGGTCTGACGGCGTCGCGGGAGCGGGAGCTCGTCGCGTCCTTCCTCGCGCGCACTGATCTGCTCGATCGGGCGACGCCGCGGCGTTAATATATTAGGATCGGTGCGGCGCACCTGATCCGCGCACGAGTGTGGAACGTCCACCATGGAACGTCCGGGGCGCGCTGTCGACCGTGAGGACTGCTCTGATGCCATCGTCTCGTCTCCATCGTCTGCCGCGCCTGGCACGTCTGCCACGCCTGGCACGTCTGCCACGCCTGGCGCGTCTGCCTCGTCTGGCACGCGTCGCGCTCGCGACGCTCCCCATCGCCGTGCTCGGCGGCCTCGCCGCGGCACCCGCGCACGCCCAGGGGGTCGCCTCCGCGGCCGATGACGCGTCGGTCGACCATGGCGGGCGCTACGTCGCTCTCGGCGACTCCTACGCGTCCGGCTTCGGGCTGCCGCCGTACTCGAAGTCCCCGGTGCCGGGCTGCCTCCAGTCCTCGGCCGACTATCCGCATCGTGTCGCGGAGGAGCTCGAGCTGGAGCTGACCGACGTCTCGTGTTCGGGTGCGTTCGCGATCAACGTCATCGACACGCCGCAGAAGAGTGCGTACGGGTTCATGGCGCCGGCCCAATCCGACGCCCTGAGCGAGCGCACCGAGGTCGTCACACTGCACATCGGCGGCAACGACCTCGGTTTCTCGACCCTGCTTCCGCAGTGCCTCGCCGCGAGTGCGGCGGGTCCGCTGCTCGGCGATCCCACGGTGCCGAACTGCGAGAGCGAGTTCGTGCCCGGCGGCTTCGACACGCTCGCGTGGAAGCTTCACAACGTGGTGCTGCCCACCGTCTCCGCGGCGCTCGAGGTCATCGGTGAGAAGGCCCCGTTCGCGAACGTGGTGCTCGTGGGGTATCCGTCGATCTTCCCCTCGCCCGAAGACACGCCGGCCGGCGGCTGCTTCGTGTCGCTGACCGGCGACGGCACGGAGCCGTTCCCCGAGAACACCTTCCCGTTCACGGATGTCGACACCGCGTACTTCCACCGCACGCAGGCGGCGTTCGAGGCCGGTCTCGGCCAGATCGCCGCGAAGCACGGCGCGACGTACGTCGCGGCCATGGCGGGAAGCGCCGGTCACGAACCGTGTGCGAACAACCCCGACGCGTGGGTCAACGGCCTGACGCTCACGACGCCGCCGAAGGTGCGCGACGGCGGGCTGCACCCGAACGAGGCCGGCGTGGCCTTCCTCGCCGAGCAGGTCGCGTCGGCGGTCGCGGGCGACTGACCCTCCGGCCAGGTGGGCTACGCCGCCCGAGCACGTCTGGTATGACAGACAGCGCGCTGGCCGGATGCCTCGGCCGAGGCATCCGGTCGTCGATAGCGTGGCCGCATGGTGGACACCCTCTCGCATGACCCGCGCTGGCCGCGGGCGGGCGGCTGGCCCGCCCTCAGCGACCTGGCGCCCGACGCCCACGCCGACCTGGTGCTGCTCGGCGTGCCCGCGTGGCGCACCTCGCTGTCGCCGACGAACGCCCATGCGACACCGGCCGCGATCCGTGCCGCGCTGCGCCGGTACTCGCCGGCGCTCATGCCGCACCGCGCCCAACGGGCCGCCCCGGCCGACCTCGAGCGGATGCGCGTCGTCGACGCGGGCGACGTCGACGAACCCGACGGGCCGGACGGGGAACGGCGTACGGCCGCGGACGTGGCCTCCGCACGCGAGCGCGCATCGATGGTGCTCGCCCTCGGCGGCGACAACTCGGTGACCGTGCCCGCGGCGCTCGGTGCCTGGGGCGCCGAGCTCGCGACGGCGGGACTCGTCACGCTCGATGCGCACCTCGACCTGCGCGACGGGGTGTCGAATGGGGCGCCCGTGCGCCGGCTGGTCGAGGCCGGCCTCGACCCGTCGCGCGTCGTGCAGATCGGCATCGCCGACTTCGCCAACTCGGCCGACTACGCCCGGCGGGCCGCTGAACTCGGCATCACGATCGTGCACCGGGACGAACTGCACCGGCGGTCGCCCGACGAGGTCATGCGCGAGGCACTCGCGATCGCCGGCGCCGCCGGCGGGCCCGTGCACCTCGACATCGACGCCGACGTGTGCGATCGGTCGATCGCGCCGGCATGCCCGGCCTCGGTACCCGGGGGCATCGCCGCGTGGGAGCTGCGCGCGCTCGCGCGCGAGGCGGCCCGCGATCCGCGCGTGCGCTCGGCCGACCTGGTCGAGATCGATGCGACGGCGGATGCTCCGGACGGGCGCACCGTCCGCCTCGCGGCGCTGTGCGTGCTCGAGCTGTTGGCGGGGATCGCGATGCGCTGACCGCAGACCGGATGGAGGCGGACCGGATGTCTGCGGGTCGGGTGAATGCGAAGTGATCGGTCATTGTCAGCAGGTCTGCGTTCGCCGTACTGTATTAATATGCTGACTCGTACGCCACGTCTTCGACTTCGCCTCGACCTGGCCGACGCGCTGCTCGCGAACGGTGTGACGCCGGCCTCGGCCGCCGATGCGGCCCGAGGCATGATGCCCATCGGCGCGGTGGCGCGGCCCGACGAGTGGCAGCTCGGTCCGGCGCGCGGTTCATGGGTCTGCGACGCGCCCATCGACCCGTGGGTGCCGAGCCTCTGGTATGAGCTCACCGTTCCCGCCGGCGTGACCGAGGTCGAGATCGAGGCACTCGGCAGCGGGGCGGGCTCTGGCACGATCGACCCGGTCACGTCCGGGACGCGGGTGCGCACGACGGTGCCGGCCCGCGCAGGCGAGCGGCTCAGCGTGCGCACGAGCAGCGTGCCCGGCGCGGACGGCGGCTCCGAGGTGACGTTCGCATCCGGCTGGGCCGATCGCTGGGTGTTCGCGTCGGGTGGTGAGCGGCGCGGGCCGAGCTGGGGGCCGGTCGGGGCCGTCATCGAGGAACGGGTGCACGCCGGCCCGGGCCGCGTCACGATCTCGTGGGGGTTCGATCAAGGCTAGGGCGTGTCTCCCGACCGCCGACGGCGGCCGGTCGGGAGGCACGCCCCAGGGTGTGCCAGGCTCCGCGGGGATCGGGCACGGGGCGGTGGCTCGGGCAGGTGGGAGGGTCGCGTCCGATGCCCGGTGATGACAGGCTGAGCGGGTGAAGACCCTGCTCATCGTGCGACACGCGAAGTCCGACTGGGGGCATGCGGGCCTCACCGATCACGACCGCCCGCTCAACGAGCGCGGGCGGCGCGACGCACCGCGGATGGGGCGCCGCCTCGCCGATCGCGGAGCGGTGCCCCAACGGATCCGATCGAGCACGGCCCTGCGGGCCCGGACGACCGCCGCGGCGATCGCCGAGGAACTCGATGTGGCCGAGGCATCCGTCGAGCTCGATGCGACCATGTACGCGACGAGCGTCGACCACCTGTTCGAGGTCATCGAGGAGCTCGACGACGCGGCCGACGTGGTCATGCTCGTCGGCCACAACCCCGAGTTCAGCGAGCTCGTCGCCCGGCTGACCGACGAGTTCGTCGAGCTGCCGACCTGCGCGGTCGCCGAGGTGCGGCTTCCCGTCGAGCACTGGGCGGATGCCTCAGCCGCCGACGGTGAGCTCGTCGGCGTCGAGACCCCGAAGCACTGACGACCATGTGGATCGGCTGGATCGAGTTCGACCTGCTGCTCGGCGATGTGCACTCGCTCAAGCAGAAGCGTGCCGTCGTGCGCCCGATCATCGCCGAGCTGCGCCGTGAGACCGAGGCGAGCGTGGCCGAGGTCGGCGATCAGGACCTGCACCGCCGGGCCGCGATCGGCGTGGCCGTCACCGCCGGCTCCGCCGGCTGGGTCACCGACGTGCTCGACCGCGCCGAACGTCTCGCCGCCGACCGCCCCGAGGTGACGCTGCTCGCCGTCCGCCGCCGCATGCTGCGCGGGGACGACGAGTAGATCGCTCGGCTCCGGGGCTGCGCGCCGGCTCGTCCACTCCGCGATGCGCGCGAGGAACGCCTCAGCACGCGCGATTGCGGTGGCAGCGGCTGGGTCACCTTGGTCTCGATACGCGTGCTCCTTCGTCGCTCGCTACTCGACCGACGGGTGGGGGCTCCTTCGTCGCTCGCTACTCGACCAGTGAGTGAAGGAGGCGCGTGCCGGCCTGCCAGACGGCGCGGACGAGCGGGACCCCCGGCCGGTAGGCGAGGTGGACGTGGCTCGGGGCGGCGAGCCGCACGAGGTCCGCGCGGGCGCCCGCGCGGAGCACGCCGACGTCTTCGCGGCGCAGCGCGCGGGCGCCGCCGGCCGTCGCGGCCCAGACGGCCTCCGCGGGCGTCATGCCCATCTCGCGCACGGCGAGCGCGATGCAGAACGGCAGCGAGCTCGTGAAGCTCGACCCCGGATTGCAGTCGCTCGCGAGCGCGACGGTCACGCCCGCGTCGAGCAGGCGGCGCGCGTCGGGGTACGGATGCCTCGTCGAGAACTCGACGCCCGGCAGCAGTGTCGCGACCGTGTCGGACGAGGCCAGCAGCGAGACATCCGCCTCGCTCAGGTAGGTGCAGTGATCTACCGACGCCGCGCCCAGCTCGACCGCGAGCGCGACGCCCGCGCCCGGCCCGAGCTGGTTGCCGTGCACGCGCACGCCGAGCCCGGCCGAGAGGCCCGCCTCGAGCACACGCCGCGACTGCGCCTCGCTGAATGCGCCGCGCTCGCAGAACACGTCGATCCAGCGCGCGTGGGGCGCGCACGCCGCGAGCATGTCGCCGATCACGAGGTCGACGTAGGCGTCGGTGCCCGTCGAGCCCTGCGCGGCATACTCCGCGGGCACGACGTGCGCACCGAGGAACGTGACCTCGTCGGTCACCTCGCGCGCGAGCCGCACGAGCCGCTCCTCGTCGTGCGCCGAAAGCCCGTAGCCCGACTTGACCTCGAACGTCGTCGTGCCCTGCGCGTGCAGCTCGGCGACGAACCCGGCGAGCCGGTCGCGCAGGTCGTCGTCGGTCGCAGCACGCGTCGCCGCGACGGTCGAGCGGATGCCTCCCGCCTCGTACGCGCGCCCCGCCATGCGGGCCGCGAACTCATCCGCGCGGTCGCCACCGAAGACGAGATGCGTGTGGCTGTCGACGAACCCGGGGATGACGGCGTCGCCCGCCACGTCGATCACGTCGACCGTCGTATCCCAGAGCGCTCGGTGCTCGTCGGCCTCGCGCCGGTCGTCGCGCTCGGCGGGTCCACCGTGCGTGCGCGCGGTGTCGTGATCGCGTGCGATGTGGTGACCGCGTGCGACGTCGGCGGCCTCGCCGACCCATGACACGATCCCGTCCTCGACGAGCACTGCGGCATCGCGGAGGATCCCGAGCGGCCCGCCCCCGCGATCCGGACCGGGATCGTTCGTCACGAGCTCACCGATGCCGGTCAGGAGCAGCCGCGTCATCGCACCGTCGTCATTCACGACCGCCCCTCACTGTCAGCGAACGGTCGCGTATGGCGGGTCGCGCGCGCAATGACCCGCCATACGCGACCGTTCGATGGACGAACCGCCGGCTGCGGGCCCGTGGCACCTCGCGAACGGTCGCGTGTGGTGGGTGCGCCGCGTGATGACCCGCCATACGCGACCGTTCGATGGACGCACCGCCGGCGGTGGGGGCCCGTGGTGCCTCGCGAACGGTCGCGTGTGGCGGGTGCGCGGTGCGACAACCCGCCATACGCGACCGTTCGAGTTCGGGGTCGGGGGTTCGCGGCGGCGTGTGGGACACGGTCGTCACTCGCCGAGCATGGGCACGTGCAGGCCGCGCTCGCGCGCGACCTCGACCGCCCGGTCGTAGCCGGCGTCGATGTGGCGCATCACGCCCGTGCCGGGATCGTTGACGAGCACGCGTGCGATCTTCTCCGCCGCAAGGTCGGTGCCGTCGGCGACGACCACCTGTCCCGCGTGGATCGAGCGTCCGATGCCGACGCCGCCACCGTGGTGGATCGACACCCACGTCGCGCCCGACGCGGTGTTCAGCAGGGCGTTCAGCAGCGGCCAGTCGGCGATCGCGTCGGAGCCGTCGGCCATGGCCTCGGTCTCGCGGTAGGGGCTCGCGACCGACCCGGCGTCGAGGTGGTCCCGGCCGATCACGACCGGTGCGCTCAGCTCGCCCGACGCGACCATCTCGTTGAATCTCAGCCCGGCCAGGTGGCGCTCCTGATAGCCGAGCCAGCAGATCCGCGCGGGCAGCCCCTCGAAGTGCACCTTCTCGCCGGCCTGCTCGATCCAGCGCCGGAGGTGCGCATCCTCGGGGAACAGCTCGACGATCGCCCGGTCGGTCGCGGCGATGTCGGCCGGGTCGCCCGAGAGCGCCGCCCACCGGAACGGCCCCTTGCCCTCGGCGAACAACGGACGGATGTACGCCGGCACGAACCCCGGGAACTCGAACGCGCGATCGAACCCGCCGAGCGCGGCCTCGGCGCGGATCGAGTTGCCGTAGTCGAACACCTCGGCGCCGGCATCCTGGAACCCGACCATGGCGGCCACCTGCTTGGCCATGCTGCCGCGTGCACGGGCGGTGAACCCCTCGGGGTCGCGCTCGGCCTCAGCCCGCCACTCGCCGAGCGTGACGCCGACCGGCAGATACGACAGCGGGTCGTGCGCGCTCGTCTGGTCGGTCACGATGTCGACCTCGAGGTCGCCGGCCCGGTGCCGGATCAGCAGTTCGCCGAAGACGAGCGCCGCGTTGCCGACGACGCCGACCGACACCGCCTCGCGGTCGAGCTTCGCCGCGACGACCCGGGCGATCGCGGCGTCGAGGTCGGGCGCGACCTCGTCGAGGTACCCGTGCTCGACGCGTCGGCGCAGTCGTGACTCGTCGACGTCGACGATGAGCACGGTGCCGCCCTGCATCGTCACGGCCAGGGGCTGGGCACCGCCCATGCCGCCGCAGCCCGCGGTCAGCGTGAGCGTTCCAGCGAGGTTCGCGGCCGGGGCATCCGTGGCCCCGCGCTTGACCGCGAGTGACCTGGCGACCGCGCCGAACGTCTCGTACGTGCCCTGCAGGATGCCCTGCGTGCCGATATAGATCCACGACCCGGCCGTCATCTGGCCGTACATCGTCAACCCGAGCGCCTCGAGCCGGCGGAACTCGGGCCAGGTCGCCCAGTCGCCCACGAGGTTCGAGTTCGCGATGAGCACGCGCGGCGCCCACTCGTGCGTCCGGAACACGCCGACCGGCTTGCCTGACTGCACGAGCAGCGTCTCATCGGGCTCGAGCCGTTCGAGCTCGCGCACGATCGCGTCGAACGCCGCCCAGCTGCGCGCCGCGCGACCCGTGCCGCCGTACACCACGAGATCTTCCGGCCGCTCGGCGACCTCGGGGTCGAGGTTGTTCATGAGCATGCGCAGTGGCGCCTCGGTCTGCCAGCTCTTCGCCGTGAGCGCGCTGCCGCGCGCCGCGCGGACGGTTCGGGGTGCTGCGATGGTCATGCGACGATGCTCGCGCAGGCGGCATGGCACGACAACGGATGCCTCGGCGTGCGCGTCCGGGATCCCGGACGCCGCCGCGCGGGACCGCCAGCGCCGCGCGTGCCGGACGAGTGTCGCTCGCATCGTCCGTCGGCGAGCCACCCGGCGCCCGCCCCTGCAATCGCGCCGGGAGTGACCGACCGCGCCACGTACGACGGTCGTGGGTGGCGCGGTCGGTCACTCGGGGCGCGGTTGCTCGTAATCGTCCTGGAGTGTCCGCCGCGGGCTGGCCCGGGTCGCGCGCGGCGTCGGCCGGCGAGCCGGTTGGCCGTCGCCGTAAGCGCGCCACGTGCGACCGAACGCGCCACGTATGACGGTCGTGGGTGGCGCGGTCGGTCACTCGGGGCGCGGTTGCGCGTGGTGGCGCGATCGCGGAGCGGGCCGCGCGGCGGGGTGGGGCCGCGGGCGGGGTGGGCCCGCGAGGCGGGGCGGGGCAGCGCTGTGGCACGACCGCCGCGGAGGGGGCGGCCGGAGGCCGGTGACGGGTCAGCCGAGGGCGATGCCGCGGGCGGCGAGGAACGGTTTCGCGTCGACCGCGACGCCGCCGAGCCGGACCTCGAAGTGCAGGTGGCAGCCGGTCGACGCGCCGGTCGACCCGACGGTGGCGATGAGCTGCCCGGCTCCGACCGACTGGCCGGGGGACACGAGCACGCCGCCGTCTTGCAGATGCGCATACCCGGTCGAGACGCCCGCGCCGTGGTCGATCAGGATCCAGTTGCCGTAGCTGCCGTTCGCCCGGGCCTCGACCACGATGCCGCCGGTCGCGGCGAACACCGGCGCGCCGCAGCTCGCCGCGACGTCGGTGCCCCGGTGGAACTCGTTCACGCCGGGCAGCGGCTTCTCGGGGCGTGGGCCGAACTCGTCGCTCGTGCGGCCCGCGACCGGAAGCGACCAGCCCTGCTCGCTCAGCTGGCCGGAGTCCGCGGGCAGCGAGTCGATGAGTGCGACGCTCGACGCGGCCACCCGGGTCTGCAGGCCTGACAGCTCGGCGCGGGCCTGCGTGACGGAGGCCTCGGCGGCGCGCACGCGCTGCTGGCGGTCCTCGACGGGCACGTCGTCGGCCTCGGCCCAGGCGCTCTCGGCTCGCTCCTCGGCCGCTTCGGCCCTGGTGTCGAGCCGTTCGGCGAGGTCGAGCAGCTCGTCGGCCTCGCCGTCGAGGGCGGACAGGCGGGCCATGCCGCCGAGGCCGGCGAGCAGGTCTTGGCCGGCACCGTAGGCGGCCGCCATAGACGCGTTTGCGGCGTCGCCGCTGCGGTTCGCCGTGAGGTACGCGCGGCCGGCCTCGTCGGCCTGTTCGCGTGCCTCGGCGGCGGACTCGTCGAGCTGCGTGGCGATCTGACGGGCGACGGTGCGGTCGGCCTTCGCGGCCGCGAGCTCGGACTCGGCGCCGCGGAGCTCGAGCGTCGCGCGGTCGAGCGCGGTGCGCGCTGTGAGCAGCCCGGCGAGGCCCGGATCGGGGCTCGACACGATGCGCAGCACGGGGCCCGAGCCGACCATGACCGGGGCGCGCGCCGGTGCGGCGGGCGCCGTGCCGGGCGTCGTCGGGGTGGGTGCCGGTGTCGTGGTGGGCGGGGTCGTCGGCGGCGGGGTCGTCGGCGGCGGCGTCGTCGGGGGTGGCGTGGTGGGCGGCGGCTCGGTGGGCGGCGGCGTGGTCGGTGGCGGTTCGGTGGGCGGCGGCGTGGTGGGCGGCGGCTCACTGGGCGGCGGCTCCGTGGGCGGCGGCTCACTGGGCGGCGGGTCGGTGGGTTCGGGCGTCGTCGTCGGGTCGGGCGTGGGCTCGGTCGACGGCTCGGCGGCGGGCTCGGGCGTCGGCTCGGCGGTCACCGCCGGCGGTGTGGTCGGCGGAACCTCAGCGGCCTGCGCAGGAGCCGCCGCCCCGAACGCGAGGACGATCGCCGCGCACCCCGCCGAGAGCACGGTCCAGGGCCGCCGAACGGGGTTCGCCCGGCGCGGAGTCCTGTGCATGCGTTCGTTCGACGACATCGGGTTCCGTCCGCTGCTGGCACCAGTGTCAGCAGGTCATAGTTTGGCATCGACCCCTGCACCGCACAACAGCTGTGCGGGAACCATGTGGTCGACGAAATCGGTGGTATCTGAGTATACCAGAAGCCCGACGGTTCATCTCGTGGAGTCCAGCAGACGGCCCGACCGCACGAGCCCGACCACGGCCTCGATCTCCGGAGCGACGAAACGGTCGGGCCCGGGGCCGCCGCCCGAGGCATCCGTCACCATCGACGCGGCCCGCCCGGTCGCGGGCCCAGCCGTGAGCGGTGCGCGGAGCGCGAGCCCGCGCGCCGCCGTCATCAGCTCGATCGCGAGCACGCGCGCGAGGCCGTCGATCGCGCGCCGCAGCTTGCGCGCGGCCGCCCACCCCATCGACACGTGGTCCTCCTGCATCGCCGACGACGGGATCGAGTCGACCGACGCGGGCACCGCGAGGCGCTTGAGCTCCGACACGAGGCCGGCCGCGGTGTACTGCGCGATCATGAGGCCCGAGTCGACGCCCACCTCGTGCGCGAGGAATGGCGGCAGCCCCTGGTTGCGCGCCGGGTCGAGCAACCGGTCGGTGCGCCGCTCGCTCATCGACGCGACATCCGCGACCGCGATCGCCAGAAAATCGAGCACGTACGCGACCGGCGCGCCGTGGAAGTTGCCGTTCGACTCGACGCGCCCGTCGAGCGTGAGCACCGGGTTGTCGATCGCGCTCGCGAGCTCGGCGTCGGCGACGGATGCCGCGTGCTCGACGGTGTCGCGCGCGGCGCCGTGCACCTGCGGCGCGCAGCGCAGCGAGTACGCGTCCTGTACGCGGGTGCACTCCGGGCCCTTGTGGCTCGCCACGATGGGCGAGTCCGCGAGCAGGCGCCGCAGGTTCGCGGCCGAGACCGCCTGGCCGCGCTGCGGGCGGAGCTCGTGCAGGTCGGCGGCGAACACGGCGTCGGTGCCGAGCAGCCCTTCGACGCTCATGGCGGCGGCCAGGTCGGCCGTGGTCAGCAGGGCCTGCAGGTCGTGGATCGCGAGGGCGAGCATGCCGAGCATGCCGTCGGTGCCGTTGATGAGCGCGAGGCCCTCCTTCTCGGCGAGCCGCAGCGGCGCGATGCCGGCCGCGGCGAGCGCGCTCGCGGCATCGGTGCGCGTACCCGACGCGTCGCGGACCTCGCCTTCGCCCATGGCGGCGAGCGCGCAGTGCGCGAGCGGCGCGAGGTCGCCCGAACACCCGAGCGAGCCGTACTCGCGCACCACGGGAGTGATGCCGGCGTTCAGGATCGCGGCATACGTCTCGGCCGTGACCGGACGCACGCCCGTGCGTCCGGTCATGAGCGTCGAGAGCCTGAGCAGCATGAGCCCGCGCACGACCTCGCGCTCGACCTCGTCGCCCGAGCCCGCGGCGTGCGAGCGGATGAGGCTCGCCTGCAGCTGCGCGCGCCGGTCGGGGGAGATGTACGTCGTCGCGAGCGCGCCGAACCCCGTCGAGATGCCGTAGTGCGGCTCGGGGTCGTCGGCGAGCGCCTCGACGGTCGTGCGTGCGGCGGCGACGGCCGCGAGTGCGGCCGGGTCGAGGGCGACGGATGCTCCGTGGCGGGCGACCGCGACGACCTCGTCGATCGTGAGCGGGCCGGCGCCGACGGTCACGGTCTCGGATCCCAGAAGCGTTCGCATGCATCGATCTCACCGCGCGCGGGCACCGCCGGGAACGCGTGCGGGTAGGCTCGCGTCCGGGATCCCGGACTACTCGACGGGGGAGGGGAGCGGCGCGATGGCGAGCCAGCGATCGAAGGTGCCTGCGGCCGACCAGACGCTGCAGATCCTCGCCCATCTCGCGGGGCAGCGCGGGCCCGTGCCCGCGGCCACCATCGCGTCGGCGCTCGGGTTGCCGCGCTCGACGGTCTACCACCTGCTCGCGGTGCTGCAGGAGCGAGGGTTCGTCGTGCACCTGCCCGAGGAGCGTCGCTACGGGCTCGGGGTCGCCGCGTTCGAGCTGTCGAGCGGCTTCAGTCGGCAGCAACCGCTCACCCGTCTCGGCCGCCCGCTGGTCGCCGCGCTCGTGGACCGGGTCGGCGAGAGCGGGCATCTCGCGGTGCTGCACGGCCGCGACGTGCTGTACCTCGTCGAGGAGCGCGCACCGCGGAGGCCGTCGCTGGTCACCGATGTCGGCGTCCGCCTGCCGGCGCACCTCACCGCGACGGGCCGGGCCATGCTCGCGGCGCTGCCGCCCGCGCAGCTTCGCGCCCTGTACCCCGACGCGTCCGCCTTCCCCGCGAGACGCGGCGAGGACGATGCCGGCGAGCCGTGGTCGTACGGGCGCCTGCGGCGCCTCTTGCAGGGCGTGCGCGCCGACGGGTACGCGAGCGAGCACGGCGAGGTCACCGCCGGGCTCGCCTCGATCGGCGTGGCCGTGCTCGACCACCTCGGATGGCCGGCCGCGGCGATCGCCGTCACGTTCCCCGAGGGCACCGCACCGGACACGGTCGGCGCGATCGCCGACGCGGTGGGCGCGGCGGCCGCCACCCTGAGCCGGCGCATCGGCGCGCAGACCTGACCGGCTGCCAGGTTCTGCACACCCGCTCTCGATACCGTGATGAGCGGCGCGAGATCCCGGGGCTCCGCGCGTCATCCTCGCGGATGACCGCGGGTCACCCCGGTGTCGGATGCCTCGGGGGCGGGCCGATCCGTAGCATCGAAGCGGTGATCTTCGATGGTCGCTGCCCTCCGCCTCGAACGCCGACCGCGCACGCCGACCCCCACCGGAGCCGACATGACCGCCCTCGTCACCGCCACCACCGACCACGGATTCACCGGACTGACCGGTTTCGCCGCCGACGTGCTCACCGCACTCGGTGACATCGGCGTCGGCCTGCTCGTGTTCGTCGAGGTGCTGATCCCCCCGATCCCGAGCGAGGTGATCCTGCCGTTCGCGGGCTACCTGAGCCAGGCCGGCGAGCTGAACCTCGTGTGGCTCATCGTGTGGAGCACGCTGGCCTCGCTGCTCGGTGCGCTCGTGTTCTACGGCCTGGGGGCGTGGATCGGCCTCGAGCGGGCCATCCGCTGGATCGCCTGGACGCGCCTGGTCAGCCTCTCCGACCTCGAGGCGGGCGCGCGCTGGTTCCACAAGCACGGCCAGTGGTCGGTGCTCGTCGGGCGGGTCGTGCCCGGCGTGCGGAGCCTGATCTCGCTGCCGGCCGGCGCCGATCGCATGCCGTTGCTCATCTTCTGCCTGTTCACCGCGATCGGCTCGGGCCTCTGGAACGGCATGCTGATCGGTGTGGGCGCGGCGCTCGGCACCCAGCACGAGCTCCTCGACGGGTATCTGAAGTACCTCGACTACGTCGTCTACGGCGCGATCGCGATCGCGCTCGCGGTGCTCGTCATCCGGCGGTTCCGCGAGCATCGTGCGCTCAAGCGTCGCGCGGCCGCTTCGCCCGACGCCGACTGAGCGCGTCGCGCGCGAGCGTTCAGCGGCGGAGCCGGTCGAGCACGCGACGGGGGAGGCCGCGGCGGTCGGGGTGCAGTCGGGTGGCCGGCAGCTCGGCGGTCGCGCGCCCCTCGCCGAGCTGCAGGCTCACCTCGATGGCGCGGCGGGGGCCCATGAGCAGCGCGGTCGCCGGCACGTCGAGTCGCAGGCCGATCCGGCCACCCCGGCCCACTCGACCGCGTCGCCGCACGGTTCGCGTCGTCCCGACCGTGCGGAACGACGCGAAGACGCTCGCGCCGGGCTCGGCGCGCGCGATGCGCGCGACCAGACGCAACGTGCCGCGCCGGAGGCGCACGCGCAGGCGTTCGGCCTCCGCGTCGAGCGGAGGCCCGGCCGCGCCGGCCCGCGCGAGCGCGTCGCGCTCGGCCGAGAGCCAGAGCCCGGTCACCGCCGCGTCGTCGAACCGCTCGGCGGTGCGCCGTGCGGCCTCGCGCATGGCGGCGCGTTCCGCGGCCGACGCGCGAGAAAGTCGCAGGATCGCCGCGGCGGCGGCCTCACGGTCGCCGTCCGGTACGAGGAATCCGTTCACGCCGTGCTCGATGAGATCGGCGGGCCCGTAGGGCACGTCGTACGCGATGGGCACGCAGCCGCGCGCCATCGCCTCGGCGAGGACGAGCGGCGAGCCTTCGCTGCGGCTGGTCAGGAGCATCCAGGATGCCTCGGCGAACGCCGCCGCCCCGTCCGGGCGGTGGCCCGTGAACGCGACCTCGCAGCTCGCGTCCGCGGCGAGCCGTTCGAGCCGTTCCCGCTCCGGCCCGTCGCCCACGATGGTCAGCGCCACCGGTGACCCGCCGCGGGAGGCCGCCAGTGCGGCGATCTCGATCGCGTCGCCCACCCGCTTCCGTGCGGTCAGACCCGCGACGACGACCCCGCCGTTCCGCGAACCGTCGACGTCGACGGCCCCAGGTCGTTCCCGCCCGTTCGGGATCACGACGAGATTGCCCGGATCGCCGAGCAGCCGCACCGCGTCCGCGCGCTGGCGTTCGGTGAGGAAGACCACGGCGTCGAACCGTTCCAGGTGCGCGAGCGCCGCGGCTCGTGAGGGGCGCAGCGGTGCGTACGGCGGCGTGGAGCCATCCAGGTGCGACGCGTGCACGACGTGCACGACCGCGAGGTTCGGGCGGCCGAGGCCCGCCGCGAACGGCGCCATCGTCTTGCTGTCGACGACGGCGACCGTGGGCGCATCCCCCACGATCCGGTCGATCCATGCGGCGTAGCACGCCCACGCGCCCGGCCACACGCCGACCCGGGTGCCGTCCGCATCGAACGCGCTGATCCGGCGGCGCGCGCCCGGAGCGTGTGCGCGTTCGTCGAGCACCGCGAGCGAGCCGTCGGCGCGGCGATGCTCCAGGCGGTCGAGCTCGCCCGACGCGTCGCGGACCTCGCGCACCTCGACCGCCGTGTCGCCCCCGCTGAGCGTCGCGAGCTCTTCGTACAGGTTCCTGAGCCGCACGCCGGCGGTCAGCTCGCCGAGCTCGGTGAGGCGCAGGCGGATCTGGTCGTAGCCCGGCCGGGGATCGAACGTGAGCACGTCGACCGTGCCCGCGGTCGCCGCGGCGAGGGCGCGCGACCGGTGCAGCAGGGCGGACGTCATCCCGCCGAACCCGTCCGGGATCGACCACGTCAGTGCCAGACGGCGCGGTGCGAGGCGCCGGGTCGCGAGACCTCGCGCGCCGCCGCTCAGCTCCTCGGCGTCAGCCATCTGCGCAGCGCCCTCGTCACGAGCGGAAGCACCCAGTACGTCATGACCGGGGTCAGCACGGCGGTCGTCGCGAGGACGCGCAGCCACAGCGGCAGCTCACCCCAGCCGGGCACGGGCGTCATCAGGTAGGTGAAGACGAGGTTGACCGGGAAGAATCCGAGCCAGATCGTCACCGCCTGCTTCCACCGCGGTGGTGCGGCGGGTGCGGCGACCGGGCTGCCGTCCGAGGCATCCGCCGTGGGGATCGAGCCGGTGGGCGGGTCGTCGAACCAGCCCTCGATGCCCGTGCGCCGCCGGCTGCGCTCGGAGCGCACGAACCCCTCGCCCATCGAGAGCCACCAGGTGCGCTCGGCCGAACGCTCCCACGCCTCGAGGGTGTCCTCGGTCGCGAACCGGTAGAGCATGTGCCAGACCGTCGAGTCGTCGCCGGCCCGGACCCAGCCCGACCCGAGGAACCCGGGGTACTTGTTCGCGAGGTTCACGCCCGTCTGCACCCAGACGGTCGCCTCGGAGATGCGCGAGGGGTCGACCTCGCGGCGGATGGAGACGGTGATGGGTTCGGTGGACATCGCCTGGCGAGTGTACCCGCCGGCGCATTTCGCGCGGATGTCAGCGGGCGCGGCATCGGTCAGGTCTGCAGGACCGCGATCGGCTCGGTGGTCGGCTGCTCGGAGCCGCCGGCCGGCTCGATCGTGATGCCCACGGCGGTCCCGGGATCGAACTCGCCCTCGAGGATGCGCCACGCGTCGGCGTCGCCGCGCACGTCGAACGTGCCGGCCGAGACGGGGCCGTCCTCGTCGATGTACCAGAGCTCGTACGTCCGTTCGCCGCCCACGTCGGGCAGGCCCGCCGCGCGGATCGCGCTCAGGCCCTGCTCCTCCGACCAGACGAGGGTCACCTCGCCGCCGTCGGCCGCCTCGATGGTCGCGGTCTGCGAGTCGGATGCCTCGGCCAGCAGCGCGAGCTCGCGCTGCGCGCCCCAGCCGTTCGGTCCCGGCCAGTTCACGCCGAATACGACGCCCGCGATCAGCAGCACGACCGCAGCCGCCGAGGAGATCGCGATCGCGAGCCGGCGGCGCGCGCGGCGCGCGGCCAGCTCGTCGACGGCGCCGCCGTCGGCGGTCTCGCGGTCGATCGGGCCGCCGCCGTCGGTGGGCGCGCCGGGCGCGGGGACGCCGGCCGTGGGCTCGCCGGCCGCGGGGACGACGGCCGCTGGGCCACCGGCGGCGGGGTCGCTCTCCGCGGGACGTTCCGGCGCCGGCCGCTCCTGCTCGACGTCGTCGAGCCGCGCGAACAGATCGGCCTTCAGGCTCGGCGGCGGCTCGACCGGGGCGATGCCCTCGGCCAGGTCTGCGGCCGTCGTGCGGAACGCCGCGACCTCGGCCTGCAGCTCGGGCGACGCAGCGAGGGCGCGCTCGAAGCGTGCCCGCTCGAACTCGTCCAACGCGCCGAGCGCGTAGGCCGGCGCGAGGTCGAACAGGTCGGCGTCGATGCGCGGCGACCGCTCCGAGTCATCCGCTCGGCTCACGTCGTCACCCCCAGCACCTCGCGCAGCCGGATCATGCCGTCTCGCAGCCGCGTCTTCACCGTACCGAGCGGAACCTGCAGTTTCGCTGCGATCTCGGACTGGGTGCAGCCGTCGTAATAGGCGAGCGCGAGGCACTCGCGCTGCGCCGCACTGAGGTCGCCGAACGCCGCGCTGACGCGCTCGTGCTCGATACGCACCTCGGCCGCGTCGGCGACGTCGTCGACCGGGACGCCCAGGTCGCGCACGCCGGCTTTCAGGTCGCGGTCGCGCGAGGCCTGTGCCGAACGCACGCGGTCGACGGCCCGGCGGTGCGCGAGCGTGAGCAGCCAGGCGACCGCGTTGCCGCGCGCGGGATCGAACCGTGCGGCGGTCTGCCAGATCTCGAGGAACACGTCCTGCGTCACCTCCTCGGCCTGTGCTGCGTCGACGAGGAGGCGTCGTACGAGCCCGAACACGCGGGGCGCGGTCTGGTCGTAGAGCAGGGAGAAGGCGCCTCGGTCGCCGCTCGCGGTCGCCACGAGCAGCTGTTCGAGGGTCCGAGGGCGGGAGTCTGGGTCGTTCCCGCGGTCCACCACGCGGGCAAGCCTGACAGGGAGCGCGCGGATCGGCTGCCCCTGGCGGGCCGCGAAGGGGTGTGGTAGCGCGAAGGGGGAGGGGCGCAGGACATGGGCGGTCATCCGAATGTGAAGGAGTAGGCGTCGACGCCGGGGGAGACGTCGACGGTGAGCGTGCCCGACCCGAGCGAGTCGGCCTGAACGAGGAGGTAGGAGCGCGGCACGCCCGAGACGTCGATGCGCGTTTCGCGATCGCCGTCCGTGACCGTGACCGTGCCCTCGCCGCCGAGCACCACGCGCACCTCGGTGGCGGTGTACTCGAGACGGACCGACGCGGGGGCGCCGGCGGGCGTGATCGACTGGGTGCCGAGCGCCCAGTCGCCATCGAGCGCGAACGAGTCCGCCGCCTGCTCGCGGGGGAACGCGAACGTCGTGGTCGAGCGGCGGTACCGCTCGTCGCCCGCGAAGTTCACCTGCTTCGTGGTGCCGAGGAACGTCTCAGGGGTCGTCGACCCGAGCGTCGGGGTCTCGTCGTCGATCACGGTCGGCGCGGGGAGCGTCGCACCCGGGTTCGCATCCTCGAGCAGCTCGCGGATGAGCCGCTCGGTGCGGTCGTAGTGCCCCTCGCCGAACGCGATGTGCCGCACGGTGCCCTCGGCGTCGATGAGGTAGTGCGCGGGCCAGTACCGGTTGCGATAGTTGGTCCACGTCGCGAGCGAGTTGTCCAGGCCGACCGCATACTCGATGCCGAAGTCGCGGATGCCGGCCTCGACGTTGCGCGGCTCCTTCTCGAACGCGTACTCGGGCGAGTGGATGCCGACGACCGTCAGACCGGCGTCGCGGTACGCCTCGTCCCACGCGACGACGTGCGGGATCGAACGCTGGCAGTTGATGCACGAGTACGCCCAGAAGTCGATGAGCACGACCCGGCCGCGCAGGTCCGCGAGGTCCACGGCTGCGCCGTCCGCGGTGTTGACCCAGGCGTCGATGCCCGTGATCGAGGGCGCGGTTCCGCACGACTCGAGCTCGGGAGCGCCGTTCGTGCACTGGTCGAGCTCGCGGTTCTCGTCGTTGACGAGTCCGCCGAGGTTCAGCGCCTCGGTCACCTCCTCTGACCCCGCGATCTGCTCCTGCAGCTGGGCCGTGTAGTCGGGCACGAGCCGCTGCAGCACCTGCGGCAGGTTGAACGCGAGGCCGACCGCGAGCGCGATCATCACCACGCCGCCGGTGATCCGGATGCCCCGCTGCCGGCGCCGGAACGCGGCGAGCCGCTCGGCCATGCGGCGGCCGGCGAGCGCGAACGCGAGCAGCGGTGCCGCGGCGCCGATCGCGAACGACAGCGTGAGCACGACGGTCTCGACGCCGATGCGGCCGGTCGAGCCCGCGACCGTGATCGCCGCGAGCACCGGTCCGGCGCACGGCACGTACACCGCGCCGAGCGCGAGCCCCAGGCCGAAGCCGCCGCGCTCGGTGCCGACCGCCTTCCGCGGGATCCACGCGAACGGCTTCTCGAGCAGCTCCTCGAACCGCGGCACGATGAGCCCGATGCCGATCAGGGCGAGCACGACGAGCCCCGCCCACCTGAGCACATCCTGCGGCAGGCTCAGCAGCCCGAGCAGCAGCGAGCCGACGAGCGTCACGAGGCTGAAGCTCACGACGAGGCCCGCGATGACGAGGTACGGGCGCCACCGGCTCGCGAGCGGCTGCGCCGCATCGCCCCGCGCGCTCTGCGCGCCGCCCGACAGCAGGATGACCGGCAGCACCGGCAGGATGCACGGTGAGATGCCGGTGATCAGACCGCCGGCCAGGCCGATCAGCGCGAGTGTCAGCACGGGTTCCTCGTTTCGTGGGCGTCACCTGTGGTTCGGAGCCGGGGCCGGTTCCGATTGGACGAGCCGATCGGCCGGCCGCGGGCGAGGCATCCGTCATCGGGTTCCAATCCGTCGGGCTGAGGCCTCCGAACCCCTCGCAACGGCCCGCTCCCGGGTCGCGCCAACGAAGGAGAAGATCATGCGATCGTTCCGAACCCGCAGCACCCGCACCGCGCTCGCCGCACTCTCGATCACCGCAGTCGCCGCGCTCGGCCTCGCCGGCTGCAGCATGGGCGACTCGTCGACGGAGAGCGAGGAGCCCACGATGAGCGAGGAGACCATGCCCAGCGAGGAGGCTGCCATGGAGACCGATCCCGCCGCCGACCTCGTCGGCGCCGGCTGTGCCGCCTACGCCGAGCAGGTGCCCGACGGTCCCGGCTCGGTCATGGGCATGTCCCAGGACCCGGTCGCGGTGGCGGCCTCGAACAACCCGATGCTCACGACGCTCGTGTCCGCGGTGTCGGGCGAGCTCAACCCCGACGTGAACCTCGTCGACACGCTCAACGGCGACGAGTTCACGGTGTTCGCGCCCGTCGACGACGCGTTCGCCAAGATCGACCCCGCCGTGATCGAGTCGCTGAAGACCGACTCCGCGACGCTGACGTCCATCCTGACCTACCACGTCGTTCCGGGTCAGCTCTCGCCCGACGAGGTCGTCGGCATGCAGACCACCGTGCAGGGCGGCACCGTCGAGGTGACCGGATCCGGCGACGACCTCATGGTCAACGACGCGATGGTCGTCTGCGGCGGTGTCCACACGGCGAACGCCACGGTGTACCTCATCGACACGGTGCTGATGCCCGCGATGTGATCGTCCCAATCCGTTCGGCGCATCCGCTCCGAACCACCACCAGGGCGCGGCATCCGTCGCGCCACCAAGGAGGAGATCATGCGTAACTCACCCAACCGGATCGTCGCCACCGTCTTCGGCGCCGTCTACGTCCTCGTCGGGCTGCTCGGCTTCGCCGTCACCGGCGGCGTCGGCTTCATCGCGACCGAGGGCGGGCTGCTGCTCGGCATCTTCGAGGTGAACCCGCTGCACAACGTGGCGCACCTGCTGATCGGTGGCGCGCTGCTCATCGCGGGGCTCGCGAACGCGCGAGCGGCGAAGGTGACGAACACGGTGATCGGTGCGGCGTACCTGCTGCTCGGCATCGTCGGCTTCTTCATCGCCGACACGGGGGCGAACATCCTCGCGCTGAACACCGCCGACCACTTCCTCCACCTCGCGAGCGCGCTGGTGCTGCTCGGCGTCGGCCTCGGTGCCGAGCGCGGGGTCCGCACCGCCGCGGCGTAAGGAGCCGATCGTGGCCCTCAGAGACCATGTGCGGAGCTGGCCGATGCTCGCCGCCCTCGGCGCCGGGCTCGTCCTCACCGCAGTGGCGGCCGGCGCAGGGGGCTACGCCGGTGCGGTCCTGGTCGGGTGCGGCGTCGCCGCACTCGGCCAGGGCGTTTTCGGGCTCCGGTCCGGCCGCGTCGTCGCGCCGGCCACGACCCTGGGCGGATGCCTCGGGGTGCTCGCCGGCTCGGCGGTCGTCGTCGTCACCGGCAGCGCCGCGGTGCTCGGCGTCGCGGTGATGCCGCTCCTCGCCGCCGACCTGTTCGTGCTCGTGGTCGCGTTCGGCGCGGCCGCGGACCTGCGCGCGCGCCGCGTCCCCGCAGGGACCCGAAGCGGGGGGCGCGAGCGGCAACGGCGGCTGCCGATCGTCGGCATGCTCGTCGGCGCAGCACTCACCGCCGCGCTCGCGACCCCCGCGCTCGCGGCGACCGAGGCCGGCGACTCCGCGGTGCCGCACGGCCAGCTGCACGGCGACCTCGGCGGCCACTCGGGCCACTGACCGTCGTTGGTCGAGTAGCGAAGCGTATCGAGACCGTCGCCCGGTCTCGATACGCTCGCTGGCGCTCGCTACTCGACCAACGAGCGGGTTGCGGAGCGGCTACAGGCCGTCGACGGCGGTGTCGGGCTTGAGGTCGGCCGAGGCGCGGATGTCGGCGTTGCGTTGCTCGCGGTTCTTCGCAAGCATGCGGTCCTCGCGGAGCGGCAGCTGCAGTCGTTCCTCGGCGGCGATCCCGGCGCGGAGCTGCCGCACCCGCTCGACCTCCGAGTCGAGCACCGCGCCGAGCATGATCGCGACGTTCGACAGCCACACCCAGAGCAGGAACGCCACCGCGAACCCGAGCACCCCGTAATTGCGCTCGTACGTGCGGAAGCCGACGACGTACCAGCCGAAGAGCGCCGTGGTGATCAGCCAGGTCGCGAGCGCCGCCGTCGCCCCGACGCTCAGCCACCGGAAATGGCGGCGCTTGACGTTCGGCGTCGCCCAGTAGAGCACGGCGATGAGCGTCGCCATGAGGATCGCCGCGACCGGCAGCTTCGCGATGTCCCACCAGAACACGACGCCCTCGTCGAGCCCGACGCCGCGCGCGACCGTGTCCGCGATCGGGCCGGAGACGATGAGCAGGACCGCGACGGCCGAGGCCAGCACGAGGACGATGGCGGCCACGAGCAGCATCGCCGGGCGCGACGTCCAGAAGGGCCGCCCCTCCTCGACCCCGAGCACGCGGTTCATTCCGCGACCGAACACCCCGAGGTATCCGGACATCGCCCACAGGGCCGCGCCCAGGCCGATGATCAGCGCGAACCAGTGGTGCGACGCCGTGAGCAGTTGCTCGACCGGGTCGTCGAGCGCCGTCACGGCCGACTCGCCGCCGAGGTCGGAGATCACGCGCAGCACCTCGCGCGTGACCTCTTCGGCGGTGCCGAAGGCGCCGAGGAGGGCCAGTGCGGCGAGCGTCGAGGGGAACACCGCGAGGACGGCGTAGTAGGTCAGCGCCGAGGCGATGTCGACGGCCTGATTGATGCGGAACTCGTGCCACGTGCGCACGAGGATCAGGCGCCACTCCGAGCGGGTGATGGCGGTCGGGGAGTCGTCGTCGGGCACACGAGGATGATCGCAGCTCGCGCGGCGCCGGTCGAGCGCTTGTGCACCCGGGCTCAGGCGAGGTAGGTGTGCAGAAAGGTCGCGACCCGCGCGCGCATCGCCTCGTCGAGGATGCCGATCGAATGGTCTCCGCCCGGCACCACCGCGAGCTCGACCGGCACGCCCGCGGCGCGCAGCGCCGCCGCGTAGCCGAGCGACTGCGCGAGCGGGATCACCTCGTCCTGCGCGTGGCCGATGAACACGGGCGGGTCGCTGGCATCGAGATGCGTCGCCGCCGAGGCATCCGGCGCGAGCTCGCAGTCACCGGTGACGATGACGGATGCCTCGCAGCCGAGGTAGGCCGCACTGATCGCCTGCAACCAGGTCGACGACCCGGCCAGCGCATCGAGCGCGACCGGACCCGAGAGCTCGGCGACCGCGGCGACCCGGGCGCCGCGGTCGGTCGGGCCGTCGCCCACCGCGCCGATGAGCGCCGCGAGGTTGCCGCCGGCCGATCCGCCGAACACGCCGATGCGGCCCGGGTCGATCCCGAACCGGTCGATCTGAGCGGCGTCGCGCACCCACTCGACGGCCAGCGACACGTCGTCGAGCTGGGCGGGGAAGGTCGCGTCGGGCACGAGCCGGTAGTTCACGGATGCCGCGACGAACCCCTCGCTCGCGAGCCACAGGCAGACGTTGCGCCAGTCGGCGTTGGCCTTGTCGCCACGCGCCCAGCTGCCGCCGTGCACCGAGACGACCGCGGGGAGCGCGCCGCGAAGGTTCGCGCCCACCGAGGCCGAGCTCGGCCGGCAGACGTCGAGCGTGAGCAGCGTGCCGTCTTCGCGCGTGCCGTACTCGAGATCGGCGTCGACCAGGAGCCCGGCGGGCGGGGTGAACGTGCGGATGCCGATGATCTCGCCGGGTACGACCTCGCTCGCCGCCTTCGCGGCACCGGGGTCGATCTCGCGCAGCGCGGGATGGAACGCCGAGAGCGCGCCGGTGATCGCCAGCGCGGCGGCGACGGCCGCGGCGGCGAGGAGCCCGCGGCGTCGTCGCCAGGGCCCGCTGCCGCCGGAGTGAAGGGAACGGGACACGGGGGCTCCGGATTCGGGGGTGCTTGATGCTACCTCAGGTCCGAGCCGTTCGTGGATGCGGGTCAGGGACGGGGTTCGCCGAGGTCCTTGGCCATGCAGACGCTGTACGGCTCGCCGACATATTGGCCGAAGGCCGGGATGCGGCGGTACCCGTGCTTGGCGTACAGCGCCTGCGCCGGGAGGTGGAGCGTGCCGGTCTCGAGCACGATCTGCCGCAGGCCCCGCGACGTGGCATCCGTCTCGATGGCCTGGAGGAGCCGGCCGGCGACGCCGCGCCCGCGCGCCGAGTCGGCCACGAACATGCGCTTGAGCTCGGCCGAGCCGCTCGCGACCGCGACGTCGTCGACGAGCGCCGCGATGCCGAGCGCCGCGCCGTCGCCATCGCGCGCGACGAACACCCGCACGCCGGGACGCTCGAGCTGCGACACATCGAGGAGGAAGTTCGCCTCGGGGGGATAGCCGAGCGACTGCGCATACGTGGTGCTGCCCTCGAGCAGACGCTCGATCTCGGGCTGGCGGGGCGGTTCGACCGCGACGGACACGGGGTGGTTCACGCGCCGAGCGTACGCGGCCGGTGTTACGCGGTCATTTCCTGAGGTGAATTCTCAGGCGGCGTCGGGTAACGTGGTCGAGTCGGTCTTGGACACCGCGGAGTGCCGCGGATGGGTTTGTGAGTCCTGAGGGCCGGTTTCGTAGCAATTTGGCTGCGGATAGTCACCGTATGTGAACGGCCCCGGTCGAGGATTGCCCGGGTTCTCAGGCGTGCTGCACTGCGCACGTGCGTCTGCCATGTACACGAGTACAACCCAGGAAGTTCCACCATGCCGAAGAACAAGAAGCCCGCCGGCGGCAGGCCCGCCCGCAACTTCGACCCGTCGTACGCGAAGAGCTCGCGCACCAAGCCCGGGCAGAAGCCCGGGTCGCGCAGCGCGGGCCACCGCGGCTACCGCCCGGACGAGGCTGAGGCGCCGCGCAAGGCGCGGTGGACCCGCGACGAGCGGGTCGCCGGCGGCCGTGCGCCGCAGCGTGCCGGGCAGGGCGACCGCGACGAGCGTGCACCCCGCGGGTTCGACGACCGTGACGACCGCGGTGGTCGCCGGTTCGACCGCGACGACCGTGGCCCGCGTCGGTTCGATCGTGATGACCGTGCGCCGCGTCGTGATGGCGACGAGCGTCCGGCTCGCCGGTTCGACCGCGATGACCGCGCGCCGCGTCGGTTCGATCGTGATGACCGTGCGCCGCGTCGTGATGGCGACGAGCGCCCGGCTCGCCGGTTCGACCGTGACGAGCGGGCGCCGCGTCGGTTCGATCGTGACGACCGTGCCCCGCGTCGGTTCGATCGTGACGACCGTGCGCCGCGTCGCGACGGCGACGAGCGCCCGGCTCGGCGGTTCGACCGTGACGACCGTGCCCCGCGCCGGTTCGACCGTGACGACCGTGCGCCCCGCCGGTTCGACCGCGACGACCGCGCGCCCCGCCGGTTCGACCGCGACGATCGCGCGCCCCGCCGGTTCGACCGTGACGACCGCGTGCCACGCCGCTTCGAGGACCGCGGCGAGCGTGCCCCTCGCAGGTTCGACCGCGACGAGCGCCCGAGCTTCCGCGCCGAGGAGCGCCGCCCCTCGCAGTTCTACCCGGCGAAGGACGAACGCCCCCGGTTCACGCCCGAAGACGACGTGGTGCTCGAGCGGCTCGAGGCCCAGGCCATCCAGGCCGATGAGGTCGACGGCGTCGGCTTCGCCGACCTCGGGCTCGGCGGCAACATCGTCCGTGCACTGAAGGACCTCGGCGCCGAGTCGCCGTTCCCGATCCAGGCCGCGACCATCCCCGTCGTGCTCGAGGGTCGCGACGTGCTCGGCCGTGGCCGCACCGGCTCCGGCAAGACCATCGCGTTCGGTGCGCCGACCGTCGAGCGGCTCATGAAGCTGTGGGCCGAGCAGGGCAAGTCGGGCGGCAAGCGCCAGATGGGCCGCGCGCCCCGCGCGCTCATCCTCGCGCCGACGCGTGAGCTCGCGCTGCAGATCGACCGCACCGTGCAGCCCATCGCGCAGTCCATCGGCCTCTTCACCACGCAGGTGTACGGCGGCGTGCCGCAGGCCCGCCAGGTCGGCGCGCTGCGACGCGGCGTCGACATCGTGATCGGCACGCCCGGTCGTATCGAGGACCTGCTCCGCCAGGGCCACCTCGACCTGTCGCAGATCCAGATCACCGTGCTCGACGAGGCCGACCACATGTGCGACCTCGGGTTCCTCGAGCCCGTGCAGCGCATCCTCCGCGAGACGAGCGAGGGCGGCCAGAAGCTGCTGTTCTCGGCCACGCTCGACACGGGCGTCGCCGCGCTCGTCGACGAGTTCCTCGTCGACCCCGCCGTGCACGAGGTCGCCGGCGAGGACCAGTCCTCCGGCACGATCGAGCACCGCGTGTTCGTGATCGACAACCGCGACAAGCGCGACGTCGTCGCGCAGCTCGCGAGCCGCGACGGGAAGACGCTCGTGTTCTCGCGTACCCGGGCGTTCGCCGAGGATCTGACCGATCACCTCGAGGACTACGGCATCCGTGCCGTGGCCCTGCACGGCGACCTCAACCAGTCGCGCCGCACGCGCAACCTGCAGCAGCTCACGAGCGGCCGGGTCGACGTGCTCGTCGCGACCGACGTCGCGGCCCGAGGCATCCACGTCGATGACATCGACCTGGTGATCCAGGCCGACGCGCCCGACGAGTACAAGACCTACCTGCACCGCGCCGGCCGCACCGGCCGCGCGGGCAACGCGGGCCGGGTCGTCACGCTCATCCCGCGCAACCGGCAGCGTCGAATGAACGACCTGCTCGACCGTGCCGAGATCGACGTGGACTTCGAGGACGTGCGTCTCGGCGACGAGCTGCTCAGCAACCTCGGACCGGTCGAGCTCGCGGTCGCCGAGGTCGAGGAGACCGCGGTCGACGAGGTCGTCGCCGAAGCCGAGGCGGTCATCGCCGAGACCGAGTCCGACGAGGCATCCGCCACCGTCTGATCGCGCGCATCGCGAAGGGGCACCCGATCTCGATCGGGTGCCCCTTCGTCGCACCCGCCAATCCCGTCTTCGCTGTTCAGGAAGTTCGACGCGACACGCCGTCCGCGAGCACACGACGCGCCGCCGAGGCATCCGATCTTCCTGAACAAGGAATGGGGGGGCGTGCCGATCACCGGTCGAATCGTCGCGGGTGCCCTTCGTCGTACTTCTCGCCGATCGCGACGGCAGCCCGCGTCACCACACCACTCCTCGGCCCCCTGTTCAGGAAGTTCGACGCGACACGCCGTCCGCGAGCACACGACGCGCCGCCAAAGCATCCGATCTTCCTGAGCAAGGAATGAGGAAAGGGGTGGTGACGCGGCGCTGGCGCGCCTCCTCGACCAGCGGGTTATGGCGTGACGATGTCGAAGTCGGGGTCGGGGTCGCCGAGCACGCCGACCAGGCGCTGCAGCACGGCGAGATCGCCGGTGTGGTCGAGCTCCTCCGCCCGGCCGCCCGCGAGCAGGCCGAGCAGCTGCGGCTTGGTGAGCCGCAGCTCGAGGTCGGCGTGGTCGTTCGCCGGCGCGTCGGGCTCGACGATCAGGGCACCGTTCGACAGCGTCGTGCGGTAACGCGTCTCCGGGAAGACCCAGTCGATGCTCAACCGTTCATCCCACGCCCGCGGACCGTCGACGCGGATCGCGATCGTGTCGAAGATCTGGTCGATCGTGAGCGCCGCGGCCATGCCGGCACCGGGGGCGATCGCGGTCTTCAACACCCCGTTGCGCAGCTCATGCGCGCCGACGAGGTAGAAGTTGCGCCAGGTGCCGTTCTCCGCGCCGTATCCGAGCTGTTCGAACACGTCGGCGAGCGCGCGTTTCGCCTCAGCCGACCCGGGCTCGGCGAACACCGCGTGACTCAGCAGCTGCGCGGCGAACCGCAGGTCACCGGCGGCGACGTGCTCGGCGGCCTTGGCGAGCGTCGCGTCGAGCCCGCCGATCGCGTCGACGTACGCGGCGCCGGCCTGCTCGGGCGGCAGCTCCCAGAGATGCGCCGGGTTGCCGTCGAACCAGCCGAGGTAGCGCTGGTAGACCGCCTTCACGTTGTGGCTCACCGAGCCGTAGTACCCCCGCGCGTGCCAGGCGTTCTCGAGCGCGGGCGGCAGCGTGAACTGCTCGGCGATCTCGGGTCCGGTGAACCCGACGTTGAGCAGCCGGAGCGTCTGGTCGTGCAGATACGCGTACAGGTCGCGCTGACCGCTGATGAACTCCACGATCGCGTCGGTGCCCCAGGTCGGCCAGTGGTGCGACGCGAACGCGACGTCGGCGTCCGCGGCGAACAGCCGTATCGCCTCGTTGAGGTAGCGCGACCAGCCGCGCGCGTCGCGCACCTCGGCACCGCGCAGGGTCACGAGGTTGTGCAGATTGTGCGTCGCATTCTCCGCGAGGCACAGTGCACGTCGGTCGGGGAAGAAGAAGTTCATCTCGGCGGGAGCCTCGGTGCCGGGCGTGAGCTGGAAGACGATGCGGACCCCGTCGAGCGTCTCCTCCTGCCCCGTCTCGGTGATGTCGAGGGTCGGCGGGAGCAGCGACACGGTCCCGGTCGAGGCCGTGAGTCCGAGGCCGGTGCTCACGAGCCCTTCCGGTCCCGCCGGCAGCGCGGCGCCCGTGTGGTACATCCCGCGGCGGAACATCGCCGTGCCCGCGTAGACGTTCTCCGACACCGCGTGCTCGAGGAACCCGGCCGGGGCGACGATCGGGATCTGCGCCCCATCGGGGACGACCCCCTCGACCCCGCCGAAGTGGTCGACGTGCGAGTGCGTGTAGATCACCGCGGTGACGGGCCGGTCGCCGCGGTGCGCCCGGTAGAGCGCGAGCCCGGCCGCGGCCACCTCGTTCGACACGAGCGGGTCGATGACGATGACGCCCGTGTCGCCCTCCACGATGGTCATGTTCGACAGGTCGAGTCCGCGGACCTGGTAGATCCCGTCGGTGACCTCGAACAGCCCATGCTTCTGCAGCAGCTGCGACTGCCGCCAGAGCGACGGGTTCACGGTCGCAGGCGCGTCGGCCGACAGGAAGGCGAACCGTTCGGTGTCCCAGACCACATCGCCGTTCGCGTTTCGGATCTTCGGATCCTCGACGGTGCCGATGAATCCTCGCTCGACGTTCTCGAAGTCGGTGCGGTCGGCCCAGTCGAGGCCGGGGTGTTCGTCGATGAAGCCCATTGCAGATCTTCCTTCCTTCGGCCGGCCGTGGCCGGTTCTGGTCGCTGGGCGGGCGGTCAGAACGCGGCGATGCCCTTCCCGATCACGGCGACGCCGATGACGAGCAGCAGCACGGTCATGATGGTCGCGTTGTTGTGCACGAGCCACACCCGCAGCGACTCGAGCGGGCCCGCGAGACGATCGGATGCCACGAGGTAGGCGACCACCGGACCGAGCACGGTGATCGCGGCGATGAGCACGAACACGACCGCGACGACGACGATCTCACCCACGGCGAGCCCCGCCGTCCCGAGCTCGACGCCGGCGCTCGCCGCGAGCAGGAGGTTCTTCGGGTTGATCGCGGCCAGCGCGAACCCGAGCAGGAAGCCCCGTCCGGTGTTCATCTGGTCGATCGCGTTCATCCAGGCCGGCAGCGCGGGCTGCTCACCCGGCTTCGGTCGCCCGCGCCACTGGCGGAGGGCGAGGAACAGGAGCAGCACGCCGAGCAGCAGTTTGATGGCGCCGGCGATGGGCTTCGAGGCATCCGGATCGGCCTGCGGGAGGATCGCAGCCAGCAGGATGAAGACGACGAGCGCGACCACGATGCCGACGACCCAGCCGGCCAGGAAGCCGACGCTCGTGCCCCTCGCCTTCGGCGAGAGCAGCATCAGGATCGCCGCGATGATCGGGATGGGACTGATCGCGACGCCCAGCGCGAGGGGCAGGATGTTCCCGATCGCGCCGGTCACGCTGCAGCCTCCCGCACGAGCTCGGGCAGCCGCCAGCTGCCGTCGAACCAGGGTTCGAGCGGGCCGTACAGGCGGAACATCGGGAACCAGCTCTTCCCCGGCACCGTCTCGACCCAGTTCGACTCGCGACCTTTCGGCGCCGTGGGCCCGAACCAGAGCACGAAGCTGCCGTCCTCCTCGGCCTGCACGGATCCTTCGAGACTCGACAGCGACGGGTACGGCGTCGAGGGGATCTGCAGCAGCGACCGGGTCTGCGTGTCGTACAGGTCGATCGACCAGAAGTTCTTCGCCGGCGGCTCGGCGGGGATCCGCAGCGAGTACGTCGCCGCCCCGTCGAGCACGTGCCCGTCGGCGTCTTCGGCGGTGTACGCGTAGGCCGACCCGGCGCCGACCTGGGCGTGCGCCATCGCCGGCGTGATCACCGTCGCGAAATAGTGGAACTGGGTGCGGGCGTCGAGCAGCCTCGCGCCGTTCCGCAGGAACTCGAAGCTGCCGCCAACGAACGCGTTCTTCCACGAGTTGCCCGCCCAGAAGAATGCGGCGGGATCGCGCGGCCGGTACACGAGGGCGCGGGAGATCGCGGCGCCGAGCCGCGCACCCTGGTCGAGGAGGTCCGCACGGTGCTCGTCGGGGGAGAACGGCTGCCCGTGCACGATCCCGAGCGCCGCGAGCTGCCCCGTGCGCTCTTCGTCGAGCGCCTCCACTGGCTCCTCCTGCACGAGCTCGTCGATCTCGCGGAAGAACTCGAGGTCATTGGAGTGGACGGTGTTGATCCGCGCGTCGGCGAGGTTCAGGAACACGTTCTCGCGGGGTGCATCCGCCTCGGCGAGTGGGTAGATGCGGGTCTGCTTCATCGCGGGCACCCCGCCGAGTGCGCGCAACACCACCCAGTTGGTGAACGTCGGGCTCTCGAAGGTGAAGTACCCCTCTGGCCGGTCGCCGGCGTAGCCCGGCGGCAGGAAGAGGTACTTCCCGCCGACGCCGTGATCCGGCCCGGCGATGCCCATGTCGGCGACGTACCGGAACCAGAAGTCATCGACCACGCAGAGCGACTGAGGCGGCGCCTCGATCACGGTCGGGCCCCAGGCGCGGAGGTCGAGGAAGGTCGTGCCGTAGGTCGTCTCGGTGTTCGGCGTGAGGTAGATGCCGCCCGAGTTCGCCCGCGGATCGGTGAAGCCGATGACCTCGGGGCCGGTCACGCCCGCGGCTCGGAGGCCGCGCCGCAACGCGACGAGCGACGCGCCGGGCACGGCGTTCATGAACGCTTCGGCCGCGCGAATGAGGTCGAGGGCGTCGAAGAGCGTGGCGGTGCCGGCGTCGCTCGGCACGCCGTCGAAGAACTCGAGCCGGCCGAACGGGGTCGCGAGCGCGTCGGGCAGGCCCACCCGCCCGACCGCTTCGGCGAGCTCTTCGCTGCTCATACTGGTGGCCGTCTGGTCGTCTGCCATGTCCTCATTCCCCGTTCTCGTGGTTCAGGTGCCGTGTCGATCGGTCGGATCCTGCTCCGCCTCGTCTGCGAGGGACCGCAGCGCCGCGCGGTTGGTCTCGGAGACGGGGCGATCGCCGAGCAGGCCCAGGTGTTCGAGCCGTGCCCTCGCGTCAGGACGCACCCGGCTGAACGAGAGCTCGATGCGCTCGCGGTCGAGCCACGCGAGGAGCGACTCGAAGCTCTCAGCGCCGGTCACGTCGACGTCGGTCACGGCCTCCATGTCGATCACGACGTGTCGCACCGGGCCGTGCCCGGCATCGCTGGCGGCACTGACCGCGCGCTTGACGGCGTCGGCGAAGACCGAGCTGTTCGCGAAGAACAGCGGCGCCGCCAGCCGGATCACGATCACACCCGGAGCTGTGACCGCGCCGCTCGGCGCCCGGTCGAGCAGGGAGTCGGTGGGTTCGCCGCCGGCCTCGAGCACGTCGATCGCGGGGTTCGCGGCACGCTTCGCGAGGTTGATCAGCGCGAGCACGAACGCGACCAGGATGCCGGGGATCGCCCCGACGAACAGGGTGACGAGGAAGCAGGCCGCGCCCACCGCGAACTCGAACCGGTCTTGCCGCCACAGCGTGGCGAAGTCGCGGATGCCGAGCAGCGGCAGGATCGCGACGCCGACGATCGCCCCGATCGCGGGTGAGGGGATGTCCGCGAGCAGCGCGGTGCCGAAGAGGAGCAGGAGCAGGGTGCCGACCGCGAGCACGAGCGACGGCAGCTGCGTGCGCGAGCCCGCCTGGTCCATGGCCGCGGTGCGGGACGTGGAGGACCCGACCGCGAAGCTGCCCGAGGCGCCGGCCGCGACGTTGCCGAGCCCGAAGGCGAACAGGTCCCGGTTCGGGTTCGTCGCATACCCGCGTCGCTCGCCGTACGAGCGCGAGACCAGGAGCCCCTCAGCCGTCGTCACGAGCGTGAGCGCGATGGCCGATGGGATCAGCACGAGCCAGGTCGACCAGTCGATCACGGGCCAGGTGAGCACGGGCGGCCCGGCGGGAACCTCGCCGAGCACGTCGACGCCTGCGTCGTCGAGGTCCGCGACGACCACGACGATCGTGCCGACGATGAGCACGACGAGCGCCCATGGCACGGCGGGCAGCAGCCGCCGGCCGCCGAGCAGCACGGCCACGGCGAGGACCGAGATCGTGAGCGATACGAGGTTGGTCGTGCCGATCCCGGTGACCAGGCCGGCGACCTTGTCGACGAACTCGCCGCCGGAGTCGATGTGGACCCCGAGCATCTTCGCGATCTGGCTGACCAGGATGTCGAGGGCGAGGCCGCCGACGAACCCGACGAGGATCGGCTTCGACAGGAAGTTCGCGAGGAAGCCGAGCCGGAACACGCTCAGGAGGATGAACAGCACGCCGCAGATGATCGCCTGCGCCATGGCGAGCGTCGCGTAGTCGGCGGTGCCCGCCGCGGCGAGCCCGCCGATCGAGCTCGCGACGAGTGCGGCCGCCGCCGCGTCAGGTGAGGCGACGAGCTGGCGGCTCGACACCGCGAGGGCGTAGATGACGGTCGGCACGATGAGGGCGTACAGTCCGGCGGTCGCCGGAAGCCCGGCGATCTGCGCGTAGCCGATGTTCAGCGGGATGGCGATCGCCAGCAGGGTCACGCCCGCGGTGAGCTCGCGCACCACGTTCCGCCGGGTGAGCCCGGCCAGCGGTGGCTGCACGCGCGGCGGCATCGCGGCCTACGGCGTCACGATCGCGAAGTCGGGGTCGAACTCGTCGAGCACCCCGGCATAGGTGTCGAGCACTCCGCGGTCGCCGTCGAGCGCGATCCTGCCGGCGTCGGCGAGCTTTCCGGCGGCGGCGGGCTGGAGCAGGACGCCGACGAGGTCGCCTTTCGGCGCGCTGACGGTGAGCTGCGCCGCGGCGGATGCTCCGGGCCGGGCATTGAGCACACCGTTCCGTACCCACATGGTCCATGTCTCGTCCGAGTCGGTGAACCTGAGATCGATCCGCACGTCGACCTCGGCGGCGCGGGGCCCGTTCACGTGCACCGCGGCGAAGTCGAACAGGATGTCGAGCGGCATGGCGAGGATCGTGTCGGGGCTCGCGGTCGCGAACGCGGCGGGCGCGATGCCCTCGCGCAGCTCGCGCGCGGCGGCGAGATAGATGCCGCGCCACTGCGGGCCCTCGACCTGATAGCCGAGCTGCTCGTACGCGTCGGCCTGCAGCCCCTTCGCCTCGGTGTCGTCGGGCCTCGCGAAGACCACGTGGTGCAGCACCTGCGTCGCCCAGCGGTAGTCGCCCTCGGCGATCGCACGTCGGCCCTCGTCGACGAGCGCATCGCGGCCGACGAGCGCCAGGTAGCGCTCGGCGGTGTCGACGGGGGTGTGCGGGTGCAGTGAGACGGGGTCCCCGTCCCACATGCCGAGCTCCTTGGTGAACACCGCACGCACGTCGTGGTGCAGGGTTCCGTGGTAGCCGCGGTTGAACCATTTGCGGCCGAGCACGTCGGGCAGCTCGACGACCTCGGCCGCCTCGAGCGGCGTGTAGCCCTGGTTCGCGAGCCGGAGCGCCTGGTCGTGGATGTACTTGTACGTGTCGCGCTGCGACTCGATGAACGCGACGACCTCGGCGTTGCCCCACACGGGCCAGGTGTGCGGGCCGTAGTGCACCTCGACGTCGTCGCCCCAGCGCACGAGTGTCTCGTCGAGGTAGCGGGCGAAGTTGCGCGCGTCTCGAGTGCGCGCGCCGCGGAGCGTCTGGATGTTGTGCAGGCTGTGGTTGGCGTTCTCGGCGCACGTGAGCGCCTTGAGCTCGGGGATCCAGATGTGCATCTCCTCCGGCGCCTCGGTGTCGGGCGCGTAGAGGAACTCGAACGTGAGCCCCGAGATGACCCGGCGCTGGCCGGTCTCGGTGATGGGATCGGTCGGTGAGAGGTAGGAGACCTCGCTGTTCGCGGCGGTGGCGATGCCGATGCCGGCGGTGATGGTGAGATGGTCGCCGTGCCCGATGAGGCTGCCGAACGCGTAGCCGGCGCGGCGGGACATGGCGTTGCCCGCGACCACGTTCTCGCCGATGGCGTAGGTGTCGAAGGAGGCGATCGTGCCGGGCGCGATGATCGGCACGCTGCCGTCGGCGACTCGCGCGGGGTCGACGACGCCCTTCACACCGCCGTAGTGGTCGACGTGGGTGTGCGTGTAGATCACGGCGACGACCGGCTTGTCGGTCACATGCTCGCGGAGCAGCTCGAGCGCCTGGCGCGCCGAGTGGACGTTCGCGCTGCAGTCGATCACGATGACGCCGTCGTCGCCCTCGACGAACGTCACGTTCGCGATATCGGTGTTGCGCACCTGGTAGATGCGGTCGACGACCCGGTACAACCCGGCCTTGCGCATGACCTGCGACTGCCGCCACAGGCTCGGGTTGACCGTCGCCGGAGCGTCGCCCTCGATAAAGTCGAAGTCCGCCAGGTCGACCGAGACCTTCCCGTCCCCGGCGGGCACGACCCCGCCCGGGATGGGCGCGATGAAGCCCCGATCGGCGAGATCGAAGTCCTCGGTGTCGTCGAGCGCGTACCGTGCCCGCGCCTCCTGGTTCGCCCGCGTCGTGAACGCCGACGCGTCCTTCGGCTCGTACCCCATCTCAACCCCCGGTGATCGGTGGACGTTGCGTTGACCGGCGCTGCGCTCGGCCGTCGGCATCACGCCGATGACCGGCCTCGAGCGAATCTCGGCCGGCCACCGGCTCAGCCGGGCTTACTGCTTCTGATCGGCGAGGTCGTGGATGAGTTCGCGCTCGTCCTCGGCCGAGAGCGAGGTCTGCACGACGGTGCCGTGGAACGGCGCGAGCGCCGCCGCGAACTTGTCTTCGGTCAGCTTCGTGGCATAGAGCACGATCGCCGACTTGCCTGCGGTGACGGTCGATTTCACCCGGTCCCGGAACTCGGAGTCGATGCTGGTCTTGTCGAGCCCGGCGAACAGCGCACCGAACAGGCCGCCGAACACGAGTCCGGCGATCGGCACGAAGAACAGCAGCCCGATCAGCGTGCCGAACAGCGCTCCGCCCGCGGCCCCGAGCCCGATGTTGCCGGCCCCACCCGGGTACTCGACCTTGGTCTTGCCCTCTCCGTCGACCTTGACCAGGGCGAGCCCGGCGAGCTCGACCACGAGGTCGGATTGGAGCTCCTGCACGCGGTTGTACGCCGCCTCCGCCTCGGACTCCGAGTCGTACGCGATCACGATCAGATCTGCCACTGCGTTCCCCTCCGTATGAAGCGGCACCGCACCCCTCGCGCGACACCGCACTTGCTGCGACCCTACTTCTGGGCAGGAAACGGGCACAAGGGTCCCGTTATGAACGGATGCTGACCGTGGACTCCGAGAGTGTCGTGCCCGTGGGATGGTGTGGCGAGCCTGAACCTACGGTGGACGGGTGAGCCTTTTCGTAATACATTAAGTCAATGGGTGCTGACGAGACCATCAATGGTGTACCGGTGACTGAAGAGCAGATCTCGGCCTGGGCCGCGGAAGCTGAGGCGGGATACGACGTTCAGCTGCTGAAGAAGCGGGCCCGTGGGCGACCAGGGCGGGGATCTGAGCCGTCGCAGGTCGTCGCGTTGCGCCTCACGATCGAGGAGCTGGAGGCGATCGACACGCGGGCTGCTCGAGAAGGGAAGACACGTTCCGAGGTCATTCGGGACGCCCTTGCTGCGCCGGCGGCATGAAGGTCCACGATTCCGCGCTCAAGCACGGAATTTGCGCCGACGATACGATTCACGCCGCAAGCTGGCCCGTCTGGGTCGACTATCTCGACGAGGAGAGCCCCGCGCGGCAGTTGAGGCTCGGCTTCGACACCCAGGGGCGCCTCTTGGAGACGGTCGTGCTGGTGTTCGACAGCGGGAACGAACTGGTCATCCACGCGATGAAAGCGTGTCCGCAGATGCTGGATTTGCTGCCGTAGCGCCCGGCGCAGGACGTCAGTGTCCTCCGCAGGTGCCGCCGAGGCCTCCCGGCTCACCCGCGAAGCGCGAGCGCGAACGGCAGGACGGGCGGTCAGGCCGGAATCGTCACCGGGATCACCGAAACGCCCGGGATCCCGTCGAAGTCCTTCGGGTTCGCCGTGACGATCGGCAGATCGTTCGCCAGCGCGATCGCCGCAATGAGCGCGTCGTAGGAACGCGCCGCTGGTTTCCGGCCCGCGCCGTGTAACGCGGCGGCGACCTGGCCGAACGCTCGTGCGGAGGCTGCGTCGAACGGGAGCGGCTCGAAATCCGCTTCCGCCTGCTGAAGGTGGGCTTGCCGTGCGGCGCGATCTCGATCGTCGCGCGCGACGAGCGGACCCACGCTGAGTTCAGCGATCGTGACGGCGCTGATCGAGAGTTCGTCGGGCAGTGAATCCGCCTGCTCGATGCGGCCGAGCAGGATCACCGTGGAGGTGTCGAGGAGACCGCGCTGCGGCTGCGTCACAGCGTCGGGTCCAACAGCTCGTCGAGGTCCGAGCGGAGGGCCGCCGGGTCGACCGCGGGAAGGGTGCGGCGGTTGCGGATCAGTTGTGCCGTCGACGGAGACCGTCTGGGGAGCGGACGGAGTTCCGCCACCTCCGCCCCGTCGCTGGTCACCGTGAGCACCTCTCCGCGTGCCACGCGGGCCAGGACCGCCCCGCCGTGATTCCGGAGCTCGCGCACGCTCACGGTCTTCATCCCCCAACTGTATCACCGGTGATACGCCGCGAACTGGTCAGCTTTCCCGGCTCACCCGCGCAGCGCGAGCGCGAACGGCAGGACGGTCGTCGCGCCTGCGCGGCGGAGCTCGCGGGCGGCGACGGTGAGGGTCCAGCGGCTGTCGGCGAGGTCGTCGACGAGGAGCACGGGGCCGGCCGGCAGGTCGAGGTGGTCGGCCGACACACGATCCCACAGGCCGGCGAGGCGGAAGGCGCTGTTGCCGCCGGGGCCGCCCTCGGGGCCGCCGTTGCGGAACTCGAGCGCGCCGAGATAGGGCAACCGCCCGACCTCGGCGAGGCCGCGGGCGAGTGAGTCGACGAGCTCTGGTCGCGACCGCGACGGCATGCCGACGACCGCGACCGGTCGTTCGGCCCAGCCCCAGTCGGCGAGCACCCGCACGCACGCGGCGAGCACCTGCGGCGGCACGGGCGCATCCGCCGCGCCGGCGGCGAACAGCTCGCGCAGGGTGCCGCCCCACCCGAGGTCGGTGAGGCGCGCGAGCGCGCGACCCTCGGCGGGGCGTTCGCCGGGTGGGATCTTGCCCTTGACCGGGACGCCGAGCCGGTCGGCGCCCGTGGGCCACATGCCACGCGGCTCGATCGGCACGCCGACCCGGTCGAGCGCGCTGCGCGCGGCCTCGGCCGCCTGCCCGGTCAGCTCGGCCGGATACCAGGCGCCGGCGCACCGGTCGCAGCGGCCGCAGGGCGCCGCGGTCGCGTCGTCGAGCGAGCGCTGGAGGAACGCCATGCGGCACTCGTCGGTCGTCTCGTACTCGAGCATGTGCTGCTGCTCGGCGACGCGCTCGTCGGCGATACGGCGATACCGTTCGGCGTCGTACACCCAGGGCTCGCCGGTCGCGACCCAGCCGCCCTGCACGCGGCGCACGGCGCCGTCGACGTCGAGCACCTTGAGCAGCAGCTCGAGCGGCGTGCGGCGGATGTCGACCATGGCCTCGAGCGCGGGCGTCGAGGTCGGCCGGTCGCCGTCGAGCGCGGCGATGACGCGCTGGGCGCGATCTTCGTCTGGCATCGAAGCGGTCGCGAAGTAGTGCCAGATGTCGCGGTCTTCGACCCCGGGGAGCAGCAGCACATCGGCGTTCTCGGTCGCGCGGCCGGCACGGCCGACCTGCTGGTAGTACGCGACGGGCGAGCTGGGCGCACCGAGGTGCACCACGAAGCCGAGGTCTGGTTTGTCGAACCCCATGCCGAGGGCGCTCGTCGCGACGAGCGCCTTGACCTCGTTGCGTTTGAGCATCGCCTCGGACTCCATGCGCTCGTCGGCATCGGTCTGCCCCGTGTACGCGCGCACCTCGTGCCCGCGCTCGCGCAGCAGCCGGGCGGTGTCGTTGGCCGCGGACACCGTGAGCGCGTAGATGATGCCCGAGCCGGGCAGCTCGTCGAGGTGGCTGATGAGCCAGCCGAGCCGGCTCGCGGAGTTCGGCAGCTGCAGCACGCCGAGTCGCAGCGACGATCTCGCGAGCGGCCCGCGGATGGTGAGCACCTCGGTGCCCGCGCCCGTCTCCAGCTGCTCGGCGACGTCCGCGACGACGCGGCTGTTCGCGGTCGCCGTGGTCGCGAGCACGGGGACGTCGGCGGGCATCTGCGCGATGAGGTCGCGCAGACGCCGGTAGTCGGGGCGGAAGTCGTGCCCCCAGTCGCTGATGCAGTGCGCCTCGTCGACGACCAGCAGGCCCATGCGACGCACGAGCGTGGGCAGCTGCTGTTCGCGGAACGACGGGTTGTTCAGCCGCTCGGGCGAGACGAGCAGCACGTCGACCTCGTCGGCGTCGAGCCTCGCGAGCACGTCGGACCACTCGTGCGCGTTGGTCGAGTTGATCGACACCGCGCGCACGCCCGCGCGTTCGGCCGCCGCGACCTGGTCGCGCATGAGCGCGAGCAGTGGCGAGACGAGCACCGTCGGACCCGCTCCCGCGCGCCGCAGCAGCAGCGTCGCCACGAAGTACACCGCGGATTTGCCCCACCCGGTGCGCTGCACGACGAGCGCGCGCCGGCGCCCCTCGACGAGGGCCTCGATCGCCTCGTACTGCCCGTCGTGGAACTCGGCGTCGTCACGCCCCACGAGCTGGCGCAGCGACGCGAGGGCCGCGGCTCGGGTGTCGGTGGCGGTCGCGCTCATCCACCCAGTCAAGCGGATGCCTCTGACAGGGCGCTCCGCGCGACGCGAGCTGTGCACAACCCAGGTGCGGGGCCCCTCTGTGGAGGTGCAATCGCGAGACGCGCACTCGGGTGCGTGATCAGCCGGTGCGCTGCCAGCCGATCGCGGGCGCGATGTGCTCGGCGATGGTCGCGAGCAGTCGCGCGTTGTAGTCGACGCCCAACTGGTTGGGCACGGTCACGAGCAGCGTGTCGGCTTCGCGCACGGCCGCATCCTGCGCGAGGTCGGCCGCGATGCGGTCGGGATCGCCGAGATAGCTCTTGCCGAACCGGGCGAGACCGCCGTCGAGGTATCCGACCTGGTCGTCGCGGTCGGATGCCTCGCGCTCGCCGAACAGGCCGCGGTCCTGGTCGGTCACGATCGGCAGGATGCTCCGGGAGACCGAGACGCGCGGCTCGCGCTCCCAGCCGGCCTCGGCCCACGCCGCGCGGAACCGCGCGATCTGCTCGGCCTGCAGCTCGTCGAACGGCACACCCGTGTCCTCGGTGAGCAGGGTCGAGCTCATGAGGTTCATGCCCTGCTGCGCGGTCCACTCGGCGGTCGCGCGCGTTCCCGAGCCCCACCAGATGCGATCGGCGAGTCCGGGCGACTGCGGTTGGATCGGCAGCATCCCGGTCGTGCCGGTCATCTGGGGATTCGCGGGAGCGACCCCGGCCCCGGCGATCGCGGCCCGGAACAGCTCGGTCTTCGCGCGCGCCAGGTCGGCATCGGTCTGCCCCTCGGGCGGCACGAACCCGAACGCATGCGCGCCGTCGAGCGCGGTCTCGGGCGAGCCACGGCTCACCCCGAGCTGCAGGCGGCCCTCGACTCCGGCGTGTGCGCTGATGAGGTCCGCGGCTGCAGCCTCCTCGGCCAGGTAGAGGGGGTTCTCGTAGCGCATGTCGATCACGCCCGTGCCGATCTCGATGCGGCTCGTGCGCGCGCCGATCGCGGCCAGCAGCGGGAACGGCGACGCGAGCTGGCGGGCGAAGTGATGGACGCGGAAGTAGGCACCGTCGAGGCCGAGCTCCTCGGCCGCGACCGCGAGCTCGATCGATTGCACGAGCGCGTCGCGCCCCGACCTCGTGCCCGACATGGGGGAGGGGTGCCAGTGCCCGAACGACAGGAATCCGATGCGTTTCCTCACACCGGACTCAGCGCCCACGCCCGGCACCGTATTCCGCCCGCGGTCCGCGCCAACCGCGACGAACTGCGCCAGCGACGACCGTCGTACGTGGCGCAGATCGTCGCACGTGGCGCGGATACGCGGCGCGGCGGGCCGGGCGGCGGGCCGGGCGTCGGCTAGTGGCGGCCCTCCGGGCCGACGGTCTCCTCGGGCTCGGCGCCCGGCTCGGCCTCGTCGAGCTCGTCGGGCTCGGCGTGGTCGGCGATATCGCGGCCGAGGTCGTCCTCGATGAGCAGATCGCGCCGCACGTGCTCGGTGCGGTACGCCGACCGGCCGAGCATGTGCGCGGTCATCGGCTGCGTGAGCAGCTGGAACAGCATCACCAGGACCGCGGTGGTGAGCACGCCCCACGTGGGCACCTGGACCACGATGGCGAGCAGCACGGTCGCGAGGCCCGCCACCTGCGGCTTCGTCGCCGCGTGCAGCCGGGTGAGCACGTCGGGGAAGCGCAGGATCCCGATGCCGGCGGCCATCGAGAAGAACGCGCTCAGCACCACGAGCACGCCGACCGCGAGTTCGGCGGCGCTCACGAGGCATCCTGTCTCGCCATGAAGCGCGCGATCGAGATCGAGCCGATGACCGCGAACAGCGCGAGCACGAGCATCACGACGAGCGTGTCGGTGTGCTGGTTGATCGCCATCTCGGAGCCGAGCGCGCAGATGCCGATGGCGAGCAGCACGTCGGTCGCGAGCGCGCGATCGAGGATCGACGGGCCACGGATGATGCGCCAGACCGCCGCGATCGCGCCGATGCCGAACATGAGTCCGGCGATGACGCTGACGATGGCGAGGAAACTCATGTCGCCGCTCCCTTCTCGCGGGCTGCGCGGCGCTCGCGCCGGGCCGCGCGGATGGACTCCGCCTGGTCGTGGGAGCCGATCGCCAGCACGATCCGCTCCTCGACGCCGAGCACTTTCCTGCGCACGTTCTCGATGTCGGCCGGCGTGCGCGTGCCCAGCGCGTGCAAGTAGAGGAGGCCGCGCTCGCGATCGATGTCGACCACGACCGTGCCGGGCACGACCGAGATCGCCTCGGCCGTGAGCGTCGTCACGAAGTCCGACCGGGTGAGCAGCTGGACGGCGATGATCGCGTTCATCGGCTTCCACCACGGCGCGACCGACAGGAACGCGACCTGGAACGACGCGACGACGACATCGAACATCATGCGCAGCCCGAGCAGCAGGCCACGCCACGGATTGAACCGGCCCGAGAGCAGCACGGGCGGCAGGTACAGCGCACGCGTGACGCCCACCGCGAGCAGCACGCCCGTGACCACCGTGAGCACGTCGACGTGGTCCCACAGCAGCAGCCACAGGGCGACGAGCGCGATCAGCAGGGGCGCCTGGCGCCAGAGCGACTTCCAGAACGACACCTCGGCGTGCATCACGTCACCCCCTCGGGGAAGACGAGCGACACGTACACGCCCGACTCGAGGTTCATCGCCGCGCGCGACGCGAGGTCGAACAGCGGGCCGGCGAACACCGTGAGCAGGATGGTGACGGCCACGAGCGCGGTGGTCGCGGCGACCATCAGTACCGGGGTCGAGCGCGTCGCGGTGCGGGTCGTCGCGCCCGAGGCATCCGGCCATTCCTGCACCGACTGGAGCAGCACCGAGTCGTAGCCCTCGAGCTCGTTGCGCCCACGCCAGAACGCCATGTTCCAGAACCGGGTGAGCGCGTACAGCGTGATCAGCGAGGTGATCGCGCCGGCCGCGATCACGACCCAGATGAGCCAGGCCTCGCCGCCGGCGTCGGCCGGCGCGACCTCTGCGCCGGCGACGAACAGGCCGACCTTGCCGAGGAAGCCCGAGAACGGCGGGATGCCGCCGAGGTTGAGCGCCGGGATGAAGAACAGGATCGCCAGCAGCGGCGACGCCTTCAGCAGGCCCGCAAGGCGCGTGATCGAGGTCGAGCTGCCGAAGCGCTCGATGAGCCCGGTCGTGAGGAACAGCGCGGTCTGCACGGTGATGTGGTGCACCACGTAGTAGATGGTCGCGGCGATGCCGAGCTCGGAGGCGAGCCCGATGCCGAAGATCATGTACCCGATGTGGCTGACCAGCGTGAACGACAGGAGACGTTTGATGTCGGCCTGGGTGAGTGCACCGAGGATGCCGACGACCATGGTCAGCCCGCCGACGATGAGGAGCAGCGTCGACACGTCGTGGTCGGCGAAGATCACCGTCTCGGTGCGGATGATCGCGTACACGCCGACCTTCGTGAGCAGGCCCGCGAACACCGCCGTGACCGGGGCGGGCGCCGTCGGGTACGAGTCGGGCAGCCAGAACGACAGCGGGAACACGGCGGCCTTGATGCCGAACGCGAGCAGCAGCAGCAGGTGCAGCATGAGCTGCACCGAGTCGGGCAGCTCGGCGAGCCGGACCGACAGCTGGGCGATGTTCGCGGTGCCGGTCGCACCGTAGATGAGCGCGATCGCGGACAGGAAGAACAGCGACGAGACGAGGCTCACGATGATGTACGTGACGCCCGCGCGGATGCGTTCACCCGTGCCGCCGAGCGTGAGCAGCACATAGCTCGCGGCCAGCAGGATCTCGAAGCCGACGTAGAGGTTGAACAGGTCGCCCGCGATGAACGCGTTGAACACGCCGGCCGACAGGATCAGATAGGTCGGGTGGAAGATCGAGACCGGCGTCTCGCGATGCTGGTCGGCGATGCCCTGCCCGACGGCGTAGACGAGCACGCCGAGCAGGACCACGGCGGAGACCACGATCATGATGGCCGCGAGCCGGTCGACCACGAGCACGATGCCGAACGGCGCCTCCCACGCACCCACGGCGACCGAGATGCCCTGGTCGGCCTCGTCGACGATCAGCAGGAGGGCTGCGGCGATGACGGCGACCGCGCTGAGCACCGTGGCCGAGACGGCCATCTGGGCGCGGCGGTGCCGGCCGAGGATGAGGTTCACGGCCGCGCCGATGAGCGGCAGCAGGACGACGAGGGGGACGAGGGCGGAGGGGTTCATCGGGGTGCCTCCTCGTCACTCGCGTCGAGCACTTCTTGAATGGCGCGGTCGTCCTCGTGCGAGGACCGGATGAGCTCTTCGGCTTCTTCGACGTCTTCCATGAGGTCTTCGGTGTCATCGACCGAGTCGCCCTCGTCGCCGAGTTGGGCGAGCCACCAGGAGCGGTAGATGAGCGCGAGCATGAAGCTCGTGATGCCCAGGTTGATCACGATCGCGGTGAGGATGAACGCCTGCGGCAGCGGGTCGGAGATCTCGCTCGGGTCGACGCCGTCTTCGAGCAGCGGCGCGAGCCCAGGGGCGCCGCTCATGAGGTAGATCAGGATGTTGACCGAGTTGCCGACGAGCAGGAAGCCGATGAGCACGCGCGTGAGGCTGCGCTCGAGCATGATCGTGATGCCCGCGCCGAACAGCACGGCCATGAGCAGCAGGAGGGTGAGCGAGGCGGTCATGCGCGCACCCCCTCGGCCGAGGCGTCGGCCCCGGACTCGGCGGACGCCTCGTCCGCCTCCTCCTGCTGGCGGTCGACCTCGGCGCCGAGCGCACGGAGGATGTCGAGCACGAGCCCGACGACGACGAGGTAGACGCCGATGTCGAACAGGGTCGAGGTGCCGGCCGAGAGGGTGCCCAGCACGGGCACGTCGAGCTCGAACCAGGTGGACTCGAAGACCGTGAGCCCGAACACGAGCGAGGACGCGGCGGTGCCGGCGGCGAGCAGCAGGCCCGTGCCGAGCAGCCGGCCGGCGTCGATCGGTGCGGCCTCGCCGAGCTCGTACCGGCCTCCCGCGAGATACCGGGCGACGAGCGCGATGCCCGCGAGCAGGCCGCCCGCGAACCCGCCGCCGGGCTGGTTGTGGCCGACGAAGAGCAGGTACACCGAGACGATGATCGCCGGGTGGAAGAGGAGCCGGACGAGGACCTCGATCAGGATCGAGCGACGGCGCGGCGACAGGGTGCGACCGGCGAGCAGCCAGGTCTGACGGGTGTCGGATGCCTCGCCCGAGGCATGCTCCTCGCCCGCCGTGTCGGCCACGCTGCGGCGGGCGCCGCCGATGCTCGATGCGGGCTCGGGCACGGGCCGGAGACGGTCGCGGCGGCCGGGGCCGTTGTCGAGGCGCGGCGCGCCGCCCGTGCGGCCCGAGACGAAGATCAGGCTCGCGACGCCGGTCGCGACCGCGACGAGCACCGAGATCTCGCCGAGCGTGTCCCACGCCCGGATGTCGACGAGGATGACGTTCACGATGTTCTTGCCGTGCGCCTCGAGCGCGAGCGCCGGCAGGCCTTCGGAGATGGTCGGCTGGATGCGTGCGCCGAGGGCGATGAAGCCGATGACGGCCATGACGAGACCGGCCACCCCGCCCACGATGCCGCGAAGGACCGGGTGCACGGGCGGGTTCCGCTGCCCGATGCGCTTCGGGAGCCGGCGCAGCACGAGCACGAACACGACCACCGTGACCGTCTCGATGAGCGCCTGCGTCAGGGCGAGGTCGGGCGCGCCCGACATGCCGAACAGCAGCACGAGCCCGTACCCGGTGATGCCCACGAGCAGCACGGCCGACATGCGCTGCTGCACGAACGTGGCGGCGATGGCGGCGACCGCCATGACGAGGGCCAGGAACGGCTGCGCCGGGTAGTCCCAGAGCCGGATGCTTCCCGGCCACACGGTGTTCGCGATCGCCGAGGCGCCGAGGCCGCCGATGAAGACCAGCACGATGACCGCGACGTACCCGGGCAGACCGCGCTTCTGGATCGCGGTCGTGATCGCCGCGGCGAACCGGTCGACCGCGGACACGACGCGGAGGTAGCCGCGCCCCGAGTCGACGAGCTGCGGCACCGACGCCTGCATGCGGGCGACGCGTGCGCGGCCCCAGACGAGGAGCGCGCCGAGCACGTAGACCGCGAGCGACAGCGCGAGTGCGGTCTCGAAGCCGTGCCAGAGCGCGAGGTGGTAGTCGAGCGGGCCGGGCAGCTCGTCGGCGTACGCGGCGAGCAGCGGTTCGATCGCGGCGATGCCGAACGCGGCGACGAGGCTCGCGACCGAGAGCACGGCGGGCGCGACCGCGATGAGCGGGCTTTCACGGTGCAGCGGCGTGGGCTCGACGCCGGGCTTCGACCAGAACGCGCCCCAGATGAAGCGCACGCTGTAGGCGACGGTGAGCACCGAGCCGAGGAAGGCGGCGATCAGCGCCAGCCACGCCCAGCCCGCGAGCCCGGTGGTGGCGCCCGCCGAGGTCGCCTCGAGGTAGGCGGTGAAGACGGTCTCTTTCGCGACGAAGCCGATGAGCGGCGGCAGGCCGGCCATGGACGCTGCGGCGAGGACCGCGACGGTCGCGACCACGGGCATGCGGCGCCCGACGCCCGACAGCTTCCGCCAGTCGCGCGTGCCGGCGGCGTGGTCGACGATGCCGACGACGAGGAACAGCGCGGCCTTGAACAGCGCGTGCGCGAGCAGCAGGGCGACACCCGCGAGGGCGGCGTCGCGAGTGCCGAAGCCCGTGACGAGCACGAGGAAGCCGAGCTGGCTGACGGTGCCGTAGGCGAGCAGGAGCTTGATGTCGTACTGGCGGAGGGCGCGCCAGCCGCCGACGAGCATGGTCGTCGCGCCGAGGATCACGACGATCGGATGCCACACCTCGAGGTCGGCGTAGCCGGGCGCGAGCCGGGCGATGAGGTAGACGCCGGCCTTGACCATCGCGGCCGCGTGCAGGTACGCCGACACGGGCGTGGGCGCGGCCATGGCGGCGGGGAGCCAGAAGTGGAACGGGACGAGCGCGCTCTTCGAGATCGCGCCGATGAGCACGAGCGCGATGCCCCATTCGCCGGCCGGGCCGAGCACGGGGTTCTCGACGAGCGCGCTGAGCGAGGTCGTGCCGCCCTCGACCGAGAGCAGGACGAGCCCGACGAGCATCGCGAGCCCGCCGAACGTGGTGACGGTGAGCGCCTGGAGGGCCGCACCGCGGCTCTCTTTGCGCCCGGTGTAGTGGCCGATCAGGAGGTACGAGAGCACGCTCGTCGCCTCCCAGAACGTGAACAGGATGTACACGTCGTCGGCGGTGACGAGGCCGAGCATGACGCCGGCGAACGCGAGCAGGAGGGCGGCGAAGCGCCCGAGCGAGGGCTCGTCGTCGGAGAAGTACCAGGTGCAGTAGACGAGCACGAGCGCGCCGACGCCCGTGACGATGAGCGCCAGCAGCAGCGCGAGCGCGTCGATGCGGAAGCTCAACGCGATGTCGAGCGCGGGGATCCAGTCGACGGACTCGACCACCGCGCTGCCGTCGATCACGTCGGGCAGCAGCGTGAGCAGGACCACGAAGACCGCGGCGGGCAGCAGCGCGAGCACCAGGAAGACGCGGCGCCCCACAAGCCTCGTGAGCAGCGGCGCGACGAGCGACAGGGCGCCGAACAGGACGAGGCTGAGGATCATCCACACTCCTCACACGCTGCGTACTGGGAAACCCGAGAGGCCAGTCTATCGGACGTCTTCGGTGCTTTAGGGCGATTTATCGACCCTTTATAAAATGACGCGATCGGCGTATACTCGCGGGGTGGACCGTGCGAGCAATCCGTACACCCCCCACGCGGGCGCCGATCCCGAGGTGCTCGCCGGGCGGGGCGAGCCGCTCGAGGCCTTCCGCGTCCTGCTCGGCCGCCTCCGGCGAGGCCGCGCCGAGCCTTCGATGATTCTCACCGGCCTGCGCGGCGTCGGCAAGACCGTGCTCCTCGCACGATTCGCCGAGGTCGCGCGCGGCGAGCGCTGGGAGCCGGTCGAGCTCGAGGCGGTCAAGTGCGACGACGGCCGGTTCCGGCTCGCGGTGTTCACGCACCTGAAGGCGGCGCTGCTCCGGCTCGCACCGCGTCCGCGCTGGACCGAGCGCGACCGGGTCGCGGCCGAGGTGCTCACGGCGTTCGGCGCGCAGGTCGAGCTCGCGTGCGCGTTCGGCGTCGCGTGGGACGTGCCGGCCGCCGAGGGCGCGGGCGACTCCGGCGACCTCGACATGGACCTCGCCGACGTGTTCGTCGCGATGGGCGAGGCGGCGCGCGCGCACGAGCGCGGCGTCGTGCTGCTCATCGACGAGGCGCAGTTCCTGTCGCGCACGCAGTTCGAGGCGCTCGTGCACGCCGTGCATGCGACGTCGCAGCGTCGTCTCCCGATCACGTGGGTCGGCGCGGGCCTGCCGCACCTCGCCGAGCTCACGGGTGAGGCGAGGTCGTACGCCGACCGGCTGTTCTCCTTCCCGTCGGTCGGGCCGCTCGCGCCGGGCGACGCGCGTGCCGCCCTGACCGGGCCCGCGCTCGCCGAGGGCGTGGCGTTCGAGGAGGCCGCGGTGCAGCGTGCGCTCGAGATCACCGGCGGGTACCCGTGCTTCATCCAGGAGCTCGGCGCGCAGACCTGGTCGGTCGCCGAAGGCGACCTCGTGCGGCGCACCGACGTCGAGCTCGCGGAAGACGCCTACGACGCTCGGCTCGACAGCTGGTTCTTCCGGTTGCGGCTCGAACGCGCGACGCCGCTGCAGACCGCGTACCTGCGGGCGATGGCCGAGCTCGGCCCGGCACCGCAGAAAGCCGCCGACGTGGCACGGCTCATGGGTCGCGAGTCGACGCAGGTCGGGCCGATCCGCGCCGAGCTGATCGAGCTCGGTCTGCTCTATGCGCCCGAGCACGGGTACGCGGCATTCACCGCTCCGGGCTTCGACCGGTTCATGCTGCGGGTCGTGCCCCAGCTGCGCGTACCCGAGATCCAGCGCCGCGGGCCGCGCGTCACAGCGCACTGACGCAGCGCCGGACGTCAGCCGGCGCGGTGCCCGACGGCGATCAGCGTCGAGGCGTCGACGCGTGTGAGCTCCCGTTCGGCGACGCCGGCGACGATGCCGCTCCGCAACCGATCGAGCGCGTCGTCGTCGAGTTCAGCGAGCGTCTCGGCCGGCAGCAGCCCGGCGCCCAGGACCAGCTCCCACGCGAGGTCGCCCGAGAGGTCGAGGTGCCGGTCGACGCGCTCCGCGCGGACCTCGGCCAGGCCGAGATCGTGCAGCAGCGTCGCGAGCGTTCCGGGGGTGCCCGGCAGCGCGACGGCGACGGATGCCTCGGCGGCTTCGCCGGGTTTCGATCCGCGTGCGGTTTCGTCGCGCTCGACGGGACCGGTGTGCACCTCGGCGAGCGTCTCGCGCGCGAGGTCGGCGAGCGGGCGGAGCGCCCCGTCGGCCCACAGCGAGACGACGATGCGGCCCCCGGGCCTCATCAGGGAGACGAGGTGGCGCGCCGTCTCGTCGGGTGTGCTGCACGAGGCGAGGCCGAGCACGCACTGCACGAGGTCGTACCCGTCGGTCGGCCACTCGGCGGGGTCCGCGATGTGCACCTCGAGCTGCGGCAGGTCCGCGCCGCGTTCGCGTGCGACCGCCACGAGCAGCTCGTCGGGGTCGATCGCGTCGACGCGGCCGCCCGGTCCGACGAGGGCGGCCGTCGGCACTGCTGCGGCGCCGTCCCGGCACCACGCATCGAGCACCGTCTCGTCGAACTGTGGCTGCGAGCGCAGCAGGGCGGCCGACGCGAGCGGTTCCCACAGCGCGGCGTCGAGTGCCGTGACCGCGGTCGCACCCGGCGTCGCGGACGGGCCGTCGGCCGCGTCAGGTTCGTTGGTCTCTTCCCCCATACGCACATCATGCCGTGGATCCCCGGGCGCCGGGTGCCGCACGGCGGATCCCGGGCGGTGCTTCCGGGACCGGACGACTCAGCGAATCCGTAGCCGGATCGGGCACACTGGGTCAGTCCTGTCATCGACGAAGAGAGACCTCTGATGAATCGCGCCCTGCGCCTTGCCGCGCCCGTAGCGCTCGCCGCCGCATCCGCCCTCGTGCTCGCCGGCTGCGCGAGCGGCGACGGCTCGACCCCCGCGTCGACGACGCCCGCCGCCGCCGCAGGGGAGTGCATGGACGTCTCTTCGGGTTCCCTGTCCGACGGGGTCACGGCCGACGGCGCGTTCGGTGAGGTGCCGAACGCCACCTTCGACACACCGGCTGAGACCGAAGAGCTTCAGCGGAGCATCCTGATCGAGGGCGAAGGCGACGCGACCGAGCCCGGGCAAGAGGTCGACGTCGTCCTCACGATGTACAGCGGCACGAGCGGCGAGCAGCTGATCTCGCAGCCCGTGAGCCTCGGCGTCGGCGAGTCCACGCTGCTGACCGGGTTCCGCGCCGCGATCGACTGCGTGCCGGTCGGCACGCGGACCGCGACCGTGGCGCCGGCGGCGGACGTCTATGGCGAGCAGGGCAACGAGTCGATCGGCGTCGCACCGGGCGAGGCGGTCGTGATCGTCGCCGACGTCACGGGCATCACCGAGGAGACGCCTCCGCCGACGCCGAGCGAGTGGACCGAGAACGTCCCCGAGGTGACCTTCAACGGCGACGAGCCGCCGACGGTGACCATCCCCGACACCGAGCCGCCGACCGAGCTGCTGCTCACGGTGCTCGAGGAGGGGGACGGCGAGACCGTCGAGGCGGGCAACCAGGTCACCGTGAAGTATCAGGGCCAGAGCTGGAACACGAAGGAGATCTTCGACCAGTCGTACCCGGGTGAGGCGCGCACGTTCGGCACCGACCAGGTCATTCCCGGGTTCGGTGCGGCGCTCGTCGGCCAGAAGGTCGGCACCAAGCTGATCGTCACGATCCCGCCGGAGCTCGCGTACGGCACCGACCCGAGCGTGAACCTCGGCGGGCAGACCCTGGTCTTCCTCATCGAGATCGAGGGAACGACGGCCGCGTAGCGCGCGTCGCCGCCGGACCTGTCGTCAGTCGTCGGCACGTTCTCGCGACACGCCGTTGCAGACCTGTGCTCGGCGGCGCGTCGCGGTCCGGTGCCGACGACTCGCGATGCGGATTCCGAGCGCATCGCGATCAGCGGACCGCGGCCCACCAGAAGAGCGCGGCGGCGGCAACCCAGCAGAGCCCGACGAACACCGTGTCGCGTGTGCGCCAGCGGCTGATGGTGCGCTCGGTGCGGGTCGGGTGTGCGCCGAAGGCGCGCGCGTCCATGGCGAGCGCGACCCGCTCGGCGTGCCGGATCGCGCTCGCGAGCAGAGGGATGGCGAGCCCGACCGTGCGCCGGAACCACGCCACGGGACCGCGGCCGTGGTCGACGCCCCGCACCCGGTGCGCCGCGCGGATCACCTCGAGCTCATGCCCGAACCGGGGCACGAACCGCAGCGCCGCGAGTGCCGTGTACCCGATGCGGTAGGGCACGCGCAGGTTCTGCACCATGGCGCGCACGAGCTCGGGGCCCGTGGTGGAGACGCCCGTGATGAGCGAGAGCATCACGACGGCGACGACGCGCAGTGCGGTCGCGAGCCCGACGAGGAACGCCCCGAGCGTGAAACGCCAGTCACCGAGTTCGACGAGCACGACGGATGCCTCGGGCGAGACGGCGGCCACGCGCGCCGGGTCGACCCATGCGCCGAAGCTCAGTGCGAGCAGTCCGACGACGAGCGGGGTGCCGAGCACGAGGGCGGCCGCCGCGCGCGCTCGCAGTCTCGCGCCGATCAGGATGAGCGCGAGCGACGCGACGAGCAGCACGGCCGGTACGAGCAGGTCGCGCGTGAAGATGACGGCGATCATGACCGGCAGGGTCGCGGCGAGCGTCGCAAGCGGGTTGAGACGGTTCAGGAACCGTCCGCCGGATGCCGCGGGGAGCTCGCCGGGTGCCGCGTCGCGCGGGTCGGAGCCGAGGGATGCCGTCGTCGTTCCGACCGCGACCGGGTCCGGGCCTTGATGCCTGGTCACAGGGCGCCCCCGGCCGACGGCAGCTGAGCGAGCCGGGTGACCGTGCGCCACGCGGGGTGGCGCGTCAGCCCGCGTGTGGCGCGCGCGAGCGGCGGGTGCCGAAGCCCGGCCTGCTCGATGAGCGGGCCGGTCAGCACCTCACTGGTCGGGCCGACGCCGATCAGGCGCCCGTCGGCCATGACGGCGGTGTGTGTGGCGTGGTCGGCGACGAGTTGCAGGTCGTGGGTCACGACGAGCACCGTCGTGCCCTCGTCGTTCAGCTGACGGAGCATGTCGAGCAGCTCGGCGGCGCGCCCGCGGTCCTGGCCGAAGGTGGGTTCGTCGAGCGCGAGCACGGGCGGGCCCGCGATGAGCGCGGTGCCGACGGACAGGCGGCGCTTCTGACCCCCGGAGAGCAGGAACGGATGCTGCGCGCGCAGCGCGTCGAGGCCGAACCGGCGAAGCATCCGCTCGACGATCTCGTCGCGCTCCGCGTCGGGGAGGTCCTGCTGCCGCAACCCCACGTGCAGCTCCTCGGCGACGGTCGCGGCGACGAACTGGTGCTCGGGGTTCTGGAACACGAAGCCGATGCGGCGGCCGCGTGCTCGCGCGTCGGCGCGCGACGGGTCGAGCCCGAGGACGTCGATCGTGCCTGACCTGGCCGGGATCACGCCCGAGACCGCCTGCAGCAGGCTCGTCTTGCCCGCGCCGTTCGTGCCCACGATCGCGAGGAAGTCGCCGGCCGCGACGTCGAGATCCACGTCGTGCACCACGGTCGGTCCGCGTCGTCCGCCGCGCTGGACGGAGAGCCCGCGCACCCTGACCGCCGGCCGGGCGTCGGCGGCGCGCGAGGTATCCGTCCAGCCCGGGGCATCCGTCATGCCCGGAGCGCCCGTGATGCCCGGGGCATCCGTCACATCCTGAGCAGCCGACCGCCGGCGCGGCGCGTGCGCGACCGGCGCGGGGAGCGCCGCCTCGGCGTCGAGCGCCGCCGCGAGCTCCGACGGGCTGAGGGGGAGCGGGTCGAGCACGACGCCGGCGTCGCGGAGCCGCATGGCGGCGAGCGTCGACACCGGCAGCCAGACGCCGAGGGCCGCGAGCTCGTCGGCTCGCGCGCGCAAGACGTCGCCGGCCGGGCCGTCGGCGATCAGCCGGCCGTCCCGGTCGAGCACGACGACGCGGTCGACGATGTCGACCGCGGCATCGAGGTTGTGCTCGACGAGCACGATCGCGTGGTCGCGCTCGCCCGCCAGCTCGCGCAGCACCGCGTACACCTCGTCGATGCCGGCCGGGTCGAGGTTCGCGGTCGGCTCGTCGAGCACCAGCACGGGAGACGCCATGGCCAGCGCGCACGCGATCGCGAGGCGCTGCCGACCGCCGCCCGAGAGCCGATCGGGGTTGTCGCCGCGCCGCTCCCAGAGCCCGACCAGCTTCAGCGCGCGCTCCGCGCGCGCGAGCACCTCGTCCGCCGGGACCAGCTGGTTCTCGGGTCCGAACGCGACCTCGTCGAGCACGCTGCCGGTGACGACCTGCGCGTCGGGGTCCTGGAATACCATCGCGACGTGGGCGCTCAGCACGCCGACGGGGTGCTCGGCGGTGTCGAGCCCGGCGACCCTGATGCGGCCGTCGATCTCGGCGGGCACGGCGTGCGGGATGAGCCCGTTCAGCGCGAGCGTCAGCGTGGACTTGCCGCACCCCGATGGCCCGAGCACGAGCACGACCTCGCCGGGGCGCACATCGAGCGTGACCCCGGACGGGGTCGCCGTCTCGGCGCCCGCGTGCCGGATTCGAACGTCGTCGAGCTCGAGCAACGGCCGCGCGCGCAGCGGCGGCTCGTGCAGCGGCGGCTCGCGGAGCTCGGCTGACGTCATGGAGATCCCGGGGGTGAAGGCCGGTCCAGTACGAGAACCGGCTCCCGTCAGCCTAGGCGCCTTAATCAGGATGGCCGGTGAGCGCAAGGGAATTCCCAGATCAGATCCGGTGTTGTATCCATGTTCGGGGCGTGCAACACACGTCCGTGAAGGGAGGAGCACGTGGGCATCCACTATGTCGAGTTCGAGGACGAGAACGGGGTACTGCGGCGATACCGCAAACACCCGAACGGTCGCGGCCTCGTCGCCACCACCGCGAAGGTCGACCCCACCGCGTTCGTCGACCCGACCGCCTACGTCGACCCCGGAGCCGAAGTGCAGCGGAACGCGAGCATCGGGCCGGGAGGCTGGGTCGATCGCGACGCGATCGTCGCCGAGCGAGCGATCGTCGGCGTGAACGCGCACATCGGCCGCAGCGCGGTCGTCGGCCGGCACGCGGTCGTGGGCCCCTACGCCACGATCGGGAACGGCGCACGCGTGCAGAACGGTGCACGCGTCCCGCGCGATGTCGTGATCGCCGAGGGCGACGAGTATCGCGCCTCGACCGACGACCTTCGCCGCCTCGCGGCCTGACCCGCCGCAACGAATGCCCCGGCTCGCCGGGGCATCTTCGTGCCCGGACGACCCGCGGCAATCGAACGGTCCCAGATGGCGGGTGCATTTCAGCTGCACCCGCCACGCGCGACCGTTCGATGCAGGTGCTGGTCGCGTTCGGTGTCACGCACTTCCGCGGCGCCGAGACGCGGGCCGAGGCCCCCGCGGCCGCCGACGTCAGCTGAGCGCGCCCGCGAGCAGCTCGAGCGTCTGCACGCGCCCGGGCGTGGCATCCGCCGGCTCGCCCTCGTAGGTGCCGCCGATCGGCACGATCATGACCTCGTCGACCCCGTGCCGCTCGGCGAGGCGCCGCACCTCGGCGGCCGAGGCATCCGCGTCACCGATGATCCATCGCCGCCGCATGGCGGCGATGAGCTCCGCGCCGATCGAGTCGTGCGGCGCCGCGAGCGCCTCCTCGACCGTCTCGAGCGGGCGCATGGGCAGGTTGCTGCGCAGGCGCGCCATCGAGCGCAGCTGCGGCAGGGCGCGGTCGGATGCCTCGTCGGCGGTCGCGGCGACGGATGCGTTGACCGTGAGGAACGTCTCGGGCGCGGGGTGCGCCTCGCTCGGACGATACTCACTGCGATAGAGCTCGAGCGCGCGCTCGAGGCCCTCGCCCGAGAAATGGTTGGCGAACACGTACGGCAGGCCGAGCTCGGCCGCGAGCTTGGCCGAGTAGTCGCTCGAGCCGAGCAGCCACAGCGCGGGAGTCCCGGTCGCCGACGGCGTCGCGGCGATCGCGTACTCGCGTCCGCTGGTGAGCCGGAGCGTCGCACCCTCGGGCGAGAGCAGGCTCATGATGTCGGCGATGTGGTCGGGGAACCGGTCGACGTCCGCCGTGGGGCCGCTGATGCGGAGCAGTTGCGTGATGACCGGGTCGCTTCCCGGCGCGCGACCGATGCCGAGGTCGATGCGCCCCGGGGCGATCGCCTCGAGCGCCGCGAACTGCTCCGCGACGACGAGCGGGGCGTGGTTCGGCAGCATGACGCCGCCCGAGCCGACCCGGATCCGCTCGGTGTTCGCCGCGGTGGCGGCGATGAGCACCGGCGGCGTGGTCGAGGCGACCGCCGGCATGTTGTGGTGCTCGGCGAACCAGTACCGCTCGTACCCGAGCCGGTCGGCCGCACGCGCGAGCGCGATCGAGGCGGCGACCGCTTCGGCCGAGGACTGGCCGGTGCGGACCGGGACGAGATCGAGCACGGAGAGGCGCGGCGTGGTGGGCGCGGTGGTCGTGGTGGTCATCACCGGGAGGCAACGGATGCCCCGGGCGAGGTATTCCGGACGGCGCATCCGGGCTGTCCCGGGCACACCCGGGACATCCCTGATGTGTGTCGGCGGGAATTCACTGGTGCGGCGGGAGCCGCAGAGGGATTGAATGACCCCACGTCGTGTGCGCCGTACCCGCGGCCGCCGACGCGGTATCCGCTCCTCGTCCCGTGACGAAACCCGAAAGGATCCACAATGCACACTCGAGCCACCCAGCCCGCGGATGGAACCGCGGCCGACCCGGCAGCCCTCGACCCGCGCGGCCCGAGCCGGCGTGACTCGTTCGCGCGGCTCGGCGCGCAGCTCGACGGACGCCTCGTGACGCCCGGCGCCGACGACTGGGACCTCGCGCGCGTCGCGTGGAACCTCGCCGTCGACCAGCGGCCGGCCGCGGTCGTCGTCGCCGCCTCGACGGACGACGTGGTGCGGACGGTGAACACGGCTCGCGAGGCCGGTCTCGCCGTCGCTCCGCAGGCGACCGGCCACAACGCCGGTCCGCTCGCGGCCGACGACGGGCTCGCAGACGCGATCCTGCTCCGCACCCACGAGCTGCGGGGCGTCGAGGTCGACGTCGACGCGCGCGTCGCTCGAGTCGAGGCCGGCGCGCAGTGGGGCGACGTGATCGCCGCCGTCGCGCCGCACGGGCTCACCGCGCTCGCCGGGTCCTCGCACGACGTCGGCGTCGTGGGGTACACGCTGGGCGGCGGGCTGTCGTGGCTCGCCCGTTCGCACGGGATCGCCGCGAACCATGTCATCGCGGCCGAGGTGGTCACCGCGGACGGCCGCACGCGGCGCGTCGACGCCGAGCACGATGAAGACCTGTTCTGGGCTATCCGAGGCGGCGGGGGCGACTTCGCGATCGTCACGGCGCTCGAGTTCCGCCTCTATCCCATCGCGACGATCGTGGCCGGTGCGCTGTTCTTCCCGCTCGAACGCACCGAGGAAGTCCTGCAGGCCTGGCGCACGTGGACGGAGACGGTGCCCGACGCCGTGACCAGCCTGGGCCGGGTGCTGCGGATCCCGCCGATGCCCGAGCTGCCCCCGTTCCTCGCGGGCAAGTCGTTCGTCGCGATCGAGGTCGCGATCCAGGAGACGCCCGACCGGGCCGACGAACTGCTCGCGCCGCTGCGCGAGCTCGGCCCCGACCTCGACTCGGTGCATCCGCAGCCGACCGCCGAGCTGCTGCAGCTGCACATGGACCCGCCCGAGCCCGTGCCCGGGTTCGGCGACGGGATGGCCCTCGCCGAGCTCGGACCGGACACGGTGCGGGCGTTCGCGGACGCGACCGGGCCCGACTCGGACTGCGCGCTGCTGTCGGTGGAGATCAGGCACCTCGGCGGCATGGTGCGGCCGTCTGTCGCGACGCGCCACGCGGCCTCGCGCGGGCTGCCGTTCCCGGGAGCCACGGCCGGGTTCGATGCGGGCTACGCCGTCTACGCCGTCGGGATCGCGGCGCCGGGCCTCGGCGAGGTGCTCGCGGCCTCCCTGGACCGGGTGCGGGCCGCGATCGCACCGTGGCAGGCGGACCTCGGCTATCTGAACTTCGCCGAGTACCCGGTCGCGCCGGAGTCGCTGTTCGGCGACCGCCTGCGACGGCTTCGCGCGGTGAAGGACGACGTCGACCCGGCCGGCGTGCTCCGGTCGAACCACCCCGTGCGTTAACCCGAGGTTGCCCGGCGCGTCAAGTGTCCCGCAAAAGGGTGTCATTCTCCGCCCGGCCTTCCTAGGCTGGTCGCGAGCGACACCGCGGTCGCGGGTCGCGAGTTCAACCCGGGGAGGAACGTATGGCCGTTCACTACGAGTTGCCCACCACCGCGGACTTCGCCGCATTGGCCGGCGAGCACTATCCCGCGATCAGCATCTACACGTCGACCTCGCCGGTCGTGGCTGAACGCGAGCGTGCCGAGGTCGCGGTGAAGAGCGCGTTCGACGAGGCCATCGAGCGCGTGCGCGCCGACGGAGCCACCGGGCCGGAGGTCGACGGGTTGCGGCGCAGCCGCGACGCCATCCTGCGCGCGGAACCGCTCTGGGGAAACCTGTCGCGCTCGATGGCGATCTTCGTGGCGCCCGGCGTCGAGGAGGTGTTCGTCCTGCCGAACCGGCTCGACGACGCCGTCCACGTCGGAGCGCACTTCACGCTCGGTCAGCTGCTCCGCGCGCCCAGCCAAGATCAGGAGGCCTTCGCGATCACGATCTCGGCTCACGAGTGGTGTGTCTGGCACGCGACGCCGACCGATCGCGCGACGCGGCTCGAGATCGAGGCCGAGGGGCTCGCGAACCTCGACGCCGCGACGAACCGCGAGCCCGGCGAGCGTGCGCCGCGCGGGGCGGGCAGCGGGGTCGGCGCCCAGAACGGCGCCAGCCGCCTCGAGGGCGACGAGGGGCGTAAGACGCTCCTCGACCTCTACGCCAAGCGGGTCGCCGACGTCGTCAAGCACGACCTCTACGAGCGAGACCCTGAGGAGCGGATCCCGCTGTTCGTGTTCGCAACCGAGCCGCTGCTGAGCCTGTTCATCGACCGCAGCCGCAACGGACGGCGGATCGTGCCGGTCCCGGGCGGCTCCGACCGGCTGAACGCGGCCGAGATCGACGAGGCGATCCGCCTGCAGCTCGCGAAGCTCAACATCCACGAGGCGGTGTCGCAGCTGCAGACGCTCGCCGACGGCAGCGCCGGCCGCGTCGAACGCGACCTCTCGGCGATCGCCCACGAGGCGGTCGAGGGTGCGGTGGAGACGTTCTGGTTCGACTTCACGACCTCGGTGAACGGCGCGCTCGACCGGGAGTCGGGCGCGATCGAGTTCGCGAACGACCACGGCAACGGCGACCAGCTCACCGATGGTCGCCGCGCGGGCGACCTGCTGCCGCAGCTCGCCCTCCTGGTGATCGCGCGGGGTGGTCGCGTGGTGACCGTGCGCGGCGACGACCTCGAGGGCACGGCCGCGTGGTCGGGGCCGGCCATGGCCGAGTTGCGCTTCGCGCTGACGTAGCCGGCACCGGCGGCCGGCCGTCGGCACTGCCGCGCCGCCCCCGACCGATCGCGCCAAGTACGACCGTCGTACCTGGCGCGATCGGTCCTTCATGGCGCGGCGGCGGGGATGTGGCGCGGGCGGGCGGAGGTGGCGCGGGGGCGCGGGAAGTGGCGCGGGCGCGTCAAGGGGAGGGGATGCGCTTTCCGAGAGCCTAGGGTTGACCGCATGCGCTTTGGAATGTTCGTCCCGCAGGGCTGGCGTTACGACCTCGTCGGCATCGAGCCTGCCGACCACTGGGCCACGATGCACGGCATCGCCGCGCGAGCCGACGCCGCTGACGCGCCGTGGGAGTCGGTCTGGGTGTACGACCACTTCCACACGACGCCCGTGCCGAGCCCCACCGAGGCCACGCACGAGGCGTGGTCGCTCATGTCGGCGTTCGCGGCGTCGACATCGCGCATCCGCCTCGGCCAGATGTGCACCTGCATGGGGTACCGCAATCCCGCGTACCTCGCGAAGGTCGCGGCCACCGCGGATCTCATCTCGGGCGGCCGCATCGAGATGGGCATCGGCGGCGGCTGGTACGAGCACGAATGGGAGGCGTACGGCTACGGGTTCCCGCCCGTGTCCGAGCGGCTCGCGATGCTGCGCGAGGGCGTCGAGATCATGCACCAGGCGTGGACGACCGGCAGCGCGACGCTCGACGGCGAGCACTACCGGGTGGACGGCGCGATCGTGCAGCCGCAGCCGTTGCAGCCGGGCGGCATCCCGATCTGGGTCGCGGGCGGAGGCGAGAAGGTCACGCTCAGGATCGCGGCGAAGTACGCGTCGTACACGAACTTCTTCGGCAGCCTCGACGAGTTCAGCCACAAGAGCGAGGTGCTGCGCGGCCACACCGACCGGCTCGGCCGCGACTTCGACGAGATCACGCGTTCGGCGAACTTCAACACCGTCGTCGGAGCGGATGCCGCGGACGTGGAGCGTCGCCTCGCCACCATCGAGGCCCGCGTCGCCCCGCACCTCGGGCCTGACGGCACCACGAGATTCATGAGCGCGTTCCACGGCGGTGCCGCGCTCGTCGGCACGCCCGAGCAGGTCGCCGGGAAGCTGACGCAGGCGAAGGAGCGGGGTCTCGGCTACGCGATCCACTACTTCCCCGAGGCGGCCTACGACCTCAGCGGCATCGAGCTGTACGAACGTGAGGTCGTCCCCGCGCTCCGCTGACCAATCCCCGATTGGGCGTCGTGGTCCTCAGTCCCGGTCGGGGTCGCGGCGCTGCGAGCTGCTTGCTCAGGAAGATTCGGGTAGGTGCCGGCGCGTCGCGCGCCGACACGCCGTGGAGTCCGCGGTAATTCCTGAACACGGCACAAGGCACCGCGGAACGTGGCTCGGCGGCGCGGCGATCGGGCAGGCTGGGTCAGCCGAGGCGAGCGGATGCTTCGCGGCTGCCCCAGCTGGGCGTCGTGGTCCTCAGTCCCGGTCGGGGTCGCGGCGCTGCGAGCTGCTTGCT